>NZ_JAMPLI010000027.1:0-66584 GCF_039962475.1 Leptolyngbya sp. GB1-A1 | reverse complement strand
CGAAGAACATTCTGCTGAACGAGGGCATCCGGGCTTGGATGGCACCTCAGGATCAGCCGCACGAACAATTTGTATTCCCCGAAGAGGTACTGCCCCGTGGTAACGCTCTCTAACCCGATAATCATCTGGTAATCAAGGGAATAAGTGTTGAGTTAGCTCCTGCCTTCGGGTAGGAGCTTTTTGCTGAAATTTTCACACAATCGATTTCCCTGTGCTAATGTAGTTGATAGGTGGTAACACCGAGCTTAAAGCTCTAACTTCTCAACAACCGTTTAGGGAATAAGGAGGTGATGCCCATGCAAGATAGTAGTAAACGCCTGGGTCATCAGGTTAAGACAAGCTGGCTGCGCGCCGGAGCTGTTCTCTAAGAATCAGGTAACTTCCTGAAGCTTAGTTTCAAGAGCGCACACTGATTGGAGTTCCTTCCGGCAGTTCGCTTTTAACCTATGACCCGCTACACCGCTCTCACTTTCAGCAATGAGAAAGATCCGAAAGGAAATTTTGAACCTGCTATCTAGTGAGAGCGGATAGTTTTTTGGGAACTTTTTTTTCAGGGGCTTTGTCTATCCCTTAGCGGCACTGATGTTTGCAGATAACATGTTTGCAAATCGCAAGATGAATTGTCCGATCGATCGAACTGTCACACGAGAGATTCAATTCATTCATCAGGTCAGCTAACTTTAGTGGGTAAAGCAACATTAGGTCTGAGATTTTTGCAAACCTTAATCTGGTTGCAACGAGTCTCACGTTCATTAAGGTTGTGATGTGTGCCGCCTCTGTTTAAGAACTAGCTGTTTAAGAGCAGAGAGAATAGGCGAATAGCTGAATCGATTCAACCGTGATACGATATCAGTGTTTGGCTTACGAGAAGTAAGATTCTAAAGCCAATGTTTCGGTTGGGTAAGACGTTGTCCATTGGGCGAAGTAATGTTAAACGGGCGATGTCCGCAATTGCTGCTTGAACCCAGAATCCGCCGTGATTAATACGGAGGGGTACGTCAAAATGATAGGTGTGGAATCTAAAGTCACTTTAGGTTTAGGTGTGAGGACTCAAACAATGCTATCCAAAGTTCTAAAGCTGAACTATCTTGTTGCTACGCCTGCTTTTCTGGGCGCGGCCCTTCTAGTTTCGTCTTCTGCTTATGCGGCAGAATCCCAGGCTGGTGCTGATGCGCTGTTGAATACTGCTTCGGCTGCTAGCACGACACTACAAATTGATGCGACGGCTCCTATTGCTGCCGCTCCGACTGCTGAAGCTTCGGTTACTGAAACCACGGCTGCTGAAGTTGCTCCGGTTGCTGAAACTCCGGTTGCTGAAGTTGCTCCTGCTGAACCTCTCCAGATTGCTCAAGCTGCTCCGGTTGCTGCTTCTGCTGAAACCAGTGTTGCATCGCTGGATGAGATCGTTCAGTACGGTAACGAAGTTTCTACAACTCAGGCTCAAGTTACGTCTATTTCTCAGCTCTCTGATGTTCAACCGACTGATTGGGCATTCCAGGCTCTCCAGTCTCTAGTCGAGCGTTACGGCTGTATTGCAGGTTATCCCGATGGAACCTACAGAGGTCAGCGTGCTCTGACCCGTTTTGAGTTTGCTGCTGGTTTAAACGCCTGTCTGGATCGCATCAGCGAGTTAATTGCCTCCAGTACGGCTGACCTCGCAACTAAGGAAGACCTGGCAACCCTGCGTCGCCTGCAGGACGAGTTCCAGGCTGAGCTGTCTACCCTTCGTGGTCGCGTGGATGCGCTGGAATCGCGTACTTCTGAGCTGGAAGCAAATCAGTTCTCGACCACGACAAAGCTGAACGGTGAAGTTATCTTTGCGGCTGCTGTGCCCATCGACTACGACGATGAAGAGTTCGATGATCAGGCAAATGCTGGTTATCGAGTTCGCTTGAACTTTGATACTAGTTTTACAGGCGAAGACTTGCTGCGGACTCGTCTGCAAGCTCGTGACTTCTCAAGCTACGATTCCCTTCAGGCTGGTCTAGGCGACTTAAACTGGTCGTTTGGTAGTGGTACAGAAGGTGAAGACAATGACATCGTGCTGAACCAGTTGTTCTATCAGTTTCCGCTGGGCGATCGCCTTACGGTGCTGTTAGGCGCTAACGCAACCAGTGACTCTGACTATGTAACCAGCACGATCAGCCCATTTGATAGCAGTGGTTCTGGTTCGTTGACCAACTTTGGTGCACCGCGCCAGTACGCTCTGGTCACAGGTGGTACAGGTCTTGGCTTGTTCTTTGAACTGAGTGAGAACTTGTCCTTGGATTTGAGCTACGCGGCTGACGAAGCTGAAGATTCTGAATCCGGTGCAGGTCTGTTCAACGGCGATGGCTCTTTCATGGGTCAGCTGACCTTCCTGAGCGATTTCGTTGACCTGGGTTTGATGTATGCCAACACCTACTTGGGTGAAGGTTTCGGCTTCCTCAATGCAGACCGTCCTGAAGTGGCAAACGTCTACGGAGCACAGGTTAACTTCAAGTTTGGTGACTTTGAACTGGGCGGCGGTGTTGCCTATGCGCCGATTCGCGCTATCAATCGCGGTGATTATGATGTGTGGAGCTACCAGGGCACTCTGGCAATTCGCGACTTGGGCGGTCGCGGCAACCTGCTGGGTATTCTGGCTGGTGCACCCCTTTATGCAGGAGGTTTCGGAGACGGTACTTTCGGAACTCTGTCGGATGTTCGCAATCAGGATACTCCGTTTGCTGTGGAAGGCTTCTATCGCTTCCGTCTCAACAGCAACATTGCGATCACGCCCGGTATCGTTTGGTTGACCAACCCGGGTAACGATGATGACAACAGCGATTCGATCGCAGGGGTTGTTAGAACCACGTTCACCTTCTAGATTGCGAGTGACGGGACTGAGACGGAGATAGCAAAATTTCTTTCCTGTCCCTACTCTAAATTGATCGGCTCAAGCTTCTTAACGAGGCTTGGGCTTTTTAATTTGGGAGCAATTTTGTAGAGGCTATTTCATTAACATCTTGTGCGTTCTTCCTAATAAGGCCTTTACGGAACTGCGGCGCAGCTTCAGAAGATGAGTGTTCTGCGATCGCTCTATATCAAGCGATTGCTAAATTAATTGGGGCGTTTCCTCTAACTCTACAAACCCGACTGGAGAACCGGGATATACTGGAGAGGAACCCCTCTCAATGTTTGCCGTGGAACTCTCTTGTAAAAGTGAATATGCCCTGTTGGCACTTCTGGAGCTTGCTGCACACTACAGCAGCGGTGAACCGCTTCAAATTCGACAGATTGCTGCTGAGCAGAATATCCCCGATCGCTATCTAGAGCAGCTTCTAGCGGTTTTAAGACGTGCAAATTTGGTTCGCAGTCAGCGAGGCGCACGAGGAGGATATCTGCTTGCGCGTGAGCCTTGGAAGATTACTTTACTTGAGGTTGTGAACTGTATCGAAGGAATTGATACTCATGATGCTGAGTTAACCCGTGAGCCTAAATCTGTTGAAGGAATGGTGATTCGAGAAGTTTGGCATGAAGCAGGTCAAGCAGCTTATGCTGTGCTGCAAAAGTACACTCTACAGGACATTGCCGAAAAACGAGACTCTAGGCGGCAGCTTGACTTTATGTACTATATCTAGTTAATGTCTGCTAACTTCTGGTTGTCCGGGTTTAAGGCGAGTTGATGATAAAGCAATCGATAACTCAAGCTGTGAATAGAGCATGCTAGCTTTAGCAGCTACTGGGCATGTTTCTGGTTTTTCGCTCCTACCGTTGCTATCCCACGAAATTTATGCGTATCGCTAAGAATATTACAGAGTTGATTGGTCGGACTCCGCTGGTTCAGTTAAACCGCATTCCGCAGGATGAGGGCTGTGTTGCGCAAATTGTGGTGAAACTGGAGGGAATGAACCCTTCTGCCTCAGTTAAAGATCGCATTGGCATTAGCATGATCGAGGCGGCAGAGCGGGAGAATTTAATTAAGCCGGGGAAAACGGTTTTAGTGGAGCCGACCTCAGGCAATACTGGAATCGCGCTGGCAATGGCAGCCGCTGCAAAAGGGTATCGGCTGATCCTGACTATGCCGGAGACGATGAGCTCGGAGCGACGAGCAATGCTGCGGGCATACGGGGCAGAGCTGGAGTTAACTCCAGGAATTGAGGGCATGGCAGGCTGTATTCAGCGGGCCCAGCAAATCGTTCATTCGATGCCAGATGCTTACATGCTGCAACAGTTTAGCAATCCGGCAAACCCAGAAATTCATCGCAATACGACTGCACTGGAGATTTGGGAAGACACGGACGGGCGAGTTGATTTTTTGGTTGCAGGGGTAGGAACTGGAGGAACGATTACTGGGGTTTCGGAAGTGCTGAAGCAGAAGAAGCCTTCGTTTCAGACGATCGCCGTAGAGCCACAGAATAGTCCTATTCTCTCAGGCGGCAGACCGGGTCCCCATAAAATTCAGGGGATTGGTGCAGGCTTTATTCCCCAAGTGCTTCGGACAGACCTGATTGATGAAGTTATCACAATCGGCGATGAGGAAGCGATCGCCTATGGACGGCGAATGGCAAGAGAAGAAGGGCTTTTGTCAGGCATTTCTAGTGGGGCAGCCCTTGCTGCAGCGATTAAAATTGGCTGTCGTCCTGAGAACGCAGGCAAGCTGATTGTGATGGTACAGCCCAGCTTTGGCGAACGCTATCTTAGTACTCCCCTCTTCCAGGACCCGGAACTCGCTGCGGCTGGGAAGGTGGGGTAAAACAAAAACATCTGCCCTGTGTCTGAATTGATTGCTGCCGCTTTCTGAAGGGGGAATCGTTCCTCGGGAAGCGTTAACGGGGTGCAGCGAATCGATAAAATGAGGATATGGCAGAGGTTAATCACTACGACACGCTTGAGCTGAGCCCCTTGGCAAGTCAGGCAGAAATTAAGCAAGCTTATCGTCGGCTGGCAAAACAATTTCATCCCGATACGAATCCTGATGCTTCAGGGCACGATCGGATCGCTAAAATTAACGCCGCCTACGAAGTGTTGAGCGATCCCCGCCAGCGGCAGTCTTACGATCGGCACCTTTCCTATAGGCAGGCAGTTCATTTTGATCCCCATGCTGAGACTCAACGGCAACAGCGGGCTGCTGCTGCTCAACGGGAGTATCAGAAGCGACAGACCGGACGAGATAGCGATGCTGAACTGCAACTTTGGCTCAAGCGGGTTTATCAGCCTGTGAACCGGATGCTGAATCGGATTTTGAGTTCGCTTCAGGATCAGATTGATGACCTGGCAGCCGATCCGTTTGATGATGAATTGCTGGAGGAATTTCAGGATTATCTGGAGAACTGCCGCCAAGAATTGCAGCAGGCACAGCGATTGTTTCGTTCTCTGCCGAATCCGCCTAATGTGGCAGGGGTAGCAGCCCACCTTTATTACTGCCTCAATCAGGTGGGAGACGGTCTAGACGAACTGGAGCGATTTATCTCCAGCTATGACGACCACTATCTGCACACTGGGCAGGAGCTATTTCGGATTGCAAAAGGGCTAAAGCGAGAGGCACAGACGGCGGTTCGAGAAGTGACTCGCTGAGACGGAAAACTCGACCTCTCGTTACCCTAGCAATCTCGTTACAATGGAGTTTTGGATTCTTCGGGTTAACCGCCCGCACCCTTGCCATGCCCTTACCTGTTGTTGCTGTGATTGGTCGCCCAAATGTGGGCAAATCAACGATCGTGAACCGTCTGACGGGCGCGATGGATGCGATCGTCCATGATGAACCTGGCGTAACCCGTGATCGGACCTATCGCCCTGCCTTTTGGAACGATCGTGAATTTCTGGTGGTAGATACGGGCGGACTCGTGTTTGACGATGACACTGAATTTCTGCCGCTGATTCGGGAACAGGCAGAAGCTGCCCTGACCGAAGCCAGTGCTGCCATTTTTGTAGTCGATGGACAAGCGGGCTTAACTGCGGCGGATGAGTCGATCGCGGACTGGTTGCGGCAGCAGTCGGTTCCGGTTTTGCTGACGGTGAATAAATGTGAGTCAGTCGAACAAGGGCTGGCACAGGCGGCAGAGTTTTGGGCATTGGGGCTGGGCGAACCCTTTCCGGTATCGGGCATTCATGGCAACGGCACGGGCGAACTGCTGGATAGCTTGCTGCCCTATTTGCCTCCGAAGGATGAACTGGAAGAGGAAGCAGAAATCCGGGTGGCGATCGTTGGTCGTCCAAATGTGGGCAAGTCGAGTTTGCTGAATGCGTTTGTGGGTGAAAATCGGGCAATTGTCAGTCCGATCTCTGGCACAACGCGGGATGCGATCGATATGGTTGTAGAGCGGGGCGGAAAACGCTATCGCTTGATTGACACCGCAGGCATTCGTAAAAAGAAGAACGTTGATTACGGTCCTGAATTTTTTGGGATTAACCGATCGTTCAAAGCGATTCGACGGGCAGATGTCGTGCTGCTCGTGATTGATGCGCTGGACGGTGTGACCGAGCAAGATCAGAAGCTCGCTGGACGGATCGAAGAAGAAGGACGCGCCTGCATTCTGGTGGTGAACAAATGGGACGCGATCGAAAAAGATTCCCACACGATCTATGAATACGATCGGCAAATTAAAGAGCGGCTGCACTTTCTGGAGTGGGCAGAAATAATCTTCGTTAGTGCCCAGAGCGGACAGCGCGTAGAGAAAATTTTAGAGCTGGTGAATACCGCAGCCGAGCAGCACCAGCGGCGGGTCAGTACGTCTGTGATTAACGAAGTGCTAGAAGAAGCACTGCGTTGGCATACCCCTCCGACCACGCGCCAGGGCAAACAGGGCAGAATTTATTACGGCACGCAGGTGAGTAGCCAACCGCCCTCGATCGCCCTATTTGTCAATGACCCTAAGCTGTTTAATGAAAACTATCGCCGCTATGTTGAACGGCAGTTTCGGCAGCAGTTGGGCTTTACAGGCTCTCCGATTCGGCTGTTTTGGCGCGGTAAGAAGGTGCGAGAAGTCGAGCGGAACACGGCGAACCGAGCTACGAGAGTTTAACGATTTCCTGAACGCAAAGCTGAAGCTATGGATTTACTTCGATCGCTGCCCATCGGACTCTATCTGGAACAGCCGATCACCTGGCTTCACCGCATTGATGCCAGAGTTAAGCTAGGCTGGCTGCTCACTCTCATGCTGACGCCGATCTCGGCAAACCCATGGTGGCGGCTTTCGCTGGTAGGTTGGCTGCTGCTGTTTACGCTGGCAACCCGGCTGCCCTTTCGCGTCTGGAAGCGGCAAATTGGACTAGTGCTGTTTTTTAGTGTGCTGCTGTTTGCAGTAACGTTATTTGCGCCCGACGGGTTGACCGTTCCCAATCAAAATCGGTTGCCTGCTGATGGACTGACTCAGCCTGCGGGCAATGCGGCTTCTAGTGCTGCCCAGACTGCTCCTCGCGTCGATCCGCTGCCTCAGCCGACCGATTATCGGTATGTGCTGTTTGAGCGGGGCAATATTCGCGTGACGCGACGATCGGTTGAACTGGCGGTGCGCGTTGGGACGTTTATGTTTGTCCTGATTTACAGTACGAATCTTTATCTGCTGACTACTGCGCCGGAAGAGATTACAGCGGGACTGGAAGATTTGATGCAGCCCTTGCGTCGCTTTAATGTCCCTGTTACTGAAATTGTGCTGACGCTGACGCTCTCACTGCGGTTTATTCCGCTGGTGCTGGAGGAAGTGCAAAACCTGGTGCGATCGATTCGAACCAGAGCCATTAATTGGAAAAAGCTCGGTTTTCGGGGTTCGACTCAGGTTTGGACGACGGTTGCCGAAAAGCTGGTAGATAACTTGCTGGTTCGTGCCGAACAAATTGCCAGTGCGATGCAGGTGCGGGGGTTTACTTCGCCCGATCGCCATCAGGTGCAGTGGCATCAGTTTAAGCTGGGCAGTTTAGACTGGCTCGCCCTGGGTGGCATTGTCGTGTTCTGGATTGCTCGATTTGCGATCGGCAGTTAGCCGTTTTTACTGTTGTTCATTCCTTTTATTTTTTCACTCTTATTTAGGGTTAAAACCTTGAAGCAGAGCCCTGCCTCTACAGCTTGAGGGATAGAAATTTATCCAGAAGAAGGACTGGATTGCTGTAGCGGGATAGCACATTTTCACATAAAGTTAATGAATAAATGTTGGAAGCTCTTTTCTGTAAAGGGTAGTATTCACCTTGCCAACTTTTGCATTTTCTTTTGTATTTTGTAGACTTCCTGTTTATCTGCTAAATCCTATACAGCAATGCCCGATTCTGCCAGTTCCCAATCTTTTGAAAATCGGATGAGCAGTGAAACTTACTTGAATCATCCAACCTTCGGCTTGCTGTTTCGCATCTGTGTAATTGATGACAATCGGGAACTGTTTTCAACGCTTTATGCCCAACGTCTATTTTTTCTGGTTGCCACTACAGCTCAGGGCATTCAATTTGAGCCGCTTGGTCGGAGCGATGCCCGAATTTTAGTAGAAGGACGACTGCGCGAACTGCGCCGAACAGGACAATCCGGCGAACACAGCAAAGTGCAAGCTATTCATCAACAAACGTTTCAATAGTGTCTTCTAATCCACCCGTGAACTCTATTGCAGCTCGGCTTACCGAGATTCGTCAGACCCTTCCTGCAAACGTTCGATTGATTGCCGTGACAAAGCAGGTTTCGATCGCTGCAATCCGGCAGGCGTATGAAGCAGGGGTGCGAGATTTTGGAGAAAGCCGGATTCAGGAAGCCGCATCCAAAAAGGCAGCCCTTCAGGATTTGCCCGGCGTGACCTGGCATTTAATTGGACATCTCCAAGCTAATAAAGCTGCCAAAGCGCTACAGCAGTTTCAGTGGATTCATTCGATCGATAGTTTGAAGCTGGCTCAGCGGCTTGATCAGCTTGCGGCAGAACAACAGGCTGTGCTGCCTAAAGTTTGTCTGCAAGTCAAGCTGCTGCCTGATCCCAGCAAATTTGGCTGGACTGTTTCAGAATTGTTGGCAGACCTGCCTCAGCTTGATCAGTGCCGTCACCTGGAGATTCAGGGGCTAATGGTCATTCCGCCTTATGGGCTGCAGGCCGCCGAAACCCAGGCAGTCTTCGATCGCGCTCGTGAACTGGCAGAGCGAATCAGGCAGCAAGGCTGGTCTCACCTGCAAATGAAGGAACTGTCGATGGGGATGTCGGACGATTACCCTCTGGCAATTCAGGCGGGATCAACCATGATCCGATTGGGAAAAACCCTATTTGGCGATCGAGCATCTCAGACGAAAACGGAGCCTTCTGCATCAATCTGATTGCGGTTCCCACCTAGAGTAGGATGTTATCTTTACCAGAGTTTAAGATTTATCGGAGGAGTGCAGTCTATCGGGCGGAACAGAGTATTATATTTCTCGATTCGGTGGCATTCGACGGCTTGGCTCTCTCCTGTAGGCTTGAGTGCTGAGTTTAACGGCTAAAAAAGACGGCTCCTTGGCTTTGGCTAATAAATTTTTCCAACTCCGTGATCGTTTGAGTCAAAATAGGCTAAACTCTACGGGTGGAGTACCAAGCAGGCTAAAAAAGCAAGAGAACGCTATGAATGGTAATAGATAGATGGTGTTAGTTAGTGATCTGGGGTCAATTTGAAGTGGTCGGTGAAGGTTGTCTAGCCGTCTCCCCCGGGAGAACTGCGAGGCGATCGTTTGAACAGGAGTTTTAACAAAAGCCGGACTGTAAGTGCGATGATTTGTGATCGATACTGGCAGTTCACTAACAATGGGCAATTGCTGATCACTCACCGTTTGTTCTAGATCTCTGAGGCTTCTTAAGAATTCCTTTTGATTTCGAGGATTTGATTTGGCGGTCAAATGTTTTATATTGAACCTTGCTTAGCAACAAGCGAATCCGGGATTTATCCCGATTGATTTAGCAATTTACTGAAAGTGTCGTCATCTGTAAGCAAGCGGTTCTAATTTACGATTGGGACAAGTTAAGGATCAGGTTTTGCCCTCCTAGGAAAATAACCTTGCTCTCCAAGCCTTCTGACGTTCAATGATGTCCAATTGCTTACTTCTTATATGGTTTGATGAATCACTTCATTCAGTATTCTAGCCGGGCAATATTTGTGATAAATATAATCAAGTTTCTGATTGCTCTTGACCTGAGCCAGTCACCTGAAAACGTTCTCAAGTTCAACCCCAAGAAATTCATTGAAATTCATTGACTTATGCTGAAGCGTATGGTTAGTTGTTTCTAGCAAAGTAGTATGAATAAGGTTCAATCAGGTTTTGCTTCCCTGGAATTTGGCAGCTAGCTTCAAAAATTAGGTTATACTGTTGACTCAAATTGGATAAAAAGGTGGCTTAGGTGAATGAGAATTGCTAGGTAAAGTCAATTGAGAAATTCCAAGAAGCTGATTCGCTAGCAAGTTTTCATTAAGGTTAATACTTCCTGTCACTTATTATTTTGATTTGTCATTCATTGGGCTGTGAGTGGCGTTAACTAAATTAGTTTTTTCTGTGAGTAGTCTGGGGCTCGATTGTTCAAGTTCTTAATAAGGCAACTTAAATTTTTGCCCTTTTTTAAGCTAAAACTCTAGTTGTGATGGAGAGTGGACAGTGAATAGCATCTTCGCAAAGCTGAAGGATTTTGTAGGGTTGAATGAGCCGAGTGATGAGTATGACTATGAGTACACCGAGGTAGAAGGCGAAGAATACCGTAACCTCTATCAGGAAGAGCATCCTCAGCCTGTCCAGGAAGAAGAACCGAGACGGCGGCGAATTCGTGAACGTCTATCTAATGAAGGAGTTAGTTCTGCCATGAGTAACGTGATTGGAATGCCCGGTGCAACGAACGGAATGTCTGAGGTAGTGGTAATGGAGCCGCGCACGTTTGAGGAAATGCCTCAGGCAATTCGGGCACTGCGCGAGCGCAAATCGGTGGTGCTGAATCTGGCGATCATGGACCCCGATCAGGCACAGCGGGCAGTCGATTTTGTTGCAGGCGGAACCTACGCGATCGACGGTCATCAAGAGCGAATTGGCGAAAGCATTTTTCTGTTTACGCCGAATTGTGTTCAGGTGAGCACGCAGGTCGGCGGCACGAATGACCTGACCGGAGGAATGCCTCAACCTCGCGCTGCCCGCCCGATGGCTCCCACGCCTGCTTGGACGACTGAGCAGGTTCGCATGGCATAGGTTCCACTGTTGCAACAGACGGTATTTAGCCAGACGAGAGAAGGTGGGATAATTTTTCTGACCTGTTATAAACGTTAGAGGCATTCAATTGTCTGTTCAATTTGGTATTATTGGCGGCGGGGTAATGGGGGAAGCCTTGTTATCCCGTCTTTTAGTGCAAAAACTTTATCAGCCCTCCGCAGTGCTGGTGAGTGAACCGCAGCCGCAGCGTCGCGAGTTTCTTCAAACAAAGTATGGTGTGGGGGTAACTGCCGACAATCAGTCGATCGTCGATGCTGCCTCGATCATTCTGCTGGCAATCAAGCCCCAAGTATTTGAAACCGTTACCGCTAGCCTGAAGCCGTCGCCGCAGCCACAGGTGATTTTGTCGATTCTGGCAGGGGTTCCGCTTACCCGTCTGGAAACTGCCTTTCCTGGGCAGCCTGTGATTCGTGCCATGCCGAACACCCCTGCAACGGTGGGCATGGGCATGACGGCGATCGCTGGTGGAGAACATACCCAGCCCGCTCACCTTCAGCAAGCCAGACAAATTTTTGCTGCAGTCGGCGAAGTCGTAGAAGTGCCAGAGTCGCTAATGGATGCCGTAACGGGATTGTCTGGATCGGGTCCGGGCTATGTGGCGGTGATGATTGAAGCTTTGATTGACGGAGGCGTTGCGGTCGGGTTGCCGCGATCGATCGCGACTCAGCTGGCAATTCAAACCGTACGCGGAACAACAGAGCTCCTGCAAACCACAGGGATGCATCCGGCAGAACTGAAGGATCAGGTCACTAGTCCGGGCGGTACGACGATCGCGGGTATTGCTCAGCTTGAACAGGCGGGCATTCGTTCGGCTTTGATTGAGGCGGTGCGGGCTGCCTGTCGCCGATCGCAAGAGTTAGGGCAGTAATTGAGCTGCTTGAATTCCCGATTTGTGTAATTTTATCGATCGCCCTCTGTACAACTTCTGCTGCATCAGCGAAAAAGAAAATAGCGGGTTCCCTCGCTTACGGTTGACCTGCTTTGATTTGTGTGTTTGGCAAATATGCTGTTGATGCAGAGGAACAAGCGATGGACATTTTGCATTTGCTCATCAAGCTGATCATTGCGATCGGCTGTGCGGCAGCGGCAGATCTGCTGCTTCCCCGACGGATTCCAGGTGGGTTAGCAGGGCTGATCTTGGTTGGGTTGGCTGGGGTTTGGCTGGGAGAGCGTGGATTTGCGCTGCTGCGGCAGCAGTTTGGAATTAATTTTGACTTTCTTTACTGGCAGATTGAGGGGGTTTTGATTATTCCGGCGATCGTGGGTTCGGCGATCGTGCTGTATGTCGTGACAGCGTTTATTCGATGGGCGAGGTATAGCAGCTAGAGGGGGTGGATGGGTAATAGGTGAGGGAGTGTCGCGGGTAGGTGTAGGAGTGTGAAGAGTGGCTGGATTTTGGGCGGGGTAACGAGGTGGGGGCTTATCGTTAAATAGAGATAGAGCAGGTCAAGATTCACTGCAATATCTTGACCGTTTTTCCTGACCATTGTTCTCCTGTTCCTCGTTCTTCTGTAACGCTATGGCATTCGATAAGTTTTCTGGTGATTCGTCCTTTGCTAGCCCGCGATCGCTGCCGAGGTTAAGCCTGCTGACGATGTTTCGGCTGGGCTTATTTCAGATGGGGCTGGGGATCATGTCTCTGCTGACGCTGGGGGTGCTGAACCGGGTCATGATCAAAGAGCTGGCGATTCCGGCGACGATTGTGGCGGGGACAATCGCAATGAATCAGTTTGTGTCTCCGGTGCGGGTGCTGTTTGGGCAGATGTCGGATGCCAAGCCGATCGGGGGGTATCATCGAACGGGCTATGTCTGGATTGGGGCAACTCTGTTTGCGATCGCTTCGTTTCTGGCGGTGCAGGTAGTCTGGCAATTAGGAGCGAGTCTTCAGGCGGTGGGCTGGAGTGGAATGACGATCGCCTGGGTCGGGCTGCTGGCTCTGGTGTTTGCGCTGTACGGGGTGGCGATTAGCTTTAGTTCAACGCCCTTTGCCGCACTGCTAGTCGATATCTCAGACGAAGATAACCGATCGAAGCTGGTCGGTGTGGTCTGGTCGATGCTGATGGTAGGCATTATCATCGGGGCGATTATTACGGCGCGGCTGCTGCGGACGATCGATCTAGACACGCCGCTTGATGTAGTGCAGGCGGCAATCAATCGTATTTTTTTGGTAGTGCCTGCGATCGTAGTGGGACTGGCAGTGGTGGCGACGGTGGGTGTGGAACGCAAGTATTCCCGCTATGGAATTCGATCGGCAATGGTCGATCGCGAAGATCAGATTACGCTGGGACGTGCCCTCAAGGTGTTAACTGCCAGCCGTCAGACCGGGCTATTTTTTGTGTTTTTGCTGATGATGACCCTCAGCCTGTTCTTTCAGGAACCTGTGCTGGAGCCTTATGGGGGGGAAGTGTTTGGGATGTCGATCGCCCAGACCACGCAGCTCAACGCTTTTTGGGGACTGGGAACGCTGTTTGGGCTGAGCCTGACCGGATTTTTCATCGTGCCCCGCTTGGGGAAACAGCAAACAACGCGGATTGGCTGTGGACTGGTGGCAGCTTCGTTTGTGCTCCTTATTCTGGCGGGCTTCACAGCTAACCCCGGAATGCTCAAGGGAACGCTACTGCTGTTTGGATTGGCTTCAGGGATCACGACGACGGGCGCGCTGAGCCTGATGCTGGATCTGACAGCGGCGGAAACGGCGGGAACCTTTATCGGAGCCTGGGGGCTGTCGCAGGCACTTGCCAGAGCGACGGCAACGGTGGCAGGTGGAGCTGTGCTCGACATCGGACGATCGCTGTTTGGTGTACCGATGCTGGCGTACGGATTGGTGTTTCTCATGCCTGTGCTGGGAATGGGCGTGGCAATCGTTCTCCTGAACCGAGTGGACGTGAAAGAATTTCAAACCGAAGCGCGATCGGCGGTTGCGCGGGTGCTGGAAACGGAGCTGGATTCATGAACTGGGAACAGATTGTCGCCATTGCTGAAGCGACCACGGCAGAAATTGGATCAAAGCTGTTGCAGGATTTCGGGCGGATCGGGGCACAGGAAAAAAGCGACGGCAGTTTGGTGACGCAAGCCGATCGTTGGGCAGATAAGGCACTGAGAGAGGCACTTCAGCAAGCTTTTCCTGATCATGGCGTTTTGAGCGAAGAAGTTGAGCATCGGTTGCCGGATCGGGATTGGTGCTGGGTGATTGACCCGATCGATGGCACAACGAACTTCACACGCGGCATTCCCCTTTGGGCGATCTCGCTCGGTTTGCTCTACAAAGGCACGCCCGTCTTTGGGCACGTTTATGTCCCGACGCTGCGCGATGCGTTTCACGGGTTCTGGTATGGCGATTCGGGACTGACGGGTCCAGCGGGAGCCTATTTGAACCATCAGCCGATTCATGCCAGCGCAGCCGATCCGTCTGGGAATCAGTTCTTTAGCCTCTGTGCCCGCAGTACAGCGGTGCTGCAACAGCCCATGCCCTGCAAAATTCGCATGTTGGGCGTCGCAAGCTATAATCTGCTCACCGTTGCCACCGGAGTGACGCTGGGCGGCGTGGAAGCGACTCCTAAAATCTGGGATATTGCCGCAGTATGGGCGATCGTTCAGGCAGCGGGTGGCGTGTGGGTTCCGCTTCAGTCTGCTCCGATCTTCCCGCTTCGGGTAGGGCAGGACTACAGCCAGCAATCCTATCCCACGCTGGTTGTCAGCCGATCCGACTTAAAGCTGGTTTTTCTGCCGCTCGTGCAGTTTTTAAGCAAGGATTCATAGCGGATGTTTGAATCACGATTGCTTAGCCAAACCGCTTTCCTCAGAGGTCTTAGCGGGCAATGTAAAACCTCTGCGACTTCTTACACCCTTTTGGGAAAATTTCTGGGGAAATTTCTGGGAAAACCATGAAACGCTGGCTGCCTTATCTTGCAAATCTGGTTTTGAATCTAACGACGATCGCCCTGCTGTGGCTAAGTTACCCGATGGCTGCCTGGAGTCAGGACTTGCCTGCTCTAACCGAG
Source organism: Leptolyngbya sp. GB1-A1 (assembly GCF_039962475.1). Taxonomy (NCBI): domain Bacteria; kingdom Bacillati; phylum Cyanobacteriota; class Cyanophyceae; order Leptolyngbyales; family Leptolyngbyaceae; genus Leptolyngbya; species Leptolyngbya sp. GB1-A1. The sequence goes on along the minus strand of NZ_JAMPLI010000027.1, from coordinate 51,440 downwards.
GTGACTGCTCCGACGAATCGATCGCCTTCTGGGGTGGAAAATATTTCGAGCGAGAAGCTGAATCAGTTTGTGCAGGCATATTTGCAGGTGACAACGCTGATCGAGCAGCGAGAGGACGAACTTCAGGGTGTAGAAACCAATGGCGAATCGCTTCAAATGCAGCGCGAAATTGCTGCTGATGCCGTAAGCAAAATCGACGCAGCCGGACTGACGCTGCAGGAATATCTCCAGCTATTGCGGCTTGCCAACCTCGACCCGGAATTTGGCGATCGGGTTGCGGTTCAGCTTCAGGAGGCAGCGAATTAAGATGACCAATGCGCCACAAGTGCTTTGTTTGGGCGAAATGCTGTGGGACTGTATTGCCGATCATCCGGCAGATTCTGTGAACGCGGTGAAATCCTGGACTTCCTATGCAGGGGGTGCGCCCGCTAACGTTGCCTGTGGGCTGGTGAAGCTGGGAACGCCTGCTGCGCTAATTGCCTGCATTGGAGAAGACGTCCCGGGCGAACAGCTTGTAGAAATTCTGGAGCAAATCGGCGTCGATCTGCGAGGAATTCAGCGACACGCGACGGCTCCCACCCGACAAATCGATGTCCTGCGATCGAACACGGGCGACCGAACCTTTGCTGGATTTCGGGGTGGAGAAACGACAGACTTTGCCGATACGCGGCTGAAAGCAGAATTATTGCCAATCGACTTATTTGAAGGGGCTCAGTTTCTCGTGTGCGGTACGATCGGATTTGCCTATCCTGAAAGCCGCGCTGCCTTTGAACGAGCGATTGCTTTAGCAAAAGCGCAATCCGTTCACATAGTGCTAGATGTCAACTGGCGACCTGTGTTCTGGCAGGATCACGCTGCTGCGAAATTGCTAATTTTGGATGTGATGCGGCAGGCAGATCTGCTCAAGCTTTCGATCGAAGAAGCGGAATGGCTTTTGAATACAGACCGTGCGGCGATCGTTGCTGAACGCTTTCCCCACCTCAAGGGCGTATTAATCACCGCAGGCGAAGCGGGATGCGAATATTGGTTCAGCGGCAATGTGGAACAGGTTCCTGCTTTTTCAGTCGAAGTTGAAGAAACCACCGGAGCCGGGGATGGCTTTGTGGCAGGACTGGTGCATCAGCTTTGCGTTCAGGGTATGGAGGCGTTAGCTGACCCCGATCGAGCGCATCAAATCGTTCGCTACGCCAGTGCAGTTGGTTCACTCACCACCATCAGAGCTGGGGCGATCGAGGCTCAGCCACAAGCCGAAGAAGTAGAAGCTTTCCTGTATCTCATGAGAAATGGTCTTTCCTAAAATTCAGATGAAATGCTGTTTGCCCGGTCTTTGTTTATTCACTGGGCTTTTTTGAATTTGAGCTGCCCAATTGCGAGATCGTTAGTTTTCAGGTAAACATTCAATGAACGACTGTTGCTTGCTTTGCCTGTTGACTTTAGTCTGTTAACCTTGCCGGTTAACTTTGTTTGTTAACGACTTTGTCTGTTAACCTTGCCTGTTGACTTTGTCTGGATTGTCCTGAACTGGATCGGATCGATCGCCTGTCACATATGCCTTTGGAACCCATCGCTATTATCGGACTCGGATGTCGCTATCCGGGAGCTAACCATCCTGAAGCCTTTTGGCAGCTTATGCAAGCCGGGAAGGATGCAGTCACTGAAGTTCCGCCCGATCGCTGGGATGTGCAGCAGTTCTACAGTCCAGAGTTGAGTGAACCGGGCAAGACGAATACCCGCTGGGGCGGCTTTCTAGAGCAAATCGATCGCTTTGATCCGCAGTTTTTTGGCATTGCGCCCCGTGAAGTTGCCACGATGGACCCACAGCAGCGGCTCTTGTTGGAGGTGGCATGGGAGGCACTGGAAGATGGAGGACAAATTCCAGAACAGCTCCGCGGGTCGGAAACAGGAGTGTTTATCGGCATTGGCACACACGATTACTCAATCATGCTGTGGCAGCAGCCGATTAACGATCCCTATGCGACAACAGGCACGGGCAACTGCATCGCGGCAAATCGAATTTCTTATTTGTTTGACTTCAAAGGTCCAAGTCTGGCGATCGATACGGCTTGCTCCTCTTCGCTGGTGGCGGTTCATCTTGCCTGTCAGAGCCTCTGGACAGGAGAATCGACCCTTGCTCTGGCAGGTGGGGTGAATGTGCTGATTTTGCCCACAGTGACGATCGGCTTCTCGAAAGGGGGCTTTATGTCGTCGAGCGGTCGCTGCAAGAGTTTTGATGCCAGCGCGGATGGCTATGTGCGAAGCGAAGGGGCGGGCATTGTGGTGCTGAAGCCGCTGTCTCAGGCACTTGCCGATCGCGATCCGATTTATGCGACGATTCGCGGCAGTGCGGTTAATCAAGATGGCTTTAGTCAGGGCATGGCGGCTCCTAATCCCACGGCGCAAGAGGCGGTGCTGCGATCGGCGTATCGGCGGGCAGGTGTTTCTCCGGCAGCGGTGCAGTACGTCGAGGCACACGGAACCGGAACCAAGTTGGGCGACCCGATCGAGCTTCAAGCACTGAGCGCGGTGCTGACCAAAGGACGAGCGATGAATCAGCCCTGTGCGATCGGCTCGGTCAAAAGCAACATCGGACACACGGAAACTGCAGCAGGCGTTGCAGGCTTAATCAAAGTTGCGCTGGCAATCAAGCATGGGCAAATTCCGCCTAGTCTCCATTTCAAAACACCCAATCCGCAGATTCCCTTCGATCGCCTACCGCTGCGTGTCCAGACTGAACTGACCTCCTGGTCTTCAGAATTGCCGCTGCTCGCAGGTGTGAATTCCTTTGGCTTTGGCGGCACCAATGCCCATGTCGTTGTGGAGGCGGCTCCTTCTGCTTCGCTTAGTCCAGCGAATTCCGGCTCTGCCCAACGTCCGCTGCATTTGCTTACCCTTTCTGCCAAAACGGAAAAGGCACTCCGGGATTTGTCCCAGCGCTATGCCCAGTGGATTGCCGATCGTCCAGACGTGGATCTGGCTGATCTCTGCTACACAGCAAACGCCAAACGATCGCGTTTCTCCCACCGTTTAGCGGTGATGACTGAATCTTTGCCCCAGCTTCAGCAGCAGTTAGCGGCTTTCTCGCGTCAACAGTCCCTTGCCGGAGTGAGCTATGCCACCGCATCGCCCGCGCCCCTGGCATTTTTGTTTACCGGGCAGGGTTCGCAGTATGGTGGCATGGGTCGTCAGCTTTACGAAACAGAACCCGTTTTTAGAGCGGCGATCGATCGATGTGGAGTAATTTTGCAGAGCGAGCTAGATCGATTACCCGCTAGGAAGAACGGTTTTGTATCGCTGCGATCGCTTCTTTACGAAGAGGACTTTGCTGATCTACTGAATCAAACTGCCTACACCCAGCTGGCGATTTTTGCCTTGGAATATGCTCTGGCGCAGCTCTGGCTGTCCTGGGGGATTGAACCCCATGCGGTTATGGGTCACAGCGTGGGTGAGTATGTAGCGGCTTGCGTGGCGGGGGTGTTTTGCCTGGAAGATGGCTTGAGGCTGATTGCGGCACGGGGTCGGCTAATGCAAGCGTTACCCCTGAATGGCGGGATGATTTCGGTGGCGGCAGAAGCGTCAACGGTTCGATCGCTGATGCAATCTGTTTGTGGTTCAGAATCCGTCTCGATCGCAGCGATCAATGGCCCTCAAAGTACGGTGATTTCCGGTGAGCAAGAGGCGATCGATTTACTAGCGATCGAGTTTGAGCTTCAGGGCATCAAAACCACGCGGCTCAAGGTGTCCCATGCGTTTCATTCGCCGTTGATGGAGCCAATGATCGCCCAGTTTTGCCAGGTTGCGGAAACGATCGTTTATCATCCACCGCACAGGGCGATCGTCTCGAATGTCACAGGTCGTTTGGTCGGTGCAGAAATCGCGACGCCGGACTACTGGTGTGAGCATATCCGTCAGCCCGTGCAGTTTGCGGCAGGCTTGGCGACCCTGTATCAGCAAAACTATCGCACCTTTCTAGAAATTGGGGCGAAGCCGATCTTGTGCGGGATGGGACGAACCTGTGTGTCGTCGTCTGATGTCCAGTGGTTGCCTAGCCTTGATCCGCGTCAGTCAGACTGGACGGTTTTGCTGCTTAGCCTGGGTGCGATCGCCGCGATGGGATTCTCGGTAAACTGGGCAGCATTCGATCGCGCAGAAGAACGGCAGGTTCTTCATTTACCCACTTACCCGTTTCAGCGACAGCGATACTGGTGGGACGAAGCGGTGTTGCCAGGAACCTTTCAGCCGCAGAGCCAGAACGATTACCGCTACGAAGAACTGCAAAATCAACGGCTCGGTTCTCCTCATGATGGGGAGGCTAGGGGAACGAATCGTGCAGACAATGCAGACAATGCAGACAATGCAGACAATGTAAATTTCGTTCACCCCAAATGCAATCATCCTTTGCTGGGTCAGCTTCTTTCAGCGAATTCAGCAGAAGCGCGATTTGCAGCGACGATCGCCCCCCATCAGCCCGATTACCTGCAAGATCACCGCATTGCTAACCAAATCATTTTCCCCGCAGCAGGCTATGTCGAAATTGCGCTGGCAGCTGCCGCTCAAACGCTTTCGGGTGGGCAAATTTGCATCGAGTCTCTGGCGATTGAACAGCCGCTTCTCTTTCCTGCCGGTGATGCGGGTGGCAAAGTTGAAATTCAGACGATCGTGCTTTCGGATGAATCAGGAAACGGAAAGCGGTTTCAGATTTGCAGTGGAAATTCTGCTTTGCAGCCAGGCGATCGCCAACGTTACGCGACAGGCAAAATTCGAGCCGTTCAGCAGGCGGAAAAACTGAACCGATCGCTCCAGTTCTGGCAGGACATTCAGCAGCTTCAGCAGCGCGAAGGCTTATCGTCCAACACCTATTACCAGCAGCTTCGGCAGCAGCATCTTCACTATGGAAAGTCTTTTCAGGCAATTCAGCAGCTCTGGCAGCAGCAAAATGTTGCCTGGAGTCGAATCCAGCTCCCGGCAGGTCTGGACGCATCCCCTTATTCTCTCCATCCGGTCGTGTGGGATGCCTGTTTTCAGACGGTCGGTGCGGCAGTGGCTCAAGTTCGGTCCACCCTCAATTTGTCGGTCTATTTGCCGGTGGGGATCGATCGTCTGACGCTTGCTCGATCGATCGATCGAATTTTGGAAAGCCCCCTAAATTCCTCAGGGCTAAATTCTTCAGGGCTAAATTCCCCAGGGTTGGAGGGCTTTGAACGTCAGCCTCATCGGCTCGGTTTCCCCCAGAATGGGTTCGATCGGGAGGCAAACGCTCCTTCCCATACGGATTTCCATACAGAATTGAGCCAGAATTTAGCCTCGGATCGCTCTATCTGGTGCCGGGTTGAGCTTCAGGCTGCTGATTTGGCTCCGTCTAAAACGAACCAGAGTCGCCCGCATTCACTCAAAGCAAATCTGATGCTATTCAGTGCGATCGGCGAAAATCTCGCGACGATCGAAGGGCTGACGCTGCAAGCGGTAAGCGATACGACCCTGCAAAAACTGCTGCAAGTGCCGCACAAATCCGATGAATCACAAAACTGGCTCTATGAGCTGGTCTGGCAGCCACAGGATCATCATGCGCTTGAATTAACACGTTCCGGCGATCGACTGTGGATTATCTTTGCAGACGATCGCGGCGTGGGTGAGAAATTAGCCGATTTGCTGAAGCAGCAGGGCGATCGATCGGTGTTGGTTTGGGCGGGGGACGGCAATCGCCGGATTAAAGCAGACCAGTATGCGATCGATCCCGCTTGCCCGGAGCAGTTTCAACAGCTAATGCGCGAACTGGGTCCCGCCAATTCGATCGGGTCTTGTGGCATTGTGCATCTCTGGAGCTTGAATGGCTCCTGTTCTGGCTCCCCTTCTGGGCAGCCCTGGCTCGATGAGCAAGCGATGGGCTGTGGCACAGCTCTGAACCTGCTGCAAGCGATGCCTTCCCGCTCGCGACTTTGGCTGATTACGCAGGCAACGCAGGCAATACCAGACAGTTCCCCGTCTGGAAGCATGGATTCACACTCAATCGGGCTTAATGCAGCACACAGTTCGCTTTGGGGCTTGGCACGGACGATTCGCTTAGAGCAGCCAGAACTGCACTGCACCTGCATCGACCTAGGCAGTCAACCTTCGGATGCAACGCTGGCTCAACTGGTCGAGGAATTGCAGCAACCGGACGGTGAGGACCAGATCGCCTATCGGCAGGAGCAACGTTATGTTGCTCGACTGGTGCGATCGATCGCGACTCAGACCCCGATGCCAGAAACTCCTTTGCGGCTGGGAATTTCTGCCTATGGTGTGCTGGATGACCTGGCACTGATGCCCAGCGAGCGGCGATTTCCTCAGCGAGGCGAGGTCGAGATTCAGGTCTTTGCGGCAGGGGTGAACTTCCGTGATGTTCTCAACGCACTGGGAATGCTGCAACCCGTGCTGCAAGAAATGGGCTATGCAGAAGCGGCGGTGGTTCCGTTTGGCGGCGAATGTGTGGGGCGAATTGTGGCAGTCGGGGCAGGAGTGCGCGGCTTGCAGGTGGGGGATGAAGTGATTGCAGCGCAGGCACTCGGCAGTTTGGCGCAGTTTGTCACGGTGAAGGCGCAGTTTGTGATTCTAAAACCGAAGCGGCTCACGTTTGCGGAAGCGGCAACCCTGCCCACAACTTTCCTCACCGCTCAGTACGGCTTGCAGCATCTGGCAAAGCTCAAGCGGGGTCAACGGGTTTTGATTCATGCAGCGGCGGGCGGCGTGGGTCAGGCGGCAATTCAGATTGCTCAGCAGGTAGGCGCAACGGTTTACGCGACTGCGAGTCCGGGGAAATGGGATTTTCTCCGGTCTTTAGGCGTGCAGCACATCATGAATTCCCGCACGATCGACTTTGCCGAAATGGTGATGCACCTCACTGATGGACAGGGCGTGGATGTGGTGCTGAATAGCCTCAGCGGAGCGTTCATCGAGCCAAGTTTGTCGGTGCTCGCGGCGGGTGGGCGATTTGTTGAGATCGGCAAGCTGGGCATCTGGACGGCAGAACAAGTGCAGCAGACCCGATCGGATGTCGTTTATCTCCCGTTTGATCTGTGGACTGTGGGGCAGGAAAATCCGGCTGTGATTCGATCGATGCTGAAATCGCTGCTGCCCAAATTTGAGTCAGGCAAGTTAAACCCGTTGCCGCATACTGTTTTTCCGATCGAGCAAGCGGCAGATGCTTTTCGCTATATGGCACAGGCAAAGCATATTGGAAGAGTTGTGATCACGCTGCCGCCCCTTTCCCCAGGTCAGCCGATTGTTTTTCCAAACTGCACTTATCTGATCACAGGCGGACTCGGCGCACTTGGACTCAAAACAGCCCAGGGCTTGATCGATCACGGCGCAACGCACTTGCTTTTAGCGGGACGCAAACCACCCTCGCCGGAGGCACAGCAGGCAATCGAGCAAATGCAGGCTCACGGCGCATCGATCACAATTGCCCAGGTGGATATCACCCGGTTCGAGGCGATCGAGCAGTTGCTTTTGCCTTATCAGGCGGAGCATCCGGCTCCTCTACGAGGCATCATTCATGCGGCAGGAATCCTGGATGACGGGATGCTGCAAAATCTCACCTGGACAAGATTTGCTCAGGTAATGGCTCCCAAAGTAGCGGGAGCGTGGCATTTGCATCAAGCAAGCCGATCGCTGTCGCTCGATTTCTTTGTTTGCTTTTCGTCGATCGCTTCTCTGTTTGGCTCACCCGGTCAGGGCAGCTATGCGGCGGCAAATGCAGCGATTGATGGGTTAATGCACTATCGTCGTCAGCTCGGTTTACCGGGACTCAGCATCAACTGGGGAGCCTGGGCAGAAGTGGGCATGGCAGCTCGGCTAGAAGAACGCGATCAGCAGCGATTGGCCGCGCAGGGAATGGCTCTGATTCCAAGCGATCGGGGAATAACACTGCTCGAAACGCTGCTGCGGATGCGATCACCTCAGAAAGGGAACTGCTTCGCATCGGCTCAGGTGGGGGTGTTGCCTGTAGACTGGTCAGTATTTCTGGCACGTCAGGTTAACGTTCCACCGTTCCTGGAGGCATTCGCTCAGCCATTATTAAAAATCTCATCCGAGAGGTCAGTGAAGACCTTATCTGGGATGTTATCCGGGACATTATCCGAGACATCCTCCAGGACGTTCACGAACCCTGATCAAGAATTATCAAAATCGCAGTTTATTAACCAGCAATCAGAAGATATTGCGGAAAGTGTAAGCGCCGTTCCTGCTGCCGCAGCTTCTGAAGCACCCCGCTCTTTGGAACAATTGCAAGCCCATCTGCAAGCAGAACTGGCAAAAGTATTGGGATTCAGTACAGCGGATGCGATCGGATTCAGCGATAATTTTGCCGATTTGGGTATGGACTCGCTGATGGCAGTAGAGTTTAACAATCGCCTGCAAAAAACATTGAATTGCACAATTTCATCCTCGGTTCTGTTTGACTATGCCACGATCGCCGCTCTGTCTGCCTATCTGCTCACGCTTTTAGGAGAGGACGATCGAGTAGCCGTTCAGGCAATGCCTTCGGCAGCGGTTCATCGCGCTGACACGGTGGAAAGCTTAGCCCAGCGGAACGGCTTTATTGAGTTAGAGCAAGAACTTCAGACAAATCGTTCAAACGGTTCAGAGATAGCGTCAGATTCTGGAAAGCTCTCCGTAGGCGGGCGATCGAATTCTGCCTATCAGGATGCGATCGAGCAAAAAGCAATTGGCTCGGTTGACCGCTCAGGAAATGGTATTTCTGATACTTCAGATAATTTAGAAATCGATAATTTAGAAATTCATAACAGTCGGCAGACGAGCGAAACACAATCAAATTCAAATGAACCCCGGAACGATACTGAAATTAATGCTGAAATTGCTGAAATTAATGTTGATTTAGAATCGCTTCCGGTTGAGTTTTATCAGTTTGCTCAGATGCCGGAGTATATCAATCTGAAACACGATCTGGCACGAGTGGAGCAGCTCGGCAATCCATTCTTCAAGATTTACGAGGGAATTGCGCGGGAAACGACGCGGCTCAATGGTCGTGAATTCATCAGCTATGCCAGCTATAACTATATCGGGATGTCTGGCGATCCGATCGTTTCTGAGGCGGCAAAGGCAGCGATCGATCGCTATGGCACATCGGTTTCTGCAAGTCGTGTGGTGGCAGGCGAACGTCCGATTCATCGGGAGCTTGAGCAAACGATCGCCCGCTTTCTGGGCACAGAAGACTGCATTGTGTATGTGGGCGGTCATGCCACGAATGTAACGACGATCGGGCATCTGTTGGGCAGTCGCGATCTGATTTTGTATGACGCATTAAGCCACAATAGCCTGCGCGAAGGCTGCAATCTTTCGGGTGCAACGGCGATCGAGTTTGCCCATAACGATGTGCGATCGCTCGAACAGCAGCTGATTCAGCATCGGCATCGCTACGAAAAAGTGCTGATTGTCGTTGAGGGAATTTACAGTACTGATGGCGATCTCGCGCCGCTTCCTGAAATTGTTGCCTTGAAGCAGCGATTCAAAACGTTTTTGATGGTCGATGAAGCGCATTCGATCGGGGTATTGGGGCGGCGTGGGGGCGGCATTGGTGAACACTTCAACATCGTGCCCAATGCGGTCGATTTGTGGATGGGGACGCTGAGTAAATCGTTTGCAAGCTGCGGTGGCTATATTGCAGGCTGTAAAGCACTGATTGAATATCTGAAATACACCGCTCCCGGATTTGTCTTTAGCGTTGGGATGTCTCCGGCAAATACGGCGGCAGCATTAGCAGCACTCCAGGTGCTTCAGAAGGAACCCGATCGCGTTACAAAACTGCATCAGCGATCGCAGCTTTTCCTGCAATTGGCACAGCAGCATCAATTAAATACGGGCGCAAGCCACAGTTCACCTGTGATTCCCGTGATTGTGGGCGAACCCTATAAAGCTGTTCAACTTTCCCATCTCTTAGCTGAGCGCGGTATTGATGTGCAGCCAATGGTCTATCCCTCTGTGCCTTATCATGCGTCGCGTTTGCGTTTCTTTGTCACCTGCCTTCACTCCGAAGCGCAAATTCGATACACGATCGAGCAACTGGCGCAGGCGATCGATCAGCTTGCTTAAATTAACAATGATTAGTTTTTTAGAATGACGAACATTTATTTCTGAAAATTGAAAAATAATCAAAAGATCCCTGCAAAAAATACCTGAAAGACAATTGAAAGGCGGATGAAACACTATCAAATTGCGGCATTGCCCGGAGAAGGAGTCGGTTCAGAAGTGGTGGAAGCATCGCTGGTGATTCTGCAGCAAGCAGCTCAGCAGTTTGGCTTTACCGTGGCGATCGATCGGGGGCTGATCGGTGAACCCGCGCAACAGCAGCACGGCAATTTTTTCCCAGAAGCAACAGCTCAGCTCTGCGAAGGCAAAGACGGCATCTTGTTTGGGGCAGTGACTCAGGGTGGGTTGTTGGAACTGCGAAAACGCTTCGATTTTTTTGCTAATTTGCGTCCGGTGCGTCCTTCAGTTCATTTGCGCGATCGATCGCCCCTCAGACCCGAAAAGCTGGACGATGTGGATTTGCTGTTTGTGCGGGAATTGGTGAGCGGCATTTATTTTGGGGCATCCGGGCGCGGTATCGACCAGCGAGGCTCCTACGGCTATCACACGATGCAGTATTGGGATCGAGAGATTCGGCGGGTCGCCAAAGTTGCGCTAAAGCAGGCGCAAAATCGCCGTTGCCATCTCACGATCGCCCACAAAGAAAACGCCTTACCGCACCTTCCCTGGACTCGTCTGGTGCAGAGTGAAGCCGCCGCCTTTCCCGAGGTGACGATCGAGCCAATGCTGGTGGATACGCTGGCAATGCAAATCGTGATGAACCCGCAGCAGTTTGACGTGATTTTGGCAGGCAATTTGTTTGGTGATATTCTCAGCGATTTGGGCGCAGTGCTGACCGGGTCGATCGGAGTGCTCGGATCAGCGAGCCTTAACGCCGCTGGATCTGGACTGTATGAACCCATCCACGGAACCGCCCCCGATCTCGTAGGCAAGGGCATTGTGAATCCAATGGGCACGATCGCTAGCGTCGAACTCATGCTGCGGCAATGGGGCGAAATTAAAGCTGCCAATTGTCTAATGCAAACTCAGGAAGAATTACTGGCGCAGGGATACCGCACGGCTGATTTAATGACGCGATCGGAGGATAAATTTGTGAATACCCAGGAGTTTGTCGATCGGTTTTTGGAGATGATGAGTTCGATTGATTGAGATGATGGTGGGGGATTAGATAGCAGTGAAATAATATTTCAGAGCTGTTTGCAGGAAATTCAACGATGACAGTTGACTATCTTCGATTGATTCCAGAAGATCCATACTATATCCCAGCGCAAAACCAATCCGTAGCGCTGGAAGAATTCTCCCGTTTACTTCCGGCAGGAGTGGAGATCGAAATTTCTGTTTATGATACAGCCCACTTCATCGATCAGGGAGAAAACTTTGAGCAGGTGTCTTGTCCATTTTGCGGTAGTGAGCTAGCAACGGACTGGTGGCAAGATGCAATGGATGAAGCCTACAAAAATCTATTCGAAAACTTGTCCGTTACTTTACCCTGTTGTACTCGACAAACATCTCTGAATGATCTTGATTATCGGATGCCAGCCGGATTTGCTCGATTTGTTCTATCTGCCCGTAATCCAAATTTGGGCAGAAATTTAACTGACAGTGAACTAGAGCCGATCGAAAGGGTATTGAACTGTAAAATCAGGCAAATATGCAGCACCTATTAGCCACAGTCAAACGTTAGTTTTTAAGCCAATCAATAAACTAAAAATTGACTTGAAAAGCGATTAAATCAATCCATCTATGAATCAGCAAGAACCCTCCCCCCGCATTCTCTACCTCGGCAGCGACATCAACACCGATGACATTATCCCCGCTAAACGCGGCACAAACGGCGAACCTGACCACCTGAAACGCTATGCCTTTGAACACCTGATCGGCGAAGGCAAACTGATGGAATACGACATCATTGAAGCAGGCGACAACTTTGGCTGTGGCTCCAGCCGCGAGTTTGCCCCGATCGCCATCCAAGCCGCAGGGATCCAAAAAGTCCGTGCCCGCTCCTTCGCCGAAATCTTTTACCGCAACAGCATCAACATCGGGCTCCCCCTCGAATTCCTCTCCCCATCCCTCCATTCCCTCACTTCCTCATCCACCCCCGCTCCCCTGATTCAATCCATCACCCACTCTGGCGGACTCTCCTCCTTCAATGAACGCCGCCGCGCCGGAAAAATTACCCTTCCCCCCAGCCAAACCCCGCCCCGCCCGATGACAATGGCAGAAAAACTGCTGGCACGCGCTTCAGGCAATGAATTTGTGCAGCCTGGAGAAGTGATATTTGCAACAGTCGATCTGGCAATGTCGCACGATGCGATCGCCGCCACGGTTGGAGAACGCTTTTATCAGGAATTTGGCGCAGATGCAAAAGTCTGGGATGCGAATCGGATTGTGTTTGTTGCGGATCACTTTATCCAGATCAACGACATTCGATCGGATGCAGGCGCGATTCAAATGCACAAGCAGATGGTGCAGTTTGCCCAAGCCCAGAATTGCCGCTTGTTTGATGTGGTTTCTCCTGGTGAAGCGGCGGGAATTTGTCATGTGCTTCTGCCCGAACAGGGTTTGATTCGCCCGGGTATGGTGATCGCCGGAACTGATTCCCATAGTTGCACCTATGGCGCGTTTGGCTGCTTTTCGACGGGCGTGGGCACAACGGATATGGCAAACCTGTTCGCAATGGGCGATTTGTGGCTACGCGTCCCGGGAACGCTGCGGTTTGATCTGTCGGGAACCCTGCCGGATCACGTCAGCGCGAAAGATATCATGCTGTTTATTCTGGGGCAGATTGGCTGCGATGGGGCAGTGGGTAAAGTAATGGAGTTTTGCGGCAGTATTGTCGATGCGCTTGCGATCGATGAACGCATGACTCTAGCCAATATGGTGATCGAGTGTGGCGCAATGTGTGGCTTGATGGCGGTTGATGAAACCACCCGTGCTTATCTGCGCGATCGAGGACAAACGGAGTTTCTCGAAATCACAGCCGACCCAGATGCCCAGTACGATCGCGTTTATTCTTTTGATCTTTCGAACCTGGAACCGCAAATTGCCTGTCCACCCAAGCCCGATCGCGTGATCAGCATCAGCGAACTGTCGGATGTGTCCATCACCCGCGCCTTTATCGGTTCCTGTACGGGCGGTAAGTTCCACGATTTGCAGCAGGCAGCTGCCGTTTTGAAGGGACGCAAAGTTGCCCCCGGTGTCAGCTTGTTTGTGGTTCCCGCATCGCAACAAATTCGTCAGCAGGCAAAAGCATCAGGAGATCTGCAAATTCTAGAACAGGCAGGCGCGCAAATTCTGAAATCGGGCTGCGGAGCCTGTATCAATGCTGGATTCGGCGTGTTAGGTAAACAGGAAACAGGCATTTACGCCACCAACCGTAACTTTAAAGGACGTAGTGGTGACCCCACGGCGCACAACTATCTGGCATCTCCCCGAACGGTGGCGATCTCTGCGGTGCGCGGCAAAATTAGCGATCGGCTGGAAAACGATCGATGAATACCCAAGCTGTTGTTTCATAAACAGTGCTTTTAGTAAAGCTTTCCTCACAAAATTTTGCACGAATTAAGAAGAATTGTTACAGTGCAGGAAACCTTGCTCCTTACCTCCTGCCTGTATGAATCTTCTTTTCGGCATTATTCCAACTCCGTCACCGCTGCAAGCCAAGTCTCGTGTTTATGACCTGAAAGCCCGATTAGATTGGGGCGAGCCTGCCCTGACGATTATTGATGTCCGCGATCGATCGGCGTTTCAGCTTAGCCATTTGCTCGGCGCGATAAATATGCCGCTTGAAGAATTACTCGATCGGGCACTGACCAGCCTGGAACGGACGCGGGACATTTACGTGTACAGCGATATAAACGAAGAAGCCGCAGAGGCAGCAGCGATTTTGCGAACTGCGGGATACCTCAATGTGTCTGAGCTTCAGGGTGGGTTACCTGCCTGGAAAGCAGTAGGCTATCCGATCGAGTCGGGCTTCTTCTGGCTCGCACTCTAGGATCTTGAGTACAGGATCTTGAGTACGCCTCAAACATCCTCCAAAGATTGTTTAGCCGCAAAAATTGCTCACGCTCCATTTCCTCAAATCGCTGATGCTCGAATCTTTTATGATCGAGAGACAGAGTGGGGTCAATGCAATGCGTGCAGGAATAATTTCTGGAATCTCTTCTGAAATTGCTCAGCTTGGGCGACGCTTTTTGGCGATGCGAAGCAGGTTTCCCCAGGGGGTAATCGGGCTGGTGCTGATTATGGCGATTGGGCTGTCGTCCTGTAATCCGAGCGAACTACGATCGCAGGCAGCCAGCGTGCCCCGGTTAGTCATCAGTGAACTAAGCGAACCCAAGACATTTAACCCCGTGACCAGTCAGGAAACCACCAGTGTTTTTGGGCTGATTCTAGACAGCTTGCTGTCTACCAACGGCTTGAACGGGGATCTGGAGCCTGGATTAGCGGAAAGCTGGGAAATTTCGCCTAACCAGAAGCAAATTACCTTTACCCTGCGCGAGGGGCTAAAGTGGTCGGATAGCACACCGCTCACAGTAGATGATGTGCTGTTCACGTTTAACGATGTGCTGTTTAATCCCAAAATTCCCAGCAGCTCAGCAGATATTCTGCGAGTGGGCGAACAGGGCAAATTTCCGACGGTTGAGAAAGTAGACGATCGCCGCGTTCGATTCACTGTTCCCGAACCCTTTGCGCCGATTTTGCGATTTGCGGGCGGTGTAGAAATCCTGCCCAAGCACGTTCTAGCCGAGTCTGTTTCGACTCTGGATGGAAACAACCAGCCCAAGTTTCTTTCGACCTGGGGCACGGGTACCAATCCTGCGGAAATTGTAGGCAGCGGTGCTTACAAACTCACGAGTTATCGGGTGGGAGAGCGCCTGATCTTCGATCGCAATCCCAACTACTGGCGCAAAGATGCTCAGGGCAATCCTCAGCCCTATATCGATCAGTTTGTGATCCAGATTGTGGAATCGACCGATGCTCAGTTGACCCAGTTTCGATCGGGCGGTTTGGATACGGCTGCAGTCACCCCAGATTATTTCCGACTGATCAAACGTGAAGAAAACCGGGGCGATTTCACAATTTATGAGGGGGGTCCTGCTCTCAGCTCCCTTTTCATGGCATTTAATCTCAATCAGGGCAAACGTAATGGTAAACCCCTCGTTAACCCGATCAAGTCACGCTGGTTTAATACGCTGGAGTTTCGGCAGGCAGTGGCTCAGGCGATCGATCGCCCCACAATGATCAACAATATCTATCAGGGTTTGGGCGTTCCGCAAAATTCGCCGATTTATATCCAGAGTCCTTACTATCTTCCGCCTGAAAAAGGATTGCCCACCTACGAGTACAACATCGAGCAGGCAAAGGCTCTGTTGCAGCGTGCCGGATTCAAATACAACGCCCAGGGACAGCTTCTTGATGCAGACGGCAATCGGGTGCGCTTTACCATGTCTACCAATGCGGGCAACAAAATTCGTGAAGCCAGCGGTTCTCAAATTAAGCAAGACTTGTCAAAAATTGGGATTCAGGTCGATTTTCAGCCAGTCGCCTTTAACACGTTGGTTGGCCAAATGACAGACAGCCTGGACTGGGACACGATGATCATGGGCTTGGGCGGCGCAGGAATTGAACCCGATGGCGGTCGAAATGTTTGGTCGCCCGATGGACAGCTTCACCTGTTTAACCAGAAACCGGGTGAAGGAAAAACGCCGCTCGAAGAACGAGTCGTGGCAGACTGGGAAGCCGAAATCGGACAGCTCTATGTCAAGGGAAGCCAGGAACTAAACGACGACAAACGCAAAGCCATCTACGCCGAAATTCAAAAGCTGGTTCAGCAATACGTGCCAATGGTATATCTGGTCAATCCACTTGCCCTCTCCGCAGTCCGAAACGAAATCGAAGGCGTGAAGTTTTCTGCGCTCGGCGGTTCGCTGTGGAATTTGCATGAGCTGAAGCTGAGCGAGGAGTAGGGGGGAGTAAGGGAGTAGATGAATGATTACTCCCCTTCCCTCAACCTTTACTCAACCCCACGCTCATCGATCGCCTTTCGAGCTTTTTCGGCTCTGGTTTCGGCTTCTGCCATGACTTCAGGCAGCTTTTCTAGCATTTCGCCAGGGTAGTTTTCCAGCACCTTGGTGGAAAGCGAAATTCGCCGCTTCACCGCATCCAGATCGATAATGAGGGCTTTAATGGGCTGTCCGATTTCAAAGACCTGGTTCAGGTCCGCAATATAGTTTTTGCTGATTTGGTTGATGTGAAGCAAGCCTGTGGTGCCGTCAAATTCAACAAAGACTCCAAAGGGCTTCATGCTGACGACCTTGCCCTCGATAAGTTGACCGATCGTAAGCTGGCTGAGGCTGACTGCCTGGGATGCCATGCGCTGCGACAGCACCAAACGGCGGCGATCGGGGTCTACTTCGAGCACTGCAACGTTTAAGGCTTTGCCGATCAGAGCTTCTAGATTATCGCGCTCGACCAGATGCGATCGGGGAATAAACCCGCGAATGCCCTGAACTTCTGCGGTCACGCCGCCTTTATTAATGCCGCTGACTCTTGCCTGCGTTGTTTGCTGATCTTCTTGCAGGGCTTGCAGTCTTGTCCAAGCTTGCTTGATTTCAAACTGGCGCAGCGATAGCGTTACTTGCCCGTCGTCGTTTTGCTCACGGATGATCAGGTACTCGCGCTCCTCGCCTTCGGGAAGAAATTCAGGCAGGTTAGTCACGCGCTTAAGGGAGGCTTCTTCGATCGGTAGAAATGCAGCCGATTTGCCGCCAATATCAATATAGGCTCCGTCTGAATCGTAGCCCGCTACTTTGCCCCGCACGACCTGACCTCTCTGAAACTGATAGTCGTGTTGTTCGAGGGCTTTAGCAAAGTCGTCAGTAGAAAAGGACAAAGTCAGCCTCCTAGAAACCAAGTTGAATTACTCAGACTGAGATTACTCCGGCGATCGCCGATTGATTTGCCAATCGATCGAATGACGATCGTGATCGAAGCGATCCAGGCAATGATCTTAGCGAGATCTTAGCGATCCTCTCTGAGCACTACTTCCTGACCTATGGTACTCTCTCCATCCTGGGAATGACATCTCTCGCAGCGAGATCACTGGCGGATCTGCCAGCACCCCCAGGGGCAGCCTCGCAGCAGCGCGTTAACTCATTTGCTTGAGGGCAGACAGCAACAAATCTTGAGGTTTTGGATTCGTTTCAGCTGATGCTTACAGCCTTGTTCAGGCGATTGAAGTACAAAAAATGGGGCATAGCCCCTGCACCCCCCGTACCTTACGGGAGTGAAAAACGCTGTACCCAGTTTGAGCCGGCTGGGTTGGGGGCAATTAATTTTTCTGGAAATTCCCCCATTTAACGGGTAGCGAAAATCATCATGTTAAGCCCTTGGAGGAATTTACTCGCGCTTACACTGCGCCTGAAATAATTTCCTCCCTTGGGGCGGATTACGAAACACGCGATTCTAAGCAGCAATAAAGTATCCGCCTCACGAATCGTCATTACTACCATCGAATCTAAGTTCCAATGCCCATGAACATGTTCCGCCTCCGAATCCAATGCTGGAAGATTAAACATCTGCCCCTCATGCCCCACATGAGACGACTTTATCAGTCGCACCATTTAGAGAAATGCCTGAAGATGAGCGAACTTTCTGAACATCGCTTCTGAAACGTACTTTCGAGGTGTTTTCAAGGTACAGCCTTTGAGGGGCAGAGCAGCCTTCGAGCAGAGCATCTATCGAAACGCGACGGATAGCTCGATCGCTGTCTCTAGTCGATCGCACGGTGGCAGCAGCGTCAACGAGTCTCTGGTGTTTAGCGCGTTGCGTGGGGCACTCCAGGGTTCGAGACAGTAATAGTCTTTTCCTTTGACCGTCCAGAAAACCAGCGTGGAAAACAGGGGATCGTAAGCGAGGGTCAGGTCAATTCGACGGGCAGCATCGGCAACGCTTGCAGACTCGCGAGAAATCTGGCGAAAGGCAACGTCAATTTCATCGCGATCGAAATCAAACTGTCCTGAAAACGGATGCACGGTTTGAGTCTGCTGATCCTGATACGCGATCGCCGGAATCTCGAACTGAAGCTGAGCCTTGTCATTGACTGGAAAATAGGGATGAAAGCCGATCGAGAAGGGCATCGGTTCAGCGGAACGGCTGGTAATCTGCTGCTCGATCCGCAGGCGATTGGGCAGAAGGCGATAGGTAAACCGTAACTCGAAGTCAAACGGGTACTGCGATCGAGTCAGGTTACTGCTGCTTAGCACAAGCTGGATTGCGTCAGCTGGGGAAGGGTTAACCACTGTCCAGGGCAGGTCGCGGGCGAAGCCATGCTGTTTCATTAAGTAGGACTTGCCTTGATGGGTGTAGGTGTTGTTGGGCAAGTTACCGCAAATGGGAAACAAAATGGGAATTCCGCCCCGGACGCTGAGGCCGGGATCGGCAAAACGCGCTTCGTCTAAATAGAGAATGTCTTGCCCCTGCACTTGCCAGCGTGTGATGATTCCGCCCCGTTCGGGCACGACTTCCAGGCGAGTTGAGTTTGCCTCGTCGGTGAGAATGCAGGTGAGAAACTGGCGTTGCTCGATCGAAAAAGCCATAACAATTACTAAGCTTACGCGCTAGGGTTGGGTCGGGTCTACGGTGAAGGGTTCGGAAAAGGGCTTATCGGAGTTGGGCGCGGCAGGAAGGGTCAGGCGAATTCGGGCATCCAGCGTTGTGGGCGATCTCAACGGCTGACGAAATAGGCTGGAGGCTTGCTTGAGGTAATCCAGGATCGAGGTTCCGGCTTCGGCAGTGAGAACTTCGGTTTGTCCGCCGCTGACGCGCACAGGCAGGAGTTCAAGCTGCATCTGCTGCTCCTGAAGGCTGAGCTTGAGGGCAAGGGTTTCGTACTGCTGGTTCGTCGGCTCGGCATCCTGCGCTTGATACGGGTCAAGCAGGGAACCCAGTGAATAAACGATCGCCCGTCCGCCGTAAACTTCTGCCCCTTGCGTCACCGTCGGATGGTAGCCAACGACCAGATCTGCTCCATGGTCGATCGCGGCATGGGTGATATTGATTTGCCAGTCTTCCGGGTACGATCGCAAATTCTGGTTCCAGTGATAGCTGACGACGACCCAGTCCACCTGATTGCGAATTGATTTGATGTCTGCTTCAACCTGTTCATTAACGCTGGTGTTGAGTCCAGCAGCATTCTGTGCCGCAGTTTGCAGGCTGACATCGGAATAGCCTAGATAAGCGATCCGCTTACCCTTGATCGAAAAAATTTGCGGACGACGGGCACTTTGCTGATTGGCTCCTGCCCCGATCGGATAGATGCTGGCTTGGCTGAGCGATTTGATTATCTCGTTGAGCGCGTCGCCGCCGGATTGAATGAGCGGGTTGCTTGCCAGGTTGACTACATTGACCCGATTTGCCTGGAGCTGTTGCAGTGTCAGTGGCGGCAAATTGATAGGAGGCGGTTCTGCAACTGAATCTGTTTCTGCAGAATCGATCGAGGATTCGGATAGGTCTGCTTCGGATGAAGATTCGGATAAATCTGATTCGGATAAATCTGATTCAGACAAGTCAGAACCATCCGTCATTGCTTGAGGAAAAGGTCCAAAGGCTCCGGCTGAATCGGCTGAAGCAGATTGGTCAAACTCAATCGCTGGTTGAGTCGCAGCTTCAGGCGTAGTCTCAGAAGGACTGGTCAAAGGACTGACCGAAGGAGCTACAGAAGGATTTGTAGAAGAATTGGCAGAATGCTCGGTTTGAGCAGCAGTTCCAGCTAAACCAGCTAAAGGCGCATTGAGACTGGAAATCAGCATATCGACGTTTTGCTGCGCGGCGATGCCTGACTGACCTGAGGCTGAAGTGAGCGTGACAGCATTGCTAAACAGCAGAGTAATGGCGGGATCACTGGCATTCGCAGCTGGCAGCTGAACCACCGGAACTTGCTCGAGCGCCGTTTTTACCATGCCCTCATAGCGAGCTCCTGCCGCCGCTTCGGGATTTTGGCTTTCGGCAGTAAAGAGAGTCACTTGATAGCGCAATAGCTCAAAGCCACAGCCCAGCAAAAACGCTGCGATCGCAGAACCGCCTAAAATGACTGCCTTTTGGCGCGGTTTTTGCCGCTGAAACCACTGGATCGATTGCTCAGTAGTCTGCCGAAGCTGACGACCGCTCTGCTGCATTTGCTGCTGACTGTGCTTCAGCCAGTGAGCCGTTTTTCGCTTGAGCGATTTTGGTCTAGACGATGCTCCCGGCTTCGTTTCCGGCTTCGTTCCCGGTTGGGTTTTCGGCACCGTGGGCTGAAAGGCGATCGTGGCAGGCACACTGCCAGAAGCAGCAACAGAAGCGGCAGCAACCGCAGGCATTTGCTCTGAAACTGGAGCCACAGAGTCTTGTAAGGCAACGTTTGAAGCAGTCGAGGCAGCAACCGCGATCGGCACAGGCTGCACGGAATTCACATCTTGATGTCCCGCTTGGAGAACTGTGGAGCGATGTCCCGCCTGGGGAACTGTCCCACGATCGGCTGCTTGGGCTGTCAGCCTTGTCTCTGTCCCTATTGGTTCTGCCACATTTGGGAAAGGAGAAACGGGGGCAAGATGGGCGGTTTGGGTCCAGAGTATTTCTGCCGAGCCGACAAGCTGCACCTTAAAGTGAACCGATTGAATCACAGGGGAATAAAGCTGGCTCAACCGCTCACCAATAAAGTGAACTAAGCGATCGCGATCGGGAGCTTGACGGCAGAGAATTTGTAGGGTGAGATGTCCGGGCTGATTGGTCGTCGCCTGGACACAAATCCCCTGCACTACCAGATCGCGGTTCAGCCAGAATGCGACTGCTCGCAAATTGCCCGCCCGCGCCAGCTTCACAACCGTCTCTTCCCAAGAGCTTTCTAAATTGGACATCTGCTTCACTCCTCCCGATCAGTTGCTCTGCCCTTACCATCTGCTGATTCATCTCGCTTCAGCGATACCTGCTGAGGATGATCTCAGTCCAGTGCAGCAGCTAAGTAACTTATTCTATTGCCATGCTTTGAATTTGAAGAACTTTACTGCAAGAATTTCGGCGAGAAGCGAGATTATTTTGCTCAGAAGTCGCGGCTATCCTATAAGTTGAGTCCTATCAGTGGTTGGCAAGTCAGCGGTCAGCAAGGGTTGCTCTGCGGTCTGCCCCTGGTAATCCATAGCTGTGGTGAATAACTGCGATTCATGCCTTCAATTTCCAATTCTTCCAGCAATCCAGCTCAATCAGAAGATCAAGCCTCTGCTGGGTCAGGGCAACCAGGGTTAGAGCGGCAAGTCGTCCAGGCTTCGAGTGTATCGGCTCGTCAGCCTGCTCCGGTAGACGCTTTGATGCCCGATGCCCTGCTGCTCAATGAAGCTTCTGCAATGCCCATCTCGCTGTCGATCGCCCGGCGCGGTCAGGTTCAGCCTCCCTTGGGGCTAATTATTACGATCGCGGTCAGTTTGATGGTTGCAGGGCTATGGTTCAACGCCTTTTGGCTGGGATTTTCTGGGGCAACCGTCGCGCTTCTGGTTTCGCTGCGTGTACTGTGGGTGGCAACCGCAGATGTCCTGATCGAACTGCTCTCTCCGCAGCAGCGCACCCTCTCGATCGGCATTGTGGGACTGATTGCAGCCGTGATCGGCTTTGTTTATCTCACGGGTGGAGCCGATCGACTGAGCGAATTCCTCAGCCAGCTTAACTGGGATGCGGTGGGAGCGGCGGGAGAAGTAATCGGAGCCGTTGGGCAAATCTTGATTGCACTGCTGGCGGTTTACGTAGCGTGGCGGCAGTATGTAATTTCCAAAAATTTGACGATTCAGCAAAATTTGATTACGCAGCAGCAGACGATCGACACTTATTTTCAGGGAGTTTCTGACCTGGTGCTCGATGAAGAAGGGCTACTCGAAGATTGGCCTCAGGAACGAGCCATTGCTGAAGGACGCACGGCTGCTATTCTCAGCAGTGTTGATGCCAACGGCAAAGCAAAAGTGCTGCGCTTTTTGTCGCGATCGAGGTTGCTTACCCCGCTAGAGCGCGATCGGCGATTGGGTCGTCCGATTCTGGATGGACTGGGCAGCTATGCCGAAGATCGGGAGTCGGGGGTGCGCGTAATTGATCTGGGGGTAATGCTGGCAAACGCCGATCTAGAAGGAACGGATTTGCGTTGGGTGGATCTCAGCGACATTAACTTGATTCGGGCAAACCTGAGCCGCTGTGAACTGGTGCGTGTCAACTTATCGCGGACGATCCTGTGCGGGTCGAATTTATCTGAAGCCGATCTACGCGGAGTGCGTTTATTCTACGGCTCGGTAGAAACAGCAACGCCTCGATCGCTGACCGATTTACCCAACTACAAAACAGGTGAATTTACGGGGGCTGTCGTGGAGGGAGCCGATTTCACTGGGGTTCAGCAGTTGTCAGCCGAGCAGCGATATTACTGCTGTGCCTGGGGCGGGTCAGCCACGCGATCGACGATTCCTGGCGGCTGCGAAGGCATCCCAAACCGATTAAATCGCTAGGGCGGCTGCAAATTCTCGCGTTTAATCGGTGCAGTGTGGCTTGTGACAGAACGAGTTCAGCAAGAGATACGATCGTTTATTGTTTCAGGCTGTATCTGAAACCTTTGCTTATAACTGGGCTTTTATAAAGTCTTTAGCCCTTACCAGAGGGTCGCCCTGGAAATACAAAGTTTCTTTCTAGAACTGTCCTGTCTTTGCTGTCTCTTGTCTGAGACCTAATCAACTAGCCACTGTCCTATCAAATACCCCATAAACAAAAAATACAGCCCTGCAAATAGCACAAGCCCTAGCCCCACATACGTCCCAAGCATCACAATCAATACCATCCACCGGGCTACTCTTGTCCCTCGCAGCTGTTGTCCAGCGATATCTACTGTATTGAAGGGCTGGCTCAACTGCCATAGTAATAGAACAAGATTGGTTGACAAGAGTCCTGCTAACCCTGCTGCTCCCCAGAGCCAGTAACTCTCTTGCACCTGTCGCACCCCCGGAATAAGTGACCCAGCATTGGCACTATTGGGTTGAAAGGCGGGGTCTCGGAGCGGGGAGACCTGATAAACAAATACGCCGCTGGCAATGGTGAGCAGCAGCAACAAGCCCAGGCTGACCCAGGCATAGAATGTTTGATGGCCGAGCGGGCCGTTGAATGGAGAATGGTTTGACTGCCTGCGGTTTCCGGTCATCTTTACAGGGACGGAATCGGGTTTGTTCAGGAACTAAGGGCTGGGGGCAAGGCATTACTTGCGATCAAACTGACGCAATGGGAGGGAGTAAAGTGCCCTGCTGAATGAGAGACATAATTCAGGACGGAGATCGCGCTTGCTTGCTTAATGACTCAGACCTAACCCATCGCTCGCTTTAATGCCCTGCTTCTATGAACCGTCCTGCACGGTCACAAAGGACACCGTTACACCGAAGCAGCAATACCCGAAAAGCGATCAATCAGAGCTGTCATCCTTCCTCCATGTCCTAACAGCCTCAGAGACCTCGGAGGTCTAGTGTGCTGTGCTGACGCATTTGTTGATTTAGCTCGTCTAATTTTGACTGAAGGTCAGCATCGTATTGTTTAATGCGGACGTCATCACTGTGCATTAAACTCTCCCGCAACTGCCTAACCAAGGTTTCAATACCCTGACGAAGGTTCTGAGCAAACTGCACCCCAAAATCCAGAGCTGCCTGCTTCAGTTGTTGCTCCCCCTGTAATATTAAAGCTTCAGCACGATTGAGCTTCTCCATCGGTTCTTGAGCCATAATGCTACTCCAAAACTTTGAAGCGTCACGAGATTTGTGTTTTCCTCGCCATAACACTTAAACTTGCAGCAAGCTGAATAGCCAAACAGAAAAGCCAAGCAGACAAGCCAAAGTAAAGGAGTAGATTTTCTGAGTTCGTTGGGTCGAGTCAGGGTGTTTTGAGTTTTAAGTAGGTTTCTCATGAAAATCATCGGAACTTCATTGCTGTTGCCCGTTCCAACTGGCGTTCTTTGTATTGCGGCTCAACCTGTTGCATCAGAGGATTTGCAGAAGCCCAAGGGCGGCTTAATCAGGGGTGCTCAAAAACTCAAGTTTTCGCTCATTGTGCCGACTTATAAAGAAGCCGCGAATGTTGAAGCGATCGTTCAGCAATTGACCCGGCTGCTCAATCCAGTTCTGGACAATGATTATGAGATTATCCTGGTTGATGATGACAGCCCCGATCGCACCTGGGAAATTGCTCAGTCCCTCATGGCAACCTATCCGATGCTGCAAGTGATGCGGCGACAGCAGGAACGAGGGCTTTCGACGGCAGTGATTCGCGGTTGGCAGGCGGCACGAGGCGAAATTCTGGGCGTAATCGATGGCGATTTACAGCATCCGCCGGAAGTACTGTATCAGTTGCTTAAGGCAATTGAGGAAGGAGCAGATTTAGCGGTTGCCAGTCGCCATGTGGACGGGGGTGGCGTGAGCGATTGGAGCCCGACGCGCCGATTTTTGTCACGCGGAGCGCAGGTGTTAGGGTTGCTGATGCTGCCAAATGTGGTGGGGCGAGTGTCTGACCCAATGAGCGGCTACTTTCTCGTGCGGCGATCGGTAATTGCAGAACGACCGATGAGTCCGATCGGCTACAAGATTTTGCTTGAAGTGCTAGGGCGAGGCACGATCGGCGAAGTGGCAGAAGTGGGCTATGTGTTTCAGGAGCGGCAGGAGGGCGAAAGCAAAGTCACCTGGCGACAGTATCTGGATTACGTGGGTCACTTAGTCCGGCTGCAAACCAGTCAGGGCAGAATTGGGCGGCTGCGGCAACGCTTCCCGATCGAGCGCTTTGTGCGCTTTGGGCTGGTCGGTTTGAGCGGGGTCTTTGTCGATATGGCGATGCTGTATTTGCTAAGTGACCCGACGATGCTGGGATGGAACCTGACGCGCAGCAAAATCCTGGCGGCAGAGGTCGCAATTCTAAATAACTTTTTGTGGAACGATCGCTGGACGTTTGGCGATTTGTCGAGCTATCAGCACGGCTGGCAAAAGCGGCTGAAACGGTTTCTGAAATTCAACGTAATTTGCTTGTCTGGACTGGTTCTCAACGTTTTGATTCTGAATGTGCTGTTCAACGTCTTCGGAATCAATCGCTATATTGCAAACCTGATGGCGATCGCTGCCGTAACGTTCTGGAATTTCTGGCTCAATTTGAAGTTGAGCTGGCGCGTGACGGATGCGAAGTAGGAGGGTAGATGAGTGGATGGGTCGGTGAGTGGATGGGTCAGTCAGTGAGCGGGGGAGCAAATCATTCCACTTCGATCGTTTCTCCGATTTCTGCTGATCGCCTTGCTGCATCCGCAACTTGAAGCGCGTAGAGGCTGGAGTCCAGGCTGACGTAAATGGGGGTGCCGATCGTTAGATAATCCAGCACCTGGGCAGTATCTTTGGCAAAGAGTCCGCGCCGACTGCCAACTTCCAGTGAGCGATCGCCCGCTGCGGTGGTGAGTTTTCCCTGTTCGCCGTTGATCGTGAGCGCACCTCGATCGCCTTGAATGGTCAGGGTGCGATCGGTTTGCCAGATCGCTTCGCCTTTGCCGTAAATCACTTCGGCAAGCAGTCCACTAGTAAACCGCAGGTGAGCAATGCAAAGACAGGAAGAGAAATAGCCGGAGGCCCTAGAGCTATCCCAGAAGCGAGTTTGACAGCTCACGGTTGCCACTTTGCCAAAAAGATCGGTCAGGCGATGAATTCGCGAAACGGCTCCGACTAGCGGAAAGCCAAACTGCTCTCGGTGATAGCTCCACTTCTCAGGAGCGGGCTGCTGTGACATCAAGCTGGCAGAGCGGACATGAAAAGGAATCCCGACTTCGGGCAGGGCAGCCTTGATCGATTGGTGAATGCCGCTCAGCAGTTCGATGTGCTCGACGTGCAGCAGTTTGTTCTGACGCTTTGCCAGGTTGATTAGCTCAGATGCTTCGATCGCCCTTAATGCAAGCGGATATTCCACCACAACGTGCTTTCCGTGTTCCAGCGCAGTGCGGACAATTTTTTCATGCTCATAATTGGCAGAGCAAATCACGACCAGATCGACATCCGATCGCTCCACTAGCTCTTGCCAGGACTCAACAGCAGAAACACCGTGGGTTTGAGCAAAAGCGGCGATTTGATCAGGCTTATGTCCAGCAATGGTGACAAGCTGCGATCGATCGTCTGCCTGAATCGCCTCTGCTCGTCGTGTCGCTGCATATCCAGTACCGACGATTCCAACTTGGATTGTTCTTGTTTGAGTGCCTGGCATAAGTTTTTCTTCAACGCGCTCCCCTCGGTCATTATTGCAGGCGATCACCCCCAAGGGAAAACAGCTCATCGATCGGAGTTAAACTGATTTCTTGCGGGTTGCTTGTGCGTGAGGAATTGTTCTGGTTAAGGCTCAACATTGGAGGACGGCTCGATTCAAAATTGTCCAAAAGGCAATT
The DNA here is from genome assembly GCF_039962475.1 of Leptolyngbya sp. GB1-A1. Classification (NCBI taxonomy): domain Bacteria; kingdom Bacillati; phylum Cyanobacteriota; class Cyanophyceae; order Leptolyngbyales; family Leptolyngbyaceae; genus Leptolyngbya; species Leptolyngbya sp. GB1-A1. Next base: position 24,913 of record NZ_JAMPLI010000027.1, on the reverse strand, counting down.
CAACAGTTCTGCGTTTTTGGGCTGGCGATCGTCTGTTTCCTGGGGGTTCAGTTTGGGATTGGAGTTTACCGGGCTGCGGCAGTTCCCTTACCTGCAACGTCGATCGTGGAAACCTTACAGCGAAATCCCCTGACGCTCGAACTGTTGCAGGAACGGCTAAAAGCTCCTACTGAAACTGAGGGAACTCGCCTGGTCGATCTGCGGCGATTAGAGATCGACTTGCGTTCTGAAAATGCTGCGTTTCGCGATCAGTTTTACCGTTTGATCCAAACTCAGCTCCAGCGATCGACCCTTCCTCTGGGGCTGGATTTGAGTTATTCCCTGGTGCGGGGCGAACTGAAGATGAGCGATCTGGGAATTCGCACGCCCCTGTATGGGCAAACCCTGCCGCCCTTTTTCACCGAACGGGAGCAGGCACAGCTGAATCGCGATCGTCGCCGTCTGTCTCAGGTCAACCAGCTTTCTCAATCATTGCTGCTTCAAACTCAGCTACCGCCTTTGCAGATTACGGTGCTGCGCGGTTCGCTCAATCTGGTGCAGACGCAGTTCGAGGGCTTTGTGAATTTTACAAACACGTTCTTTTTAGGGCGGGTCAACGCTCAGGGAGCCAGGTTTGATCAAGAGACTGATTGGTCTGAGGCACGATTTAGCCAGCCTGTCACCTTGAGCAATGCCCTGTTTCTGCGTGAAGCCCGCTTTCGCAGCATTCTCTGGTTCGATCGTCTGCGGGCAAATCAGGTGCAGTTTGGCGCGAGCGTCACCTTTCAGAACAGCGAATTTCGAGCGACCGGAAGCTTTCACCAATCCGTTTTTCAGCAGACGGCAAACTTTACCCGAACTCTGTGGCAGCAAAACGCCGACTTTGCCCAGACGCGCTGGCAGAGTGCTGCTTTTTTCGATCGCAGCAAATTTGCTCAAGCCCTTTTTCTGACTGAATCCACGTTTGAAAAACTGCTCAGCTTCCGGCAGGCGCAGTTTGATCGATCGGTCAATTTGCGCGGAGTCAGCGTCCTCGATCAGGCAGATTTTGGCGATGCAAACTTTGCGTCAGGTGTACATCTGAATGTGCCCGACCTTCAATTTGATCCTCGCCATGCTTCGATTCTGGGAAATCCAGGACAGATCGGAGCGGTGCTGTCCGTTCCTACGCTGCAAGGCAACGAGACACTGCTGCGAAACCTTGTGCAAAACTTTCGTCAGATGCAGCAAATTAGCGATGCGAATCAGATCGAATACATGGCGCAAAAGCTTCGATCGCGCCAGATCTGGCAGCGCATTGTGGGCACGGATTTAAATACAGCAAGCACAGATCAGCTTCAGCGGGCGGGCTTTTCAGCAAAACAGGCAGAAGCAATTCTGCAAGTCCGCAGCCAAACGCCGTTTCGCACAATCAACGATGTGCTGCGCCTTGAAGCGGTCGATCTGGCAACCTATGTTAAAGTGCGCGATCGCATTAGCGTCGGACGTTTTGCTTCTGCAACAGGCTGGCTGGGCGATGGCTTAAAGTGGCTGGGTCTGAGTTTGCTGCTGCTGCTGACTCGCTATGGCACGAGCTTCTGGCTAATCTTCGGGGTGGGCATTGTCGGAGTTGCCTATTTTGGGCTGGTATTTTGGCTGATCGATCGCGTTCGTCGTCGCTACCCCAAACCGATTCTGCCTGACCGGATCGAGGTAGGGTGGATTTTGGGCGGGTTTAGTGTGATTACGATCGGCGGACTGGTTGCTATGTTTCGCAGTGCCGAACAGCCAATGCTGACGCTATTTTGTCTGGGATTAGTGACTTTGCCCATCCCGCTCGCCCTGGTCGCGCTTATCTATTGGCAAGGACGCTACCACGACCTGATGGATGTCAGCTATTTCGTTGAAGATGCAACCCTGCGCCAGTTGCGCTTTCTCATCGGCAGACTGCCCGTGATCCCCGCCTACCCGCTCTTTCGCGAACGCTATATGCCTATCCTGTGGAAACGTCGCTGGGGTTGGCTCAACTACTTCGATTTCAGCTTGAATAATTTGCTGCGATTTGGATTCAACGACATCCGCCTGCGCGATGAACACGTACCCGGACTGATTACGACCCTCGCCTGGTATCAGTGGAGCCTCGGACTGCTTTATCTTGCGCTGCTGCTCTGGACGCTTTCACGGACGATTCCCGGATTGAATCTGCTGATTTACTTTAAATAAACAAGCAGGAAATAGGCAAGTAGGCGATCGCCTTTCATCAATAGTCGATCGGCAGCTTTTCAACAGGGGGAGTGAACTGCGATAAAATCACAGAGAGTCTTAACAATTGTTCACCTTCACTCCCATTGCTAATTCGATGGCACTTCCTCCAGCCGATACGCCGCTCTACAACCATCCTCTACCCGATATCGAATCCTGGCTTCAGTCAAAGGGCTGTGAGCAGGACGAAAACGATATTCACCGTTGGCATATTCAGCAGCCCGCTTGGACAGCAGAAATTTCAATGGAGGTCGATTCGCTGCTGGTTCGCTACCTGGAAGCTGCTCAAGACGGAGGGGATATTCAGCGATCGTTCAAATATTCCCTGAGCCGTCAGGATCTCGATGAAGCCATCTTCTCCGGTCCCTAAACGGCTATAAGGAAATTAAACCTTGCCAAACCGCCGATCGCGCTGTTGATACGCCGAAAGTGCCTGGTGAAACTCTGCCCGGTTAAAGTCGGGCCACAAGGTATCGGTGACGTACAGTTCCGCGTAAGCAACCTGCCACAGTAAGAAGTTACTGATTCGCATCTCGCCACTGGTTCGGATCAGCAGATCGGGATCGCTGTTGCCTGCGGTGTAGAGGTGTCGCTCAAACAGGGCTTCGTCGATTTCACTGGGGTCAATTAAGCCCTGCTGAACTTTGGTCGCGATCGATCGGCAAGCCTGAAGAATCTCCTGCCGTCCGCCGTAGTTGGTTGCAACAGTGAACTGAATTCCCGGATTATTGCGGGTCGTTTCGACTGCTTTCGTAATCTCGTTTTGAAGCGAGGAGGGCAGGGCTTGCAGATTGCCGACAAACTGGATGCGGACGTTTTCTGCCATCATTTCCCGCAGCTCTTGCCGCAGAACTCGCTCAAATAGGGTCATCAAAAAATCGACTTCTTCCAGGGGGCGACCCCAGTTTTCCGTGGAAAAGGCGTAGGCGGTGAGTGCCTCAACGCCCCAATCCCGACAGCAGCGCAGCAAATCCTTCAGCGTATCGACTCCGCGCCGATGCCCCATGATTCGAGGCAGACCGCGCTGTTTTGCCCAGCGACCGTTACCGTCCATAATCACCGCAACGTGCTTGGGTAACCGTGCCCGATCAAGGTCAGGCGGTAAAACTTGCAGGTAGGTCTGTTGTGCCGTGATCGATTGTGCCGTCATTTTTTCTCCCGTGAAGCCGATGATGAAAAGCGAAACAGGCGTGAAACCAGCGCGGCGATTCGAGTACCGAGTTGACGACCAAGGCTCCGCAACTGCGGCGCGACCACTTCGCGATCGACCGTTTGAGAAAATTTCTGCCTGAGCAACTCCCTCAGTTTACTGCTGGTTAAGGGTCGATTGAGGATACCCCGTTCTGCCAGGGAAATTGACCCCGTTTCTTCAGATACAACGACGCAAACGCAATTTTCGACTCTTTCCGTAATGCCCATTGCAGCTCGATGACGAGTGCCTAACTGGCGCGAAGCCGTTCGCTCCGAGATAGGCAAGATTACGCCTGCCGCAACGACCCGCGACCCACGAATCAAGGTCGCGCCGTCATGGAGCAGCGTCGAGGTCTGAAAAATGGTCTGAATCAGTTCCTTAGAGACTTCGGCATTGAGCCGCACCCCCGGAACAGAAAAATCGCGCTCGTCGATCGTCCCATTAGTCTCCAAGATGAGCAGTGCCCCGGTTCGGTTTTGAGACAATTCTTTGACCGCATCAACAATTTCGTCAATCACGCTGTCCGCCTTAGGAACGGCTTCCTTTGCAGGACGGATAAGCTGAAGGACTTCACCCCGCCCAAGTTGTTCGAGCGATCGGCGAAACTCCCCCTGCAAAATTAACGCCATTGCCACCGCAGAGCCAATCACCAGCTTTTCTAGCACAAAAGTGAGCAGCCGTAGCCGCAGCGCACTTCCCAGCGCAGAAGCCAGCATCAGAATGATCAAGCCGCGCACCATCCAGAGCGTTCGCCGTTCGCCGATAATCACCAGGATCATATAGGTCAATACCAGCACCAAGCCAACATCGATGACGGGCAGCAGCAAGGACCAAGCCCAGCTAAGGTGTGTCAGCCATTGCCTCAAAAAAGAACCCATCGGATTGATTCTGGTTTACCCTTCTCCAAGTGACCTTAGGAACCGGAAAGACGAGGGTGAGGCGAAAAAACTTCATGGGTCTTTCATGCCTCAGCCTGATTCTTGTATTTCGCTTAAACTAATCTCTCGAACAGACTAATCTCTCTGGCAAGGAATCCTGTCGGATTAAATCCTGATAAGTTTCCCGTTGCAGAATCACGCTGGCTTCACCCTGGTTAACCAGGACTGCCGCCGGACGAGGCAACCGATTGTAGTTGGATGCCATGCTGTAGTTGTATGCCCCAGTCGCCATCACAACCAGCACATCCCCTGCCTTAGTTTCGGGCAAGCTTGCCTGCTTGATCACAATATCCCCAGATTCACAGTGTTTGCCTGCAACCCTAACCGTCTCTGTCATCAGTGCAGACATCCGGTTTGCGACTGCTGCCCGGTAAATCGACTGATACGTGATCGGACGTGGATTATCCGACATCCCGCCATCCACACTAACGTATGTTCGGATACCTGGGATCACTTTTTGACTACCGATCGTATAAGCCGTGACGCAGGCAGAGCCAATCAGCGATCGCCCCGGTTCAGCAATTAGCTTGGGCAAGGGCACCCCTTGAGCTTCACAAGCTTTCACCACGCCTTCACACACCACTTTTACCCATTCATCAATGCTGGGCGGATCGTCGGATTCTGTGTAGCGAATGCCCAAACCGCCGCCGATGTCGAGTTCCTGAACTGGTAAGCCGTACTGTGCCGCCTTGCTCATCCACTGTACCATCACGCTACCCAGATCGCCGTGGGGCTGGATTTCAAAAATCTGAGAGCCAATATGGGCGTGTAAGCCGACACAGTTCAGCTCCGGCTGCTGGCTAATGTACTGAAAGACAGATTCAAGCTGATCGGGGTCAAAGCCAAATTTGCTGTCGATGTGCCCGGTGCGGATGTATTCGTGCGTATGGCACTCAATACCAGGCGTAATCCTCAGCATGATTCGAACTGAGGAGCTCGGCTTGAGGGCAACCAGGGTTTTGAGTTCGTGCCAGTTGTCAGCAACGATCGTACAGCCTGACTCGATCGCATACTGAAGCTCTTCGATCGACTTATTATTGCCGTGGAAATAGGTTACTTCAGGTTTCAATCCGGCTTTGAGTGCTGTGTACAGTTCGCCGCCGGATACCACGTCAATCCCTAAGCCTTCGCTAGCGACGATCGCGTTCACTGCCAGACAGTTCCAGGCTTTCGAGGCGTAGATCACCAGCGACTCTGCCGGATAGTATTTTTGGAAGGCTTGTCGATATTGCTGGCAGGCGGTGCGGAGCGTTTCTTCGTCCAGAATATAAAGCGGTGAGCCAAAGCGTTTCACTAGATCGACAACATCACAGCCACCAATCTCTAGATGGTCTTGCTCATTCACGCGTGCCGTCAACGGCAGCAAAAATTGGTTGGGTGAGGCGTTATTAGAAATCTCAGTCACCACATATTGACGACCGGATTGAACAACCTCGACAGTCGGAGTTGAAACCATTCCTATATCTCTATCCTTAAACTCGCTGAAACTTGCCTGAAAGTCCTGGCTGAACTTGCTTACCAAGGTAAGGGGTGCAGTCTTTAGATCGCTGAATGTCGATTCGCGTTCCTGCCTCACCTAATACTCAGTGTACAATTGGGGGCTGTGCATCCTGAAACTGATTTTCAAAGACCTTTGTGAATTTCCTCAAGTTAGAGCTGCTGACTGAAGATCTGTTACCCGATGTGGTTGAACTCGATCGCCGCTGTCTAGGTGGTTTGTGGTCGATCGAAGGCTACCGTCGCGAAATTGAAAGTCCAAACAGCGATTTGCTGGTTCTGAAGCAAGAGGCGATCGAAGGGGAGAGTTTTGATGCTGAATCAGAGCATTGCCCCGCCCCCCAACCCTTTCCGAGCGGAGGACTTTTGAGCCATCAAAATCTTTCCCCATCTCAAAGCTCCCCCTGCATGGGGAATTTAGGGGGTGATGCAGGACTTCCAACTTCAACTCAGCAGTCCTCAACTTCCCTGATTGGCTTGGGCTGCCTGTGGGCGATCGCTGAAGAAGCACATATCACCGTTCTGGCGATCGATCCCGCTTATCGGCAACTGGGACTCGGCCAGGCAATTCTCTACGCGCTCCTTGTTTCGGCAAATAAACGTGGCTTGGAGTGGGCAACGCTGGAAGTGCGGGCAGGAAATGCGGCAGCAATCCGGCTGTACGAGAAATTTGGCTTCCGAGAAGTGGGGCGGCGCAAAAGGTATTACTCCGATGGTGAAGACGCGCTGATTTTGTGGCGAAGCGGGCTGCAAAAACCGGAGTTTCGGCTGTGGGTTCAGGAGGGCGATCGGGAGGTGCGCGATCGATTACGAGAGTCTAACTACGAAATTTCGCTAGAACCTGCCCTGCAAACCGCTTTTACTGAAATTTCCTAAATTTTCCGCTTGACTTTTGATGCTGTTTTTAATAAAAATCCCCCTTTGGAGGTAGCTTCTTAGTTTTCTCTCTTCATCGGCTAACCCATCAGGATTTCAGGGGATCAGCAGCCCGCTTGATTCGGAGATCCCTACCTTGGACGAGCTGTTCATCAGTGACAGCTTGAGAATTTTCCTATGCTAAAATCAGCGTACCGGCACGCACCAGGTGATAAAGGAACGCCATGTTTGAACGCTTCACAGAAAAAGCCATTAAGGTGATTATGCTTGCCCAGGAAGAAGCCCGTCGCCTGGGACATAACTTCGTGGGTACAGAGCAGATCCTCCTGGGTCTGATTGGAGAAGGGACCGGCGTCGCCGCCAAAGTGCTGAAATCTATGGGTGTCAATCTTAAAGATGCCCGGATTGAAGTTGAAAAAATCATTGGTCGAGGTTCCGGCTTCGTCGCAGTTGAGATTCCCTTCACGCCTCGCGCTAAGCGGGTTCTAGAGCTATCGCTTGAGGAAGCTCGCCAGCTTGGACACAACTACATTGGTACAGAGCATCTGCTGCTGGGACTCATCCGCGAGGGCGAAGGGGTTGCTGCACGAGTGCTGGAAAACCTTGGCGTTGACTTGTCCAAGGTTCGGACGCAAGTCATTCGAATGCTGGGCGAAACCGCCGAAGTGTCTGCCGGAGGAAGTCAAGGACGCACCAAGACTCCCACCCTGGACGAGTTTGGTTCCAACCTGACCCAAATGGCAGCCGAAGGCAAGCTCGATCCCGTGGTCGGTCGCCAGAAAGAAATCGAGCGCGTGATTCAGATCCTCGGTCGTCGTACCAAAAATAACCCGGTGTTGATTGGAGAACCCGGTGTAGGTAAAACGGCGATTGCAGAAGGTCTGGCACAGCGCATTTCCAACAACGATATCCCCGATATCCTCGAAGAGAAGCGTGTCGTCACGCTAGACATCGGTTTGCTGGTAGCAGGAACCAAGTATCGGGGTGAATTTGAGGAACGTCTTAAGAAAATTATGGATGAGATCCGCCAAGCGGGTAACGTCATCCTGGTGATCGACGAGGTTCATACCCTGATTGGAGCAGGTGCAGCCGAAGGGGCGATCGATGCTGCCAACATTCTGAAGCCTGCTTTGGCACGGGGCGAACTCCAGTGTATTGGTGCGACGACGCTGGACGAATACCGCAAGCACATCGAGCGGGACGCTGCCCTGGAACGCCGTTTCCAGCCTGTCATGGTGGGTGAACCGACGGTTGATGAAACGATTGAAATTCTTCACGGTCTGCGCGATCGCTACGAGCAGCACCACAAGCTGAAAATTTCTGACCTGGCCCTCGAAGCTGCCGCGAAGCTGTCTGACCGCTACATCTCCGATCGCTATCTGCCGGACAAGGCGATCGACCTGATTGATGAGGCAGGCTCTCGCGTTCGTTTGATCAACTCCCAGCTGCCCCCGGCCGCGAAGGAACTCGACAAAGAACTGCGCCAAGTTCTGAAAGAAAAAGACGATGCGGTGCGTTCTCAGGACTTTGACCGGGCAGGCGAACTGCGCGATCGGGAAATGGAAATTAAGGCGCAAATTCGCTCGATCGCTCAGAACCGCAAGACTGATTCCACTGAAGGTGATGATTCACCGGTTGTGGATGAAGAGGATATCGCTCACATTGTTGCTTCCTGGACGGGTGTTCCGGTGAATAAGCTGACGGAATCTGAATCCGAGAAGCTGCTGCACATGGAAGACACCCTGCATACGCGCATGGTTGGTCAGGAAGAGGCAGTCAAGGCAATTTCTCGCGCTATCCGTCGTGCCCGTGTGGGTCTGAAGAATCCCAACCGTCCGATCGCAAGCTTTATCTTCTCGGGTCCAACTGGGGTAGGTAAAACTGAACTTGCGAAGACGCTGGCTTCCTACTTCTTCGGCTCTGAAGAAGCGATGATCCGTCTGGATATGTCGGAGTACATGGAGCGGCACACCGTTTCTAAGCTGATTGGTTCGCCTCCAGGCTACGTGGGCTATAACGAAGGCGGTCAATTGACTGAGGCTGTGCGTCGTCGTCCCTACACCGTCGTTCTGTTTGACGAGATCGAGAAAGCGCACCCGGATGTGTTCAACATGCTGCTGCAAATCCTGGAAGACGGTCGCCTGACCGATGCGAAAGGACGCACAGTAGACTTCAAGAACACGCTGCTGATCATGACCTCGAACATAGGTTCTAAGGTGATTGAGAAGGGCGGCGGCGGTCTCGGCTTCGACTTTACTTCGGAAAGCCAGGACGAAGCGAACTACAACCGCATTCGATCGCTGGTGAACGAAGAACTGAAGCAGTACTTCCGTCCTGAGTTCTTGAACCGTCTGGATGAAATTATCGTCTTCCGTCAGCTCAAGAAAGAGGAAATCAAGCAGATTGCCAATATTCTGCTGAAGGAAGTTACGGGTCGCCTCACCGAGCAGGGCATTACCCTCGAAGTGACCGAACGCTTCATGGAGCGTCTGATCGAAGAGGGCTACAACCCCAGCTATGGGGCACGTCCGCTACGTCGGGCAATCATGCGCCTGCTGGAAGACTCGCTGGCAGAAGAAATTCTGTCCGGTCGGGTCAAGGGCGGCGACACCGCAGTAGTGGACATCAGCGAAGACGGACAGGTGCAGGTTCGTCAGGGCGAGAAGCGCGAACTGTTGCCTCAAGCCGTTGAATAATCGCTGAGTTTCGAGAATTGAATTGAAGGACGGTAGTTCGGTCAGGCGATCGGGCTACCGTTTTTTTAGTGGGGATATTTGTGAGGGAAAGGCAGCCTTCATTTCCCAACCCCTTCTTTCAAGTCTGCTACTGTGTACACGCAGGTTTCTAGTGATGTCTTGCAATCCCTGATGCCCCCTAAATCCCCCAGAATTGGGGGACTTTGAAACTCTTGGCTTTAGACAATTCTGCTCTGCTGCTCTACTGCTGAGGCATCAAACACCACTTCAAATTTGCTTCCCGGATCGAGACGACGCAGAATCTTGGCGTAGCCGTCTGCATCGGAGTAGTGATAAAACCAGCCCACGTCAACTCGCCGCATCTGAGGTAAAAGGCGCACGACAGCCCACCGCTTCCGTAAGCGATCGCTATAAGTCATAATAGGTTGTCTCCTAAATGAACAATGGAGCTTGAGCCAGTGCAGAACTTCTCAGGGGACGCACTGGTTTTTAGCTATTCAAAATCATATCACACACTCTAAGTGTTTAGATCGACACTTTTAGGGATTTCTTTTGACGATTAGATGGCGACTAAGGGAAATCATGGCTCGGCAACGCATGACGAATAAGCGGTTAGCCGACCTGATGGGCGTTCATCCTAATGCAATCTCACGAATAAAAAATCAGGACACCCTACCGCAAATTGGCGGCGAAACGCTGAATGCCCTCTGTAAGTTTCTGGACTGTACCCCGTCTGATTTGATTGAGTATCTACCGGATGAGGAAGGATGAGGGCGATCGCTGATTTGAACTGTGGAGTTATTAGGCGATCGGGCTACCGTTTTTTGGGGGCTTCCTGATCCAGCAGCTTTGGGGCTGAGGCTCCATACATTCTTCCTGATTGACCCGTATTGCTTACGGGTAATTTTAGGCAGAACTGACAAGCCTCAAAAAAGGTAGTTATACTGAATTTTCCTGCCTAAACAGCCAAATCGAGATCTTAGGCGGAACTATTTCTGTTTATATCGCCAAATCGGGATTTTAGGCAAAAGATTCAGTCTAATTAATTGTTATCCGGATCTAAAGCTCCATCCGTGCCTTTCTCATCTAAAAGGTTGCGAGTGTCCAAGGAGTTAAGGTGTACTATAGCTACATGGTTAAAGCAGTACTCCATCAAGGTGATGCAGTTTGCTGGCTGCGTGAGTTGCCGGATGCGTCAGTTGACCTTATTGTGACCGATCCCCCCTATGAGTCATTAGAAAAGCATCGTGCCATAGGTACTACTACACGTCTTAAACACAGCAAGGCGTCTAGTAATGATTGGTTTGAGATCTTTCCTAACGATCGGTTCCACGAGTTATTCGTTGAGTTGTATCGGGTATTGAAGAAGAATTCTCATTTCTACCTTTATTGTGACAATGAAACAATGTTCGTAGCAAAACCTATTGCAGAGTCCGTAGGATTTCGCTTTTGGAAGCCACTCGTTTGGGACAAGGTAAAGATTGGAATGGGGTACCACTATCGTGCTCGATATGAATTCATACTGTTCTTCGAGAAGGGTAAAAGGAAACTCAACGATCTTGGTGTTCCTGACATCATTCAAGTACCTCGGATTTACCGTGGATATCCAACTGAAAAGCCTGCTGAGGTCTCAGAAGTTCTTATAAGACAAAGTACAAAGCCAAATGAGGTCGTTATCGACCCCTTTATGGGTTCTGGCTCGACGGGCATCGCTTCGGTGAAACTTGGTCGTCACTTTATCGGCAACGATATTGGTACAGAGGCTCTAAAAGTAACTCGCGAGCGGCTTCAAGATCTGCAAGTTGACTTCGTATCTACTCTCTGGCCGCAGCCAACGTCAGTGTCCGAAACGGCACAACTTGACCTCTCAATCTGAAGGCTCGGCTCAAACTTTCGAAAGGCACTATTATTCATGTTTACGCAAAGTTCTGATAGGCACGAGGAGCAGGACAATCATGGCACTGTCAAGAGGGGCAAAGAAGCTATTTGAATGGCTCAAACAACAGTCTGCGGGAGCAATTGTAAGCTACGAAGAGGTAATGGAAGCCGCCGACTGGAGTGATGGGTCTCTTAGAACCTACATCAACAAGAACAAGATTGCTCCTTTTCTACAAAAACTTGAAAACCGGCATCTCAAGGTTCTTCTAGATGGAGATGAGATCACAGAAACTTTCTTCAACGAGACATTCACTCAGAGCGCACCGCGGCAGATTAACCTCTCCTCAGGTGATCAACTTCAGGGTGAGAAAGGTAACAAATACGAACTCGTCGAGCCATTAGGGAATGGAGCGGTAGGACGCGTTTGGTCTGCTCGAACGCAGTCACCGGAAGTCACACTTGTGGCTGCTAAGGTAATGCTTCCGCGACGAGACCTACTGCAAGACTCCAAGCTTCCGAATGTACGAGAACGGTTTAGGCGTGAGGTACAAAATGGTCGCGAGCTTAATCACCCTAACATCGTCAAGTACATCGACATAGGAGAAATTGAACAAAACCCGTTCTTAATTATGGAGCTAGCGGAGCGCTCTATCGCTGACCAACTTCGAACTAGTGATTCTATTCCTGAGGAAGAAGCTGCCGAAATAATACTGGATGCTGTCATTGGTCTTGGTTTCCTACATTCGAAGGAATGTCCTCATCGAGATATCAAACCAGCAAACCTCTTAGAGTTTCCTAATGCGATCAAACTTGGAGATCTCGGTATCGTTAAGTGGAGCGACTTTGACCCTACTTTCACGAAAGGAGGGACTATTACTCAGGAATCAATGCAGCTTGGTTCCTGGTTCTACATGGCTCCAGAGCAGCAAGAGTCACCACACAATGCAGTCAAGGCGTCAGATATATACGCCTTGGGCGTTACTTGGATAGAACTGCTCACGGGTGAACTGCCAAGTCCTCACGCAATTGCTGCCGGAAGATACCAAATTCCTAACCTAAGGTCTGGCGTTGCCGAGCTACTGGCAAATATGGTCAAATACAGCCCAACTGAACGTCCAAGTCTTATAGATATTCAGGAGACAATTCAGAGAGCATACTCAATAGAGTGACAAATAAACGATCTCAAGATTGGGCATTTAGTTAGCATATATTGCAGGCGAATGAAGCTACTCCCTATCATGATCCGGAATTCCACTCCAAGTTATTAGACAGAATATTCAGCTATTGCAAAAGCAAATGAAGATTGAACTTGTTACAGCAGTTGTTGCGCTCATAGTTTCAATTTCAGGAACTTTAATTAATGCATTACAGCTAGATATCCAACGCCGCAAGTTAAAGGATGATAGAAGACAATGGGAACGAGCAGTAGAAAGAGGAATTACTCAAGCGATATTTCAGGAGACATCAATAAAATTATACGAAGCTAGACTTAGGGAATATGCTTCAGTTTGGCCTTTATTAAAAATAACAGCAAGATACGAATGGCGGAGGTTGGGAGGAGATCAATTGGCTAAAAATTCCCATCAAGATGCAGTAGAATCTGTACAAAAAATGGCTGATGATCTGACTAACATTGCCTATGACAGTGTGGGTTTATTAATGTCAGAAGAGTCGCGAACACACCTCACAAGCCTGCGTCGTTGCTGTGGTGCCTTTAAAAAGAATAAGATGACATTTGAAGAACTAGCAGGACAGGCACATTGGTTTAAGCATAGCCTCAGGGCTGATTTGCATATTCCTAGTAAGTCTGTCGAAAATGAGGAGTTTAAAAAATATACAGAGACAATCAGTGAACTCCTTCAATCCGATAGAAATTAAAGACAAATTTATCCATATTGTGATTGCCTATTATCTTAGGTTGGGCTGATGCTGGAAAACTCAGCAGCCTTTCGCTTAGGGTTGTGACTGGTTCCTCTTTAATCTGTAATCGCCGCCTAACTATACGATTGGAGTGGACTTTCAAAACATCTTGGTGCAAATGCAAAGGTGATTTCAGCCGCTCAAGTGAAACGTTATTCAGCGATAAGGAAGCGATCGACCCTACTTCCTTCGAGCAATGCTAACCTCGAACCTGCCAGCATTTTATTTGTTACTATCAAAACAAAGTTAAACCCAAGCGTTATCAATACCTTTAGCGATCGAGCCATCATTTATTCAGCGTTTTTAGTAAAGGGATGAGTTCCGATTTTTCGACTACATAAACTTTTTGGATTTTGTTCGATTGCATTGAAACTCTTGCATTTGAGAAAGCCACGATCGCGGTTATATAACTCAGGTTCTTTTGCTTCCTAACCTGCAAAGCCTGCTTCGTCGCCTGTGTCAGGAAATCTTTCTCGAACGGGTAAGTTGTTTTTCCCATCTGACGTTGTAGCTGTTTTCCGTCCGTGATGACTGTGCCGCGATGCGATTTGACATCAATGACAAAAGCTTTTTTTTGAGGAGAAATGCAAACGATGTCAGCATCTCCTAGTCGATTTCCTAAATGCATTCCGTATTCAATCTGCCAGCCTGCCTGCTGGAGTGGAAGCATCGCTTGAGCCACGTCTTCCTCGCCTTTCGCCCCCTGGTCAGCATGATTAGCACGCTTCCACAGATAGATTCCGTTTGCCGTTGAGCCTATTGCGATCACAATAAGGAGAGCGTAAAGGGCAGGTGGCAGATTTAGCGAGGGCTGAGTCTGAGCAGGATTCAGAGCGGACATCTGTTTCAGGAAATTTTCGAAAAGCCTCTCCAGAAGAAATGGAAAGGCAATGGCTAAAGCGGCTGAGGAAAAGGAAGCGATCGCCTTAATCCTTCTTCTGATTGCAAGCTGGCGGACATTTTGTCCAGCTCCTCGTTGGAATTGCGGCATTGGATTGGCATTGAGTGAAACTGATATAGAGTGCCCAGTATGAATGAGCAATTGCCGCAGTTTATTTCAGGTGTAGTCGATCGCCTACAGTCGATTCCAGGGCTTTTTTGATGGTTTCACGTTTCTCACAACAAGTCTTTCGGCAGAGGTTTATACAAACTGTAGCAAGTAGCTTGCGATAAGCTGTATCCCAAAAATGGGATCGTGATTCGCTTGGAGATTAATAATGGCAACCCTCACGCTTTACGGAACTCCGATTAGTGTTTATGTTCGTGCGGTTCGGCTTTTGCTGGAAGAGGCAGGCGCGAACTATGACCTGAAGGAAGTCGGAATTTTTGACGGTCAAAACACTGCGGCTGAATACCTGGCGAAAAATCCTTTTGGTAAAGTTCCAACACTCGATATAGACGGAACTGCGCTGTACGAAACAGTCGCGATCAATGAATATCTCGATGAAGCTGTCGCGAACGGCAAATTTAGCCCGTCTGATCTTCTCCAGAAGGCGAAAATGCGGCAAATCATGGCGATTGTGGATAGCTATTTGTATGGACCAACTATTCGATCGATCGTCATTCAGCGGGTCATTGTGCCAAGTCAGGGCGGCAAAACGGATGAGGAGGTGGTGAAAGGGGGAATCGATCCTGCGAAGAAAGCAATGGAGGCGATCGAATCAATTGCGATTTGTAGCCCCTATCTCATGGGTAGTGAACTCACTTTGGCTGATTTTCAACTGATCCCAGTTTTCGTTTATTTTGCGAACACGCCTGAATTTGATACAGTGACGGCTCAGACTCCGAAGCTGAAGGACTGGTGGCAGAAGGTTAGTCAGCTTCCGTTAGTGCAGAAGGTTTGTGGATAGGTCTGAAAGGTTTTGCAGCCCCCTAAATCCTCTAATTTTGGGGGACTTTGAACTTTAAAGAAGGTTTGCGATCGTGTCTGATGATTCTTAACCTTGCTGTAAGCAACAGTCGATCGAATCAGAGATACCGTAGTAGGGAAAGGGCATTCTGCTGATTTCAAAGTCCCTCATTTATGGGGGATTTGGGGGGCAGTGCAGGAGCCCTGAGACTTCTCAAATATCCTCTAATCAGGCTCAAACCTGGCACATTTCCGATTCTCAAATCTATGTCGATCGTTTTGACGCACCGCATTTCTAAAGAGTCTCAGGCTATTTCTTCTTCTGTCCCTCAATTAATGTTGAGCTTAACTGCGGAAGAGCGAACGCGATCGCGCTACTATTTCCAAACTCTAGAAGGCGAAGGCGTTTATCTGCGGCTCGCTAGAGGAACGGTGCTGCAAAACGGGGATCTGCTTTACTCTGAAGACGGTGAGACGATCGTGCAGGTTATTGCAAAGCCTGAGCCTGTAATGACCGTGCGGGCGCATATGCCTCTAGAACTGCTGCGGGCTGCTTATCATCTGGGAAATCGACACATCGCGCTTGAGGTGACGGAAACTTATCTGCGTCTTGCCCCTGATCCCGTCCTCAAAGATTTGATTCAGCGTATGGGGCTGCATATCACCGAGGAAGTCGTTCCCTTTCAGCCTGAGGCAGGCGCATATACTCAAGAGTCTGGACATCACGCTGCCCATCACACTCATCAGGCTGCTCATTCCCACTGATTTTGCTTTTTTCCTTCCCCTCTTGCTTCAACACTATGTTCACCCATTCATCTCAACCTTTGCTGCGATTGTTGCAGCTTGTGAGTCCTGCTTTGCCTGTAGGCGCATTTAGCTATTCTGAAGGGCTAGAAACGCTGGTGCAGGCTGAAAAAATTACAGGAGCAGCGACGCTTCAACCGTGGCTCATGCAGGAATTGCAGTATGGCGCGGTGCGGATAGAAAGTGCAGTGCTTTATCAAATGTATGAATGCGCGAAACAGCAGGATCTCCAGCAGCTCAACGACTGGAATCAGTGGCTTTCTGCGTTTCGGGAAACGGAAGAATTGCGCGAACAAAGCTGGCAGATGGGACGATCGCTTACGCGCCTGCTGATCGACCTTGATCCCCAACTTCGGGAAGTTTTAGCTGAAATCAAAGAACCCCATCACTTTGTAACTGCGTTTTCGATCGCCGCTGCCCACTGGCAAATTGATGCCTTTTCTGCTGTATTGGGCTACCTCCAAAGCTGGAGCGCAAATCTAGTCAACGCTGGAGTTCGGCTTATTCCACTCGGACAAACGCAGGGACAAAAGCTGCTGCTTGATTTGTATCCAGCAATTGAATCAACCACTCAAGACGTTATCCAAAGTTCAGCAGATTCTCTGTTCTGCTGTAGCTGGGGTTTGGCGATCGCCAGTATGAATCACGAAACGCTATATTCTCGTCTTTTTCGCAGCTAGGCGAAGCTGAGCAGTTTTGAGAATGAGAACTGTTTTTTCTGCTGCGATCGAGATACTTCCTCAGTTAGACGCTTTGCGTTTATTTTCTGTCTAGAGTCTCTTCTATCAGAGACAAAGACTTGGCTAGGGAAAGTATCGAAAATATGAATCAAATCTGGTTTGCGATCGGCTGTTTGGGGATGGCACTGGGAGCATTGATCTTTGGCTTCGGCGCACACAATGCCCAGAATGAGCGATGGCGTATTCTTTTTACTCTTAACTTTTTTATTGCGGCGATCGCTTCCGTTTTGTATCTTGCAATGTGGACAGGGCATGGTCAGAGCATTGTCTACGATCGTCCCACCTATTGGGTGAGATACGTCACCTGGATTCTCTCAACTCCATTGCAAATTCTTACGGTTACTTATCTGGGCGGAACCAGTTTGGCATTCACAGGTGCAGTGGTTGGCGCAGATATTTTGATGATTGCTACGGGCTTTGTAGCGACGATGTCACCTAAACCCATCAACTATATCTGGTACATCGTGAGCTGTGGATTTTTTATCGGTATGTTCTACATGCTGTTTAATCAATATCGATCGCAGGCAAATGCAAAACATCCTCGATCGCGTCGCGTTTTCACTAAACTCATCACCGTACATCTGATCCTGTGGCTGATCTACCCCGTGATCTGGATCTTGGGCGGAACAGGATTCAATTTAATCAGCAGCACGGTGGAAACTGCTTCTTACACTATTCTTGATCTGGTTGCCAAAGTTGGTTTTGGCTTTCTCGCACTTAATTCCTTTAAGCAGCTCGACCAGGCAGGCGAAGCACCACGACTGGAGCGCGTTCTCTCCTAGCGACTGCAACAGGTAGCCATCTTTCAATTTCAAGCTTCAAGAAAGGGTGAACTCAGGTTCATCCTTTTTGCTTTTAAGGCATCAGCACATACACGGCGTTGCCTGGCTGGAGCAGTTGCCATTGATTCACTGCACTATGTTCAACACATCCATGCTTTTTCAGCAAGGACTGCTCTGCATTGTTTGATTGACTTGTTTCCGGTGTCTCACGTTGAGATGGACGCGAAGCGGTTTCGTACCAGAGCGAAAGATGAAGATAAGCTAATGTTTCCATAATTGCTTGTCCTAAAGGGGCAATATCAGCAGTAAAGCAGTAAATCCGAGTTAGGAGCTAGCTTCCCGGATACGGTTCTTCAAGCGTCACTTCCCTTAGACAAGAAAAATGCAGTTTTTTCTCCTCAAATCTGAGAAAGTTTTTCCAGAAGGGTGGACACTTGCCCAATTGACCCGTCTTCTTTAAGCTGTACTGCTGAAGTTGGACTTCGCTTCGATCGTCCCGCTGGGGAAACTGCTTCGATCGCAAGATTTAAGCAAAAGAAACTCAGGAAGAGTTTAAGGAAATCACAATGCACACGCTGCGAGTTGGAATTGCTGGACCGGTTGGCTCAGGAAAAACTGCCCTGGTAGACGCGCTTTGTAAGCTGTTGCGAGAACAATACAGTATCGCCGTCGTCACCAACGATATTTACACTCAGGAAGATGCTCAATTTCTGGTGCGAAGTGAGGCACTGGAGCGCGATCGAATTGTGGGCGTTGAAACAGGGGGCTGTCCCCATACGGCAATTCGAGAAGATGCGTCGATTAATCTAGTGGCGATCGAGCAGCTTGAACGACAGTTTCGTCATCTAGATCTCATCTTCGTAGAAAGTGGCGGCGACAACCTGGCTTCCACTTTTAGCCCAGAGTTAGTCGATTTAACGATTTATGTGATCGACGTAGCAGCAGGGGACAAGATTCCTCGTAAGGGAGGTCCCGGCATCACGAAGTCAGATTTGCTAGTGATTAACAAAATCGATCTTGCACCGCTCGTTGGCGCAGACCTGGGCATAATGGAGCGCGATGCCCGCAAGATGCGAGGCGACAAGCCGTTTGTCTTTACCAATATCAAAGCAAGGCAGGGACTTGAAAGCGTAATCAATCTTATTGAGCTGCACTTGGGTAAAGCTGTCGCATAACGAACTGATTTTCGCGAGGCTTACAGCGTTTTTCACTCATGTAAGGTATGGGGAGCACAGCCCTCACACCCCATTTTTTGTACTTCAATCGCCTGGATAAGGCTGTATAGACTCAAGCAAACCGAAGAAAAGCAACTTCGGCAAGTGGAAGGATAAAATCCCCAACGCGAAACAAAATAAAACTTAAGAAACAATTAAAAGTTGTTGAAAAACGTGAGGGGAGGACAGACTAAGCATTGCCCTACCCTTTGCCTTGTCAGCAGTCTACGCCTGGTATTGGCTGAACTATCACAATCCACCAAGTTTGTTATTTGAACGCAAAGGACTTTTGCGACGGATATCAAATGGCTAAGGAGTAAAATTATGTATCCCTTGATACAAATTATTATCTCTCTAAAGACATAACATCACAAACTATTGGAGTTTCTTGTGATGTCTCTCTGTGGTGTTTTGTTCCTGAAGTAGGAAGTGGTGAATTCATGTCAAGGCAATTTGGTCGGCGTAAATTTCTGGTCTATGGTTCTGCTGCGCTGGGAACCAGCATTTTGCTCAAATCCTGTGCAAACTCTGGCACGACGACTTCTTCAACAGCAGAGTCTCCCGCAGCAACCACCGCAGCATCTCCCGCAGCTGCCAGTGGAGACACAATCAAGGTTGGTATTCTGCACTCGCTGAGCGGCACGATGGCAATCAGCGAAAAGAGCGTGGTTGATTCCACGCAATTGGCGATCGAGCAAATCAATTCAAGCGGCGGCGTATTGGGCAAACAAATTCAGCCCGTCCTGGAAGATGGAGCTTCTGACTGGCCCACCTTTGCTGAAAAAGCCCGCAAGCTGATCGAAGAAGATCAGGTCGTGGCAATCTTTGGCTGCTGGACTTCTGCAAGCCGCAAAGCAGTTCTGCCCGTGTTTGAGCAGAAGGATCACATGCTGTTCTATCCGGTTCAGTATGAAGGGCAGGAGTGTTCCAAGAATATCTTCTACACCGGAGCCGCACCCAACCAGCAAATTGAGCCTTCGGTAGACTGGCTGTTGCAGAACAAAGGCAAGGACTTCTACCTGGTCGGCTCGGACTATGTGTTCCCGCGTACTGCAAACACCATTATCAAGGCTCAGCTTCAGGCGAAGGGCGGCAGAACGGTGGGTGAAGACTACCTCCCCCTTGGCAACACTGAAGTTGCACCGATTATTACTAAAATTCGCACAGCCCTTCCAAACGGCGGCGTAATCTACAACACGTTAAACGGCGACAGCAACGTTGCCTTCTTTAAGCAGCTTCAGGGTGCAGGCTTGACGGCAGACAAGTATCCGGTCATGTCAGTCAGTATTGCAGAGGAAGAAGTGAAGGCGATCGGCACAGATTTCCTCAAGGGACAGTTCGCTGCATGGAACTATTTCATGACCGTTGACAGCCCTGAGAACAAAGCATACGTAGATGCGTTTAAGGCGAAATTTGGCGGCGATCGCGTGACCAATGACCCTATGGAAGCAGGCTATATCTCGGTCAACTTGTGGAAGCAAGCGGTTGAGAAGGCAGGCTCCGCCGGAACTGCCACCGATCTCAAAGCCATCCGGGCTGCCGTAATTGGACAGGAAATGGATGCGCCAGAGGGTCCGGTGAAGATGTTTCCCAACCACCACATCTCAAAGACGGTTCGCATCGGTGAAGTGCGCGATGACGGCTTGTTTGAAATCGTTTTCTCGACGCCGAAGCCTGTTGATCCCGTACCCTGGAACCAGTTTGTGGCTGAGACCAAGGGCTTTACCTGCGACTGGACGAGAACGGATATTGATAATCCTGGCAAGTTCAAGGCAAGCTAAATTTCCTCTAGCTCGAAGTTAGCTTCAAGCGCAAAACTCCAGCATGGACTTAGACGGCAGACCTGCGGCTTCGATCGAGGTTTTCTGTCTAGTCCATCATTGGCTGTTCAATGCTTGTTTCTATTCAATGCTTGTCTGTTCAATGTCTGCTCGATTCCATCTCTATTTAATTTCATATACGTTCCTTGTCCGCTCGACCCGGAGGTAAGCACTTGTTTACAGGAATTCTTGACGGACTGTTCAGCGGTCTTAGTATTGGCTCTATCTTGCTGCTGGCATCGCTGGGACTGGCGATCGTCTTTGGCTTGATGGGCGTAATTAATATGGCGCATGGCGAACTGATGATGCTGGGTGCCTATACCACTTATGTCGTGCAAAACGGCTTCAAGACATTAGGCGAGCCCTGGCAAGGCGGCTATATTTTTGTTGCCCTGATCATGGCATTTCTGGTGGCGGCCTTGGTGGGGCTATTGCTGGAGCGAGGTGTAATTCGCTTTCTCTACGGGCGACCACTCGAAACCCTGCTGGCAACCTGGGGTGTGAGTTTGATTTTGCAGCAGTTTGTCCGTAGCGTGAACTGGGTAATGATTGTGGGTCTGCTGCTGTTTTCGCTGCTGTTTTTTGGCGGACTCTGGCTCTTGAAGCGACGACCTGATTTTCAACGGATTCGGACTGGGGCGATCGCGATTCTGCTTCCTCTCGCGCTTGGCATTACTGGAGCAGTTGGATCACTGCTGAGTCAAACTTACCAGCTCGCCATAACCAAACCTTGGTTTGGAGCGCAAAACGTAGATGTAACGGCTCCCAAATGGCTGCTCGGCGGTTTACCTATCGGTAACTACCAGCTTCCCTACACGCGCATGTTCATTATGGCGCTGACGATCGTTTGCGTGCTCGGCATTTACTGGTTCTTGCAAAAAACGCCCTGGGGTCTACGAATTCGATCGGTGACCCAAAATCGCAACATGAGTGCTTGTCTGGGAATTCCAACCCAAAAGGTTGATGCGCTCACATTTGCACTGGGATCTGGTTTGGCTGGAATTGCGGGCTGTGCAGTCAGCTTACTGGGATCAGTCGGTCCGAACACCGGACAAAACTATATTGTGAACACCTTTATGGTGGTGGTGGTAGGTGGCGTTGGCAAATTGGTAGGGACGATCGCAGGTGCGCTAGTGCTGGGCGTTTTAGACTATGTGCTGGGTTCAGGGGTGCTGGCAATGCTGCTCACGCCTGTCAAACCTCTGTCAGACTTCTTCACCTTCTTTGCAACGACCAGCATGGCAAAAGTAATGGTCTTTTTCCTGATCGTCGTTTTCTTGCAATACCGTCCTGCTGGTTTGTTTCCGCAGAAGGGACGCACGGTGGACGCTTAACTGACCTTCAAGGGAGCATTGGGAGAATAAAATGACGGCACAGGCGATTGAACAACACAAAATTGATTGGACAAAACGGCGATCGCTTTTAATCGAAGCCGGAATCGTAGCAGTCGTCGTGCTGCTGCTGATCTTCCTAGTTCCGGCGGTTTTGTCCGTTTTTCGTTTGAGTTTGATGGGGCGTTTCCTTGCACTGGCGATCGTTGCGCTGGGCATCGATCTAATTTGGGGATTCACGGGATTGCTCAGTTTGGGGCACGGCGTATTCTTTACGCTCGGCGGCTACGCGCTGGCGATGCACTTAAAGCTGCAAATTCCACCCACGGCAAGCAGCCCGCTTCCTGAATTCATGTCCCTTTATGGCGTGACCGAGTTGCCCTGGTTCTGGAAACCCTTTTATTCATTCGGCTTTACTGCCTTAGCAGTGGTAGTTATTCCGGGTATCCTGGCAGCAATTCTGGGCTACCTCTTCTTTCGCAATCGGATTCGCGGAGTCTACTTCTCGATTCTGACGCAGGCAATGACCATTATCTTTTTCAACTTCTTCAATGGTCAGCAAAAACTATTTAATGGCACAAATGGTCTAACCGATTTTCAAACCTTTCTAGGTGCAAAGGTCAATGCGCCGGAAACTCGGTATACCTTCTATATTCTCACTATCCTCTTCCTGGTAATTGCCTACGCTCTCTGCCGCTGGCTGACGAGTGGCAGATTTGGACGAATGCTAATAGCAATCCGCGATGATGAAAGCCGTGCCCGATTCACAGGCTACAATCCTACAACCTTCAAGCTTCTGGTCTTTGTGATCTCGGCGATGCTAGCAGGGGTTGCAGGAGCGTTTTACACGCTACAAAGCGAGATTGTTTCACCCAACTCGATGAATATTGCTTTTTCGATCGAAATGGTGATTTGGGTTGCAGTCGGGGGGCGTGCCACGCTAATTGGGGCAATCTTGGGGGCGATCGTCGTTAACTTCGCCAAAAGTCTTCTCAGTGAGCGGTTCCCCGATATCTGGCTATTCTTTCAGGGCGGCTTGTTCCTGATTGTGGTAATGGTTCTCCCGAATGGTGTCGTCGGTTGGATACGCACCGAAGGCATGAATCTATTTCGTCAGTGGTTCGGTCAGCACAAACGTTCCGTAACATATCCCAGCTTGGAGCAAGATCCAGAGGTTGAACATGAACGCCAAAATTTTGGAGATTGAAAACCTGACGGTAAGCTTTGACGGCTTCAAGGCTCTCAACCGCCTCAACTTTTCAATGGATACAGGGGAACTGCGCGTCATCATTGGTCCAAATGGGGCAGGTAAAACTACTTTCCTCGACATCATCACAGGGAAGGTAAAGCCAACTGAGGGGCAGGTTCGATTCAAAGGGCGAAATCTGCGATCGTATTCCGAACACAAGATTGCCCGGTTGGGAGTAGGAAGAAAGTTCCAAACGCCCAGAGTCTATCTCAACCTCACCCCTCGCGAAAATCTGGAGCTAGCCTGCAACCCTCGCAAAACTGTCTTCAAAACTCTATTTAGACGTACTCCTGCACTGGAGCGGCAAACGGTCAAAGAATTGCTAGAGACGATCGGACTGTCCGCCAAAGCAGACCTGAAGGCAAACCTCCTATCCCATGGTGAAAAACAGTGGCTCGAAATTGGAATGCTGGTTGCCCAGTCCCCTGATCTGCTCCTAGTAGACGAACCTGTTGCAGGGCTCACCGATGAGGAAACCTATCGTACAGGCGAACTGCTGGTTGCACTCTCCAAAAGCCACTCCGTTATCGTGATTGAACACGACATGGAGTTCGTTCGCCAGATTGCCCGCAAAGTAACGGTGCTGCACGAAGGCTCAGTTCTCTTTGAAGGCAACATTGAGCAAGTGCAAAGCGACCCGCGTGTAATCGAAGTTTATCTGGGACAGGAAATCGAATCCGAAGATGACCTGCCTTCTGCGACTGCCTTCTCAATCTCTCCTTCCTTGACTCCCTAATCTGCAATGACTCAGACTTACTCTGATTCGATCGCCTCATCTAGCAGCGCGGCTCAACCTTTGATGCTGCAAGTCTCCGGCTTGAACGTCTACTACGGCGAAAGCCACATTCTCCGCAATGTCGATCTCAGTGTCCCTCAGGGTCAAATGGTCTGCCTCATCGGTCGCAATGGTGTAGGCAAAACCACCCTACTCAAAACCGTTATGGGACTTCTCCCCGCTCGCAGCGGCACAATTTCTTTTGAGGGGCAACTAATCAACCACTGCTCACCCGATCGTCGTGCCCGTATGGGAATTGGTTACGTGCCTCAAGGGCGAGAGGTTATTCCCCGTTTAAGCGTCAAGGAAAATCTGTTGTTGGGGTTGGAGGCGCGATCGGACAGATCCCGCAATCTCAAAGAAATTCCTGAAGAAATCTTTGCCCTCTTCCCAGTTTTGAAAACCATGCTCTCTCGTATGGGAGGCGACCTGAGCGGTGGACAGCAGCAGCAATTGGCGATCGCCCGCGCCATCATGGGTAAACCCAAACTCTTAGTACTCGACGAGCCCACTGAGGGAATTCAACCCTCCATCATCCTGGACATCGAAGCAGCAATTCGCCAGATTGTTGCTGCAACAGGAATCTCAGTCCTTCTAGTCGAGCAACACCTTCACTTCGTCAAGCAAGCAGACTCATACTACGCCATGCAGAAGGGTGGCATCGTTGCTTCAGGCTCAACTAAAGAGTTAAGCAACGAAGTAATTCAACGCTTCCTCTCCGTCTAAACCTTAGACTACTCAAGCACTCTCAGGACTTTCCAAAAAAGTAGCCAAATGGGTTGACAGTGAGGAGGTAGGTTAGTTATATTGATAAAGCGGTGGAGGGAGCGAGGCCAAAGCGAACGAGCTAAGGCGACGTTTCTGAGACCAGAACCTCGACAATTAGATAGATTGAAAGTCAGCATAACATCACTAAGCCGTAAATGCAATGATGTTTCAGTAAGAGGAAACTCACTGAGGCAATTAAACGGATAACTTACAGAGAGCTAACAAACAAACTTGTTTGAGGTTCTACCTTTAACATGGAGAGTTTGATCCTGGCTCAGGATGAACGCTGGCGGTCTGCTTAACACATGCAAGTCGAACGGGATGCTTCGGCATCTAGTGGCGGACGGGTGAGTAACGCGTGAGA
>NZ_JAMPLI010000026.1:0-67382 GCF_039962475.1 Leptolyngbya sp. GB1-A1 | reverse complement strand
TTTGTGGTTATGCATATAAGAAATACCGCTTGTTGTGCCTATGCGTATACAAATATTTAATCAAGTTATGTGTAAGAATAAGAGGGTATAAGCAATTTGTATCAGTGAAATGAGGGCGTAAATCCCAGTGAAAAGCTATTGTCTTGAGTTGCGTATCTTGCTTGAACTGTTGCATATAAATTAAATAGCGTATATAATATGTATGTGTATAAGAAAGCACAAATATGAATAGAGCAGAAATTATTAGCGAGTATCGCGATCGGGTTGAGCGAGGGGATAAGAGAAAGCTTAGCACTGAGGAGCGCGCTGTGCTGGTGCAAGACTTCATCGATCAACTGCAAACTCTCCGATCGGCAAAGGCGATCGAAAAATTGTGCCGCGATGAAATCGAATTGCTGGAAGCGGGGTATGGGGCTGGCACGAACAGCACGACGAACTATCTTTCTGCCTATCGCAAGGCGATTGCCCAGGCCGCTGAGCAGGGCAAATTGCCGCTGACGGACGAGACTGCTTACCGGTTCAATGGGCACAAACAACGGACGGGTGAGCCAATTCAGTCGCTCAATCATCTTGCCTATGGTTTGATGCGCTACGATAACGCGATCTATATGGCGAATCGCAAACAGACCCACGTTGGCAACAACCAGAGACAGGACACCCCCCAGCCGTTTAACCCCGATCGATATTTGGAGAAGGCGGCTGAACTGCTGCAATCAGAAGAACCTGAAACGCTGGCAGTGGGCATCGCTGCGGTGACGGGACGCAGGCATACAGAGGTTGTGGTGTCGGGCAAGTTCAGCACGACCAAGCACTCCTACGTTTTGATGTTTGACGGGCAACTCAAGAAGGCTGACCCGGTAGAGTATGCCATTTTGACTCTGCTTCCGGCTGCTCAGGTGAAGGAGGCGATCGACCGCTTTCGGGCAATGCTTCCAGTTGAAGCCCTGGCAGGACTCAAGAGCGAGGATCACGAGGTGGCTGCCTTCAGAGCGAGGGTGAACACGCGGGTGCGTCGCTCCTTCCAGGACACTCAAATTCTGCCGCTGCTGCCGGGATTTCAAAGCGTATCGATCCACCGACTCCGGGCGGCTTATGCCAGGGTGGCGATCCACTATTGGCTTCCAGGTCAGGGGGTGAATGAACAGCGATGGTTGCAGTTCTACTTAGGGCATGTCGCTGCTGCCGATATGCGCGATGCTGCGAACAGTAGTTCAACTGCTCACTATTTCGGCTATCGCTTGGTGGATGACCAGGACAAGCCCATCACGGTGACGGGGATCAAGTTGATGGCGAACCCTTTACCCAGTCCGACCCCACAACAGCTCGACACTCAGCAGCAAGCGAACGACCGCTTCGCGCTGTCGCCAGAGGCGGATCGCCTGGATTCTAGCACCCCAGAACTTGACTCCACTCCCGATGAGGAAGAAGCAATGTCCCCAACTCAGCACGAGGTTGAGACGATCGCGACCGACTTGCAAGCTTTGATTGACAAAGAACCGGAGCAGCCATCGACGACAGCACCGCTGCCCGAATTCGCACCGGCGGCGACTGAGCAGCCGAGCAAGCCTAAGCGCAACCGACCCCGCTATCGCGACTTGCGCGTGAATGTGGTCGATTTGACGGCTGCTGCTGATCGCCTGGGGATCGATGCACCGGTCCGAGCGGGCTATCAATCTCTACTCGAACAAGTGCTGCAAGCTGCCGCTCAGCCTACACCCGCTCCGGCTGCACCGAACCCGAGTGAACTGCTTGCTCCGCTGCTGGAAGAACTGGCGGCGATCAAACAGCAAATGAATGCTGGACAAGCGGGAGCGGAGGTTGAGCAATTACGCCAGCAGACTGAACAGCAACAACTGGAGATCGATCGCCTCCAAGCTGAACTGAAGCAGGCGAACGATAGGCTCCAGACCATTGCTGCGACGGCTCAAGAATGGGCAGGCATCCAGTCTACTCCCACGCCTGCCCCCCAAGCAGCACCGACTCAGCAGCAACAATCTGTGAGCCAGCCACCCGCACAACCGCCCGCACAACCGCCCGCACCGACTCAACGCCCGGCTCCGGGTAGACCACCGGCAGGGAAGCTATCGCCATCCGACCGGGTCCCGATTGCGATCGCTGCTCTCATCCACCACAACCTCAACACCCACCCCAACGATCGCTGGTATTTATCGGGTAATATCATCGCTACCGCTGCTGGCGCAAATCCCGCCTTAGTCGTCACTCCCTGGCTGCAAAGCCATCCCGCTGCGGTGAGTCAAATTGACCAGCACAATACATCGATCGGGCTAAATCAAAGAAGCAATGGTAAAGAGAAGGATCGCAACCAGTTGAAATCGATTTACCAAAAGTTCGTTGAGGGTAAGGCGATCGAAGAGTTACAGCAGATTGTCAACCAGTTCCAGTCGCAACCCGAAGCGCTCAATTAGCGAGGAACGTTTCAATTCAGTTTAGAGGTTCAACCTCAGTCGTCATCCCGATCGCTTGTTGCTACGCAACTGCCCGCAGCCCAAGGGCGATCGTCTCTGTAGAACAAGAGGCGGTATCCCAAAAGCACAGTCAATTAGCGTGAAATTTACCCCCCCCAAATCTGCGGCTCTTTCCTGATTTTGGTGATTAGGAAGTCAGGTGTCGCGTCTTTCGCTTTTCGTCGCTCGTCTCACGCTGAGTGTCGGGTAATTTTAGTGCCTGGAAGCCAAGCGGGATAAGGATTAGAACAATGTTTTGCAAGATCTTAGTCCGTCTCACGCTATTTGTCGTCTAACCCCGTAACTCCTGCTACTCAAGCATTTCAGCAGCAGAATGTTCCATAATTGACCCCTAAACGGGTCTCTAAACGACACTGATCGTGAGACCACCTGCAAAAATGTTCTTCACCCAGAAGCTAGGTATAATCGGCGTTTTAGCCCCTAAACGACAGCTAGCGCAAGATCAACGTCATTGATTGAGAGACGCGACACCAACATAATCAAGACATGGGGACCACCAATCCACACCACAATCGCGGCAAAGAGAAGGAAGAACTGAGGGAGATCTACGAAGCGTTCCAAAACACCCAACTGCTTTGAGCAATTCACGCAGACGAATTTTGTAAGGTTAGACTGACAACCTTACTAACGTTGAGACTCCTGCTACGCACTGAATTTGTTCATCCTGCTTCCCAAAAGCAACGGACTACTTCTGTTACGCCCGCGACCTCAACTCCCCTATCTATCTCGTCGCTGAACGTCGCGTCTCGCGCTTTTCGTCGTTTGCTTCGCGCTAAGTGCCAATCAATAAAGCCTAAAATCAATCGGGATAATAATTGGAACCCTGTGGTGTACAATTCTATATCGTCTCACGTTAGATGTCGCTAGATTAGCTGGTGACAGAAATTTGTCGTTTCTGTTTCTTGACTTGACCGACAACCACAAGAGGTTCCTTCAAAGAACCCCTGACATTTTGCTCGAACAAATGATGAAGCTAGATTCTCTTCCTCCCCCTACTGCAATCAACTCTTCTTCCTTTGACCTCCTCGATCCATTGGACATCATTAATGCCATGATTGACCTCCGCGCTCAACTGGCAGAACTCGAACAGCAAGTCCAATCGCTCCAACCTGCCTTCTATGCTGCCTGTGCTGCACTCAACCAAGAGAAAATCTCGACTGAGCGTGCCATTATTTCTCGCAGACTGACACCAGGGCAGTGGGCTTACTCGTCAGAGATTGTGGAGCAGGAGGACTGGCTCAAACACCTCAAATCCCAGTTTAAACAAGCCCACGAACCCATTAAAGGTCGGGAGGTCTATTGGCTGGTCAAACTCCTCATGCTCTCAACCAAAGCCTAGTGGCACCCCGCATCGCTTCCTGGCTGACCAAGGTGAACAGGCGGATTCAAGGTCATCTCGTTCAAGGCAGTCTGGCATTTCTCACACTGTTCATTCCACCACAAAGAAGGAGTCCGAAAGCCTGTTCCACAATTCGGACAGGCAGAAAGTAACCGGATCTGGTGACGATCGCACTCCTCCACCCCCTGCTGTTGCCATCCTGCCTGATGCACTGGATTTTCTGCGTAACAGGCAGGGCACAGTCGCGTTTGCAGGTGCAGGGGTTCCCTTGGCATCATCTCGCGCAATCGTGACAAGGGGATGCCCACCAGTTGCGACAGTCGTTCCAATTCTGCTGTGTCCGGAATCCGGCGACGCGATGGCACTTCCCAGTCGCTCACGACCTTTGTAGGCACGCCTAATACTTCACCCAGCGTCTTGTGGCTCAGGCAGTTCTCTCGACGGAAACGGCTCAAGAAGTGCCCAAGGCTCTCCCCCGCTCCAGGCTCAACCTGAATCACCCAGCCCTGCCGCTTGCTCTCACTCACTGGCATTCTGCCACCACTTCAGCCAATATGTTGTATTCAACGCATGACTTCCCGGCTCGCAACGATCGCACCGCTGCTTCACGCAGCATTCGATCTAGCAGCCCGATATAGCCTCCAGTGGCAGGAGCAAGCAACTTCTGCAGTTTGGCACTGCTCAGCCGTGACGGTTGCGGCAACCGCAGCACATGGGTTTCCCAGATCGCGCTCGTCTTCGCAATTTGTGCCGGGGTCATGCGCGAATATTGATGTTTGGCAATGCAGCGATACTGCACTTGTTCATTCCGCCTCATCACCGCATTCAGCCGATCTGTCCCCACCAGCACCACTGCAATTTGCAGTTTGTCTAAGATGTCGGCTATGTCTTCCAATGCTTTCGGTCGCAGCCGATGCGCTTCATCCACGATCAGCATTTCTACTTTGCACACCCGCAGTAAGTGGTGGACTCGCGCTCGCACTTCGCTCAATGTCCCCCGATTAATCTGGTATTGCAAGCTATCGAAAATCCCGTTAAATAAATCGCGACTGCCGCTCTCGGGTACCGATTGCCAGTACACGATTGGCATAGGCATTCCACTGACCCCATTCTTTTGGGGCAAGTGCTTGAGCTGATACGCTTCGCAGGAAATCGTCTTGCCCGTACGTGACTCTCCGATGACCTGACACGATTGCCGCGCAATCCGTTTTTCGTCTAGCCACGCATGAAACTGTCGCACTTGCTCTAACTCGACAATACTTCGCTTTTGCAGCCGCCCAATCATTGCCTGCCGCGCCACTGCATCAAGTTCACCACCAACCACGATCTCGTTTCCACTCCTCGTAATCTCGCACTACTACATCCTCAACCACGACCAACTCTTCCTCAGACTCGATTACGGCTTCATCTACCTCTTCGGTCACTGCATCTGCAACCCCATTGGCGGGGACAGTCTCCTCAGGCTGATGCTTATTCTTCATGAACGTTTGTTTTTTCGCTTTGCCAGTTGTTTGTTTGCGCCGTTTCTCTCGCCGCAACTGCTCCACTACGGCATCGCGGTCCCGCACCTCTAGCAACACCGATTCGTTCGTGATCGCTTTCCCAAGCCGTCGCAATCGCCGTGAAATCGCCTGCGCTTCCCGATACGATAGCGTTTCCGTTTCCAGTCCTGTCGCGTGGGCACGCGCTACAAATTGTTCGCCTTGTCGGGTTTGCTGGTACACCCACACTGTTGTGATGTCCCACGGGTCATACCGGATGATCACTTCTTCCCCGCTATAGCCCGCCAGGTGTTCACCCCGATAGCTCAAGTTCGCAAATTGCAGGTAGCCTCCTCGATACACCTGCCGTCGCTCTCGCCGCATCAAGCAGATGTCGAGTTCGCGGTCACTTAACAATGGCAATGGCATGGTCGCTCCCGCTTCCCACCGTCCGATTCGCGTCTGATCCCCCATCCGCCCATCGATCCCCTGGTTGTACCGATCCACGATGTAGCGCACCAACAGTCGATCCAGTTGCATCAGCGTTAGACAAGCTTCCCGTTCCGCCACCGATGATCGTTCTGAGGCTTTACTGCCGACGTACCCCGGTAGGCTGCTGAAAAACTCCCGGTTGAATGTCCCAAACGGTCGCTCCACAATCCCGCCCTCACTCGGTTGCGGGCGCGAACACAATCCAATTCCTAATTCCGTCGCGACCTGCTCTAAATGCTGCGAGGTGAAGTCTTTCCCCTGATCCGTATAAAGATACTGCGGCACCCCATACGTCTCCCAACTCTCCTGCAATTCGTAGCTACTGCTGTATTGCTTCGGTAATATCGCGTGACGCAACGCCAGACATGCTACCCACGCACTCGGCGCGTCAAACCCCAGGTGCAGCCCCATCATGCACCGCGAGTAGCTATCCACCACAATCGTCAGCCACGGTCGCCCCAGCACTTCCCCAGACTGATCCACCACCAGCACATCCACCTGCGTATGGTCCGCTTGCCACACTTGATTCGATCGATCAATCTCTAGATCTTGCCCCTCCCGCGTCTTCACCACCAACCGCGAACCCCGCCACCCCAAGGATTTCGACCGCCGCTGTTTCTCCACATACGGCTTTAATACCCGGTACACCGTCGCCCGACTCGGATAATCTGCTTCCTCTCGCTCCCCAGCTCGCACTTGCACCCGCACGGCTACCTGCGCCGGACTCATCGACCGGCTCCCCCGATTCCCCGCTCGATACGTTTTGACAATAAACTCCTGCCACTCCGGGCTGATTCTGATCGTCCCCTGATCCGATCGCGCCTGAGTCCTCAACCCTGCAACTCCATCCTCCCGCCACCGTTTCACCAGCCGCTGCACACTCCGCACGGTGACGCCTAATTCCTCGGCGGCTTGTGCCTGCACCTGCCCGTATCGGCTCGTTCCTTCTGCCACTAATAACCGTTGGATCACGCCCATCCGCTGCTGCACCTCAGCGGGCAACGCCACCGCCACAATCTCCCATTCTCCGCTCTCCTCGTCCTGCCGCAACACCGTCTCCACTACAGCTTCTGGGGCTGTCTTTGCTTCGGGTTCTCTCCCGGCGGGCTTCCCTTCTTCTCCCGTCTTTCCCATGCCGACCTCAATTTACCTGCGACATCGATCGTGAGACGCTAACTATCCCCATTTAATCATAAATCTCACGCTCGCTCAGAACTCCCTTGCTCTGCTCTCTCACCCTATTACCCAAAAACGACAAAAAGCGTGAGATAATCATCCCTAAAACAAGACGACATTTAACGTGAGACACATACAACACACCATACTACATCACTCAAACCCCTATACGGTAAGCCTTCTAACCTCTCTTGCTACCCGACATCTAACGTGAGATCAACGACAAATAACGTGAGACGCGACAAGAAGGATGAACTGTGATCGATCTACGGAATCGTTCCAAAACAACCAGATGCTTTGAGCAATTCTCGCAAACAATTTTTGTAAGGTTTGACTGAAAACCTTACAAATTTCAATTCGTTAACGAGGATAAAAAGCGCGTTAAGCGACATCCATCCAACCCAGCATCTAACCAGTTACTGCAATAACTTCGCTCACACCAGGTTTCTGCGTTATTAAACGCTGAAGTGCCTGTATCAGTGACTCTACCCCTTCCCATAGCTTTACTTTCCAGCGCAGCGCATCAGGGTCTCGCCGATTCCGCTCGTCCCGTTCCTCCCAGCTCAATCGATGATGTTCTCTCTCGTGACGACTTTGCATCCCAACTGAACTCGCCTCATCTCGTTTCGCCTCCGGCGCAAGAAGCTCGATTTCTATCTCATGCCCCGCTAGCTGCTGCCGCCACGCTCGCCGTAATTGCGTCCCAGCTATATCTCGCCAGACGATCGCCTGCGGGGCTATGTTCGGCTCTGATAATCGCTCGATCACCGACCGCATCAACGCCGAACACATTCGGACCGTTTGCGGATCTGCCCGATACTGCCGCTGCACCACGCTCAATCGTTTACCGCTTTTTCCCTGCGTCTGCGGTGATAAACACCGCCCTTTCACTTCACAATTTTCACAGATCGTCCCACTCAAGCTGAACTGATACCGACGGTCGCCGTTCTCCGCTTGCCGGCTTGAACTCTGACTCATCTCGTATCCTGCTGGACACCTCACAGTCTCGGCATTAATCACTTGAAAGTCTTCGTTCCCATACCGTTTCGATTCACCCGGCTTCCCGCCCCCTTCGCTCCTCACTTCTAACGGTCCATACCGCTCCCACGCCTCCGCGATCATCGGAGCAGGGGGGGGCTCCCCGGCTTTCACAGGCTCTGCCACGCGACAGTGTTGCTCCCGCAATAACCACAACGACAAGGGCAGCATCTCCTCGCTCTCTAGCCGCTCCACGTCGGGTAAAGCCTTCACCTCTGACCATAGGGTCTGTCGCACGGGTGGGACTTCTGCCTCCTGCCATCCCATCCACACCCGCCAGTTCCACACCCATTGACTCAAGATCTGCCAAAATTCCTGCCCGCTCGCACTCCAACTGCACAAGCGATCCATTTCCTGCTCTTCATCTTCCTCTTTCAGCCGCCGCTCAAACCCACCTCGTCCAAAATACAGGCTCAGCACGTCCCCGCTCTGCAAGCTCGATGCCGATTGCGACGTGATAAACAGCTCGTACACTTGCCCTTTGTATCGTTTCCCGATCCGCCCATTGTGTTGCGCTTCTGGAGTCCGAATCACAATTAATCGAAATGGACTGCTGTACCCCCGTCCTCCGTCTTCGATGTACAAGGGTGTCTTTCCGTTGCTCAAACTCCCGCCCTGCAACCGCTTCCCATCCCTCGGACTCTTGCATTCGAGCAACGACGATTGGATGTTTCAATAGCGCGTAATCCCGACTCCGCATCAGGTACCCTATCCCGTTCTGCTGCACTTGACTCACCAGCTTCGGGCTGCCATACAATCCGTCTAACCGCACAATGCCATGACTCACTCGCAATCCCTGACTCTCCAGGTATCCCTGCATTCGATCTAGTGAGCGTCCCAGATCTCCCGCTATATCCCCGTTCCCCGCACTCCCATAGCTCCCCAACCACTCACTCGTATGCGCCACCGCCACCGTCGTTCGCGTTCGCACTGCTTCTCCCCGTTTCCGTCCTCGATACCCTGGCTCACTCACTCCCGCACTTCGTCGTCGCGCAGCGGGGTATCGGTCGCTCTCACTCACATACCGTTGCCTTACAGCTTTCACCGTTCCGTCTACGTCAAACATCAAGTACCGGTTCCCCATCCGGTCCGTCATCCACATCCCCTCTCTCACCCGGATGCTCTTCTGCCCCATCTCTTCCTCAAATAATCCTCGCAGGGACTCGACTGCTCGCTCGTCTACATCCCTCAAAAACCGGCTTAAACTCGATGCCACCGGACACCCATCCCGCTCCCACAGCCCCATCACCAGCCCGCTCACTGGAACGATCGCTTTGAAATATTCTTTTAAGCTCGCTTCCCCGCTCACCGCATAACTATTCAATAGCAGCACAAAGTCCATTACCTCGTACTGCCCCATCCGCCCTCGATTCACTTTCACTTGTGAGCGCAGCCGATCCACTAAACCCCGATCGCTCCAGTACTTCCCATACAACACTGCCTCCCCCATCCAGGATGGCACTCGCCGCTCCCCTGTTCCCTCCACCCCGATCTCCACGCTCCCCATTTCACATCCACCCTTTTTCTCCCGCTACCTGATTATTCCACCCCCACAAACCCCTCTACGCCTACGCCCTATCCCTCCTTCTCCCACGGCGTTGCGCATTCCGTGGGGATAACACGGCACGAACTTGCGCGCGTCCGCTCCAAATCACCCGTTTGCCACGATGCTTACCACTGTCGTGATTGAGCGGGGCAACTCCGACTAAGCTGCTAATTTGCTTATGGCTGAGGCTGCCTAGCTCCGGTAAGTTCACTAGCAGGGTAGTGGAGGTTACTGCTCCAACACCAGGAACACTTTTGAGCAATTTCACCTGCTTTAACCACAGCGGACTTTGCTCAATTGCCTGCTGCAGCTTGGCTTCGAAATCTGCAAGCCGCTTTTCCAGCCACTCAATGTGGTCTTCAATATCTTGCCGAGTGGCGCCGCGCACAGTGCCTAAGCGATTCTTTTCAGCCGTCAGCATCTCGACAATTTGGCGACGACGAACAACGAGTTCTTCCATCCGCTGAGTCTCTTCATCTAAAATCGTGCTCACATTTGGCTGAATTGCTTCTGCAAAGTGAGCTAGGACTGCGGCATCAAGGGCATCGGTTTTAGCCCGTTTTCCGGTCGCTTTAGCAAAATCTCGCACTTGGCGTGGATTGACGATCGCGACTGGCAATTGAACACGACTGAACGCGACGGCTGCTGGAGTTTCTAATCCTCCAGTCGCTTCCACCACAATTAAGGTCGGGTGCAGCGGTTCAAGTCGTTGCACTAATTCAGCAATGCCTGCCTCTGTGTTGGGCACTTGAAACAATTCAGCACGGGGGCGAATAAAGATATCGAGATGATCTTTGGCAACATCGATGCCGACCCAGAGTTGGGATTAAGACATGACAATTTGTCCAGAAACTGCTGCTCTAGCTGAGGACTCAAACTTGCACGATGCGGAATCAGCGTTCCAGGCGATTGTTCGAGTTCAAGGCAGTTAGAGTGTGCGGCGACCCAGGCTCTTACACGGTCTTTTCAACCTAGTCCATGTCGGTCTACCGCACTCTCTCAGCATACAAGTCCAACAATCAAGATACGCGACAACAGCGGATCGAAGTCAGCGATCGAAGGACGCGACATCACCGAAAGTGCATAGAGTCCAGTTATCGCGATACACGACAAAAGCCGAGTTAATTCTAAATTCAATATCTACATCAAACTATTACATTGAATCAGCATAAATACGGTTAATCAATCTTTTTTTAAGTATTATTTTTTACTCATAACGAAGAACGAGTATGGTTACGCCACTTTGAAGGAGGCTTAGCCTTTATCTCGTTCAATTTTCCAAGCTTACGGATATTTCCTATAGAACCAGGAATAAATCAAATTAGTTTCTGATTGGCAAGGTTCTAGTCATTAGCACTCTCTACTCAAGCATTCCCACTAAAAAGTTTTACGTGGGGACAGTTCGCCTGCACCTTTCTCAGTATTCATTCTTCCTGGGGTTAGCTATGAAATCTCTTCAAATCAATGCAACGAATGCTGGCGATTCACTGAACTCTCCTAAGTATTCTAATCAAACGCTTGTTGTGATTGACGAGAGAGTACACAATTATCAGGAGCTTCAAGCAGGAATTATCCCAGGATTTCAAAGCGTTATTCTAGACTCAAGCAAAGATGGGATCGAACAGATTACACAAGTACTATCTAGGCATCCCGCTTTTACTAACATTCATATTATTTCTCATGGATCTCCAGGATGCCTGTATTTAGGAAATGGACAGGTTGACTTTACTACATTAAAACACTATCAAAAAGCCATTCAGGCTTGGTTTACTTCTTCTACAAATTCAACCCTTTTTATCTATGGATGCAATGTTGCTGCGGGTGATGCCGGAGAAGAATTTATTAACATTTTACATCAGATTACAGGTGTTAAAATTATTGCTTCCAATTCCCCTACTGGATGCGCGTCACTTGGCGGAAATTGGAATTTTGAAGTTTGTGTAGGGGCAAATGAGCATGACATCCAACTGGCTTTTCAGCCAGCAACTCTTCAGAATTATGAAGCAACCTTAGAAGTCAATGACGCTTTTGCCAATGCGATCGCGCTCACTGGTGTATCTGGTACTGCGCTAGGCAGTAACTTTACAGCAACCGGAGAAAACGGAGAGCCAATACAAAGTGGCAGAATTAACTCGGTCTGGTGGGCTTGGACAGCTCCTAGTGATGGGTTGCTAAAGATTGACACGAGCGATAGTAACTTCTACACCTGCCTCTCACTCTTTACGGGAAGTAGCCTTAATGATTTGACTGTCCTCATTCAGGACGATTACTACGACAGCATTGAGTATCAGGTTCAATCTGGAACCACCTATTACATTGCGGTCGATGGATATGGTAGTCAGCGAGGCAACATTAAGCTGGATTATCGGCTCTATACACCCTCCAGCAATGACAACTGGGTCAATGCGGCTGAAATAACGGGGACATCCGGGACAGTTACTGGTAGCAATGTTGCAGCAACCGGAGAAACGGGGGAGCCTGGACAAAGCGGAGAAATCAACTCGGTTTGGTGGAGTTGGACCGCGCCCAGCAATGGATTGTTGGTAATGGATGCGAACGATAGTAATTTCGACGCTTTTCTTTCGCTATTTACTGGGAGTAGCGTTGATGACCTGGTACTGGAACAGTATGGCACCAACGGCTTCATTAAATATCAGGTGCAAGCTGGAACCACCTATCACATTGCAGTTGACGGCGACGACTATGGCTATAACAACAAACAAGGCGATATTACGCTGAAATACCAGTTGTACACCCCGCCCAGCAATGATAACTGGAATAATGCAACGGCACTTACAGGAACATCGGGAACAGTCATAGGCAACAATTTTGCGGCAACCGGAGAAGCGGGGGAGCCTGGACAAAGTGGTCTGACCAATTCAGTTTGGTGGGCTTGGACTGCCTCTAGTGATGGAACTTTGAGCATCGATACGAGTGGCAGCGATTTTGACACGTTCCTCTCGCTGTTCACGGGCAGTAGCATTAATAACCTGTCTGTACTCACTCAGGATTATTCCCTTCGTGGACAAATCAATTACCAAGTACAAGCAGGGACAACTTACTATATTGCCGTCGATGGTTATCGCAGTTGGTATGGATATGGCAATGACCTCGGTAATATTACGCTGAATTACCAGCTCTACACGCCACCGAGCAATGACAACTGGAGCAATGCGATCGTGCTGGATGGCACTTCTGGCACAGCCACTGGAAGCAATTTAGGGGCAACCGGAGAAGCGGGGGAGCCGTGGCAAAGCGGGGAGACGAACTCGGTTTGGTGGACTTGGACAGCACCGAGTAATGGGTTACTGGAACTTGACACTGATGGCAGTGACTTCTATACATCCCTTTCACTGTTCACTGGAAATAGCGTTGATGACTTGACGATGATTGAACAAGACATCAACAGCGGATATAGCTCTCAGGGACGCATTAAGCATCAGGTACAAGCCGGAACGACCTATTACATTTCCGTTGATGGTTACGGCAATGATATGGGGAGCCTCACATTGAGCTATCAGTTTGGCGTTTCGCCCAGCAATGACAACTGGAGCAACGCGATCGCACTGACCGGCACATCGGGCACAGGCACGGGAACCAACTTTGCAGCCACCGGGGAAACTGAAGAACCTTGGCAAAGCGGGGAGACGAACTCGGTTTGGTGGGCTTGGACAGCACCGAGTGATGGGTTACTAGAACTTGACACTGATGGCAGTGACTTTAACACCTTTCTTTCACTGTTCACCGGTGAACGCCTCAGTGATCTGATCACGCTAAAGCAAAGCGATGATAGTGGGGAAACCGTACAAAGTTCTCTTCAGTACCGGGTTCAAGCGGGAAACACCTACTACATTGCAGTGGATAGCTCTGGCTATGACGATGATACGGGCAACATCACACTGAATTATCAGTTCACTCAGTTGAATACGCCGCCCAATGATAACTGGAGTAATGCGACGACACTGACTGGACCGTTTGGCACGGTTTCAGGCAATAACATTAATGCGTCTGAGGAGATTGGAGAGCCTTGGCTCTGGCGCAATGGGGAAACGAACTCTGTTTGGTGGGCTTGGACAGCGCCTACTGATGCAACGTTGATTCTCGACACGAACGGCAGTGACTTTAGCACATTCCTTTCACTGTTCACAGGTAATCACCTGAATGAGTTGACAGTGCTTGCCCAGGACGATTACGACGGAGGAACCATCGAGTATCAGGTGCAAGCAGGAACAACTTACTATATTGCTGTTGATGGCTATGGGGATTGGACAGGAAATATCCAACTGAATTACCAATTAGACATTCCACCTAGCAATGACAATTGGAGTAACGCGATCGCACTGACTGGTACATCAGGTACGGTCATAGGCAGCAATTTTTCAGCCACCGGAGAAGCTGGAGAACCTGAGCAAAGCGGAGTAACAAACTCGACTTGGTGGACGTGGACTGCTCTAAGTAGTGGAATATTGAGCCTTGACGCTAACGATAGAAATTTTAACCCTTTTCTTTCAGTTTTTACCGGAACGAGCTTGAGTGACTTGATGGTGCTTCCTCAAGATAGTGTTTTCCAGGAAGGGATTACGTACCAAGTGCAAGCGGGAACAACCTACTTCATTGCCATTGATGGATATGAAGATACAAAGGGTATCACAACGTTAGATTATCAGTTTTACACAGCACCTAGCAATGATAGTTGGAGCAATGCAACGGTGCTGACAGCTACAACAGGCACAGTTTTCAGCACTAACATCTATGCAACTGGAGAAGTCGGAGAACCTGAGCAAAGCGGTAAACCTAACTCGCTCTGGTGGGCTTGGACGGCTCCGAGTGATGGAACACTGAGTCTCGACACAGGCGGCAGTAACTTTAATACCTTTCTCTCGCTTTTTACAGGTAGTAACCTTACAAATTTAACCCTGATTCGGCAGGATAATGGCAGCCTTGAGTGGTCACAGAGTTATCTTCAGTACCAGGTGAGGGCTGGACAAACTTACTATATTGCAGTTGACGGCAATAGTAGCGATAAAGGAGATGTTCAATTAAACTACATCTTCACATCAAAAAACACGGCTCAAACTAAAGGGGATTTTACAGGTGACGGGAAGGCAGACATTCTCTGGCAAGACGTAAAGAACGGGCAACTTTATCTATTTGAGATGAACGGGACTTCTGTTGCCCAAAATATAGCAATTCCCAAAAGCTCTAATTTTAGGGCGATTAGTGCGAGTGATTTTACGGGAGACGGAAAAAACGATATCTTGATGCGTAATCAAGCTACGAATGCACTCCATTTACTTCAGATAAATGAGGCATTTGTTTCCAGAAGTATTTCAGTCAACATCGATCCTAATCTCAAGTTCATTTTAAGTGCTGATTTTTCCGGAGATAACGTTTCGGATATTCTCCAATACAACCCAGAAACAGGGGACTATCAAGTCTTTGAGATGAATGGCAACATCGTTGCTAATAATGTCATCCTATCAAAGCTTGAAGCAAACTGGGAGGTTATCGGGGCAACCGATTTTGATGGTGATGGAAAAGCAGATTTGCTATGGGAAGATTCAGCAACAGGTAATGTTCGGTTGACTGAGTTTACTGGTAACACGCTTGTCAGAGATACAATCTTTGCCAAACCCGGCTCTAACTGGAGAGTTGTCGCAGCAACTGATTTTACTGGTGATGGCAAGGCAGATCTGCTATGGCGCAACTTTGTTACGGGCGATAACCATCTAGCGGACGTAAGCGATGCCAATGATATCAAAACGATAACACTACCAAATGTAGGTAAAAATTGGGAACTTGCATTGGCGGCTGATTTTACAGGCGACAAGAAAGCAGACATTTTATGGCGTGACCCAATTAAGGGCAGTAATCGATTATTTGATATCGGCGACATCAATGCAATTAAGGATGTTACCTTAGCTGATACTACAACGTCTTCTAGTATTGTTCATATAGAAACAGGACTTACTCAATATTCTCCACAGCAAGGAGAAGGAATTGAGAGAATCTTCACGGTTATGGGAGGCGACACAAACGTTCTGCCGTCAGGAATTTCTCCAGGAACGGGAGACGACCGTCGTCAGATTCAGTTTAAGTTGATTGGAGACGGTGGTATAAACAAAACTTCGCTGCTTTACAATTGGCAGCAAAGGCAAACTTGGATTGTTCTTCACGGCTGGAATGGAAATGTTGAAAACACTATCAAAACAGCAGAATTAATTGCAGCTTCTAATCCCAAAGATATTGTTTTAGTTCTAGATTGGACACAAGCTTCAGGTGGAGTAGCGGGTATTAGCAGAGGAAAAGTAGATGATTACAATCCTTCTTCACCCTATGCTGGAGCTGCAAATTTTATCGCTGCCAGTTGGATTAGTGCAGTAGCACGTGGAGCCGCAGGAATGCTTAGGCAATGGGGGATCGAAGATGCAGAAGCTAGTGCAAGCCTAAACATTGTTGGACATAGTCTTGGTGTTTTCCTTGGAGCTGAGATTGCTTCTAATTTTGAATATGGTGCAAACACCATGTTCGCTACTGATTCTGCATCTTCAATAAGTGGACGCGGAGCTTATAGTGATGGGTATGATGTTGATTTTTCAACGCCTGGTCAAAATAGCCCTAAAGCTCCTGACTCCTTGTTCAATCTTGCCAGATTTTTTGCTGGAAGCACTAGTATTGCTGGAGATCAAGAAGCTGCAAACGTGATGGACGAATCATATTTACTTGTTTTTCAAGATTTAGTCAACGTTCAAGCTCCCTTTGATGAACATGCAAACACTCGTCTTTTCCTTGAAAACTTTCTTGATCCCAACGGACCTCGTCTAGCTCGAAACCCAAAACTGTTTACGCTTCAAGATCAGAACACTCACCCTGGATTTCGTCCTGATGCTTTTAGAGGTAAATTTGAGGGAATTTTTGCAGTCAATCGCTCATTAATTAATCTTCCTCAGCAGAGATTATCTCCTGATTTTTTTGTTGCCAAATTACCGCTATCTGGTGCTGGAGAGGATGACAATATTATCTATGGCACAAATAGGGATAACCTCATCCAAGATGGAATTCTTAATGGATACATACTCGACGGAGATTACCTCTATTCGAGTGGAGGCAATGACACCTTTTATGGCGGAGAAGGAAACGATCAAATTTTTGGAGGGGTTAATAGTAAGAATGTGATTTACGGGGATGAGGGCAATGACGTTCTGATAGGTCAAAATAGAGAGGATTTATTAATTGGAGTTAATCCGAACAATGGGCGAGCAGGAAGTAAGGAAATTGATTCTCTGCTTGGTGGACTGGGACATGACACTTTTGTTCTTGGCGACAAGGATAAACCCTATTACATTGGGTTAGAGGATGGAGATTTAGACTATGCAGTAATCAACGATTTCGATCCGGCACTAGGAGATGTTATTCAACTTCATGGAATGGAGGGAGATTACGAACTAGATGACGTGCCTTCGGACATTTTAGACCGAGATGGCTCTCCTCTGAATATTTCAGGAAAAGCTATTTACCGAATCAATCAGTCCGTTGATGTCTATTTCTTGTTCGACACATCAGGCTCTTTTCAGGAAGATGACTTGCCAACTATTCGCTCATCCCAGGCTATGACCGAGGCATTCAATTCGCTAAGGAATACTTACCCTGGCATCCGGTTCGGTCTTGGACGATTTGGAGGGGCAGCGGATACTCCTTATTCGGGCATTCTACCTTTTAGTCAAGATACCGAAGCAATTGAGAACGCATTAACCTACTTGCCCGATGCCGATGATAAGTCACAACTTCAGAGCCTTCAACACATTGCCAAAAATGCAGCAACTATCGGATTTAGAGGCAATTCTCAACGTATTGCAGTTGTATTGACAGATGAAGATTTTGGAATACCTGGTCACGGGATGGGATTGCAGAGAAATAATGGCGATGCTCTAATTGACCCAGGAGAAGATTACCCGACGATTGAACAAACTAGAACTGCTTTGCTTGAAGGGGGTATTATTCCAATCTTTGCAGTAACGGGTGGAGTTCAATTTCTTTATCAAACTGTTGTAGATCAGCTTGGATTTGGCTCAGTTGTACAATTGACCAGTAACAGCTCTAATTTAGCTGATGCAATTCAAACGGAAATCAGTCGTCTAGTAACAACCCGTGATCTTATTGGCATTATTAATCAACCAATAGTTACACCAGTTGATTTCTCTACAGGATTTACCTTTGTCTAAGGATGATCGTGAAAAATAATAAAGGAAGGAACATTAGGAAAAACGAAGGCTTCTGATAGTTGTGAGCAGAACTGGAATTCAGATAACAGTCTGAAGCATCACCCCTTCCTGGTTCATTGAGTAAGGAAGGGATGATGCTTATCGTGCTTATTATCTAGGTATAGCAGATTGTTTTTGATTACTATGTTAGAACTGCATATGCTGTGGAGTTATCTACACTGTTCCTGCTTCTACTTACGGATCGATGTGTATAGAGCTAACCCTTCTACACCTCCCCAAATTGCACCGATAATTGGACCTACAAAAAAAGCGACTAACGCTATAGCGGCGTTCAAGCCTGGTCCTTCTTCTGCTAAGAAGAATAACGGAAAAGTTGTTCTTATTATCATGACTACGGCTCCTGCAATCGCAAACGAGACAATGTAACCAATGTATGAGCCGAAGAATACGCCTAAAAGAACAAGACTGCTCGCCTTAAACGACCGCTTAATAATTCCTGCAACAATTCCTGCAATTAAGCTACTCACAATAACAGGTTTGCTATAAGTATTTATGAAGTTTTGTATGGAGATTGCGAAAGAAGTTGAAAAGCCTTTTGGCGGATTAGAGGGATTAGTTAAAATCAGAAAAATGAGACTAACTGCAAAAAGCCCTACAGCCAATCTAAATCTCCATGATCCAAAGTATCTAGACATTGCTTTTTACGTATTACAAATAGGTTTCTCAGAGCTACAGATGGGGTTTCAACACTAATTTAGCTCAGGTGCTTAGTTTAGAAGGCTTTTCACATATTACCCGCATTTCAACCGTCAACTCCCATCCTTCAACCGTTATTTATTTGGTCTGATTCAATCGCATTAGCATCAAGGTTACTGATTTCCCTACCTTGCCGCTCTCCGCTAAAGCTAATCACTTGAACAAAGCTATTAGTATTGCCGCCATTACCTTCGGCAGATCATCACTGTCCAAGACAAGGAACACTCGCGCTCTGTTAGAGAAACACCCGTTCATTCCGTCACTCCCCTGGAAGTTGCAAGAACTCGTTCCCTGGCAACAGTGAGGCAAGCAACTAGGGTCACAGATGCACTAAAGAGAAACACAGAGAAACACCAAGTAAGGTTCATCCGTGGCACAATGACTTATGAAAATGTGGATTCTCACAAGTTAGGTCTGACTGGATTGAACGAGGCAATCGTGCCCCTTTAAAGTCCTGACCTATCGAGGTTTAGAACACTTTTTGTACTGCAGCTGACGGTTACGACGCCGCTGCCCCAGCATCCGGCAGCAATGTATTTAGAGCAGCTTAATTTGGGGTCGAGGCGGACGATGCGGCAGTTTTTAGGTGCAATCGCACGTCTCCTGACACAGAATCAGTGCGATGCCTTGACGCTGGATTGGGCAGACCTGCGTTCCCTCCACACCGTAGCAGTGCGCTCCGTACTGGCGGAAATCTACGCACCGGCGACTGCCAGTAGGATGCTCTGTGCGCTGCGACGCATACTGAAGGAAGCACAACGGCTGGGACTGATGAGCGCGGAAGACTATGCCCGGACAACCAATATCAAATTGATTTCTGGCAACTGGCTGCTGCGGGACGGGCTCTAACGGAGAGAGGGGTGAGGGCACTCTGGCAGATTTGTGCGGACGATGCAACTTCAGGGGAAAACGGGATAGTCTTGCGGGTAGGCTTGCGGCGTAGTGAAGTGGTGGGGCTGGACTTGGGGAATGTGAACTTGGCAACGGGAGGCATTCAAGTACGCTCCGGCAAGGGCAGTAAAGATTGCCTCACTTACTTATCCCCCAGCGTGATCCAGCGGGTTAGGGATTGGGTGGAGCTGCACGGGCATTCAACGGGACCGTTGCTTTGCCCCGTGCATCAGGTGAGACACATTTTGCACTGCTGCATGAGTGCTCAGGCGGTGCTGGGCATCTTGCAAAAACGGGCAACGCAGGCAGGCATTGTCGCATTGTCGCCGCATGATTTGCGTTGAACGTTTATCACCGAGTTGCTGGATGCTGGGGTGGATTTGTTTACTGTCCAGCAGCTTGTGGGTCATGCCAGTTCCATGACCACGGCGTGGTACGATCGGCGCGGGGGAGCCGCAAAACAGCGAGCCGTTGCATTGCTCGACAGGCGGTAGAGACGATCGCTGAGTCTGTCCTTGCCCCCCGCAGCTTCTCGCCCTCATGACGCATTGCCAGGAGGTGTTTTGCTACACTTTCCTGACGGTTCCGCCTAGAGACGCGATGTGAGTGGCGGTCGTATGAATGATCCAATCGTTTTTTAGTTTAG
This sequence comes from Leptolyngbya sp. GB1-A1, assembly GCF_039962475.1. NCBI lineage: Bacteria > Bacillati > Cyanobacteriota > Cyanophyceae > Leptolyngbyales > Leptolyngbyaceae > Leptolyngbya > Leptolyngbya sp. GB1-A1. The sequence goes on along the minus strand of NZ_JAMPLI010000026.1, from coordinate 47,309 downwards.
CCACTGGTCAGCCCCTTCCCGGCAAGGAAAATTAGCCGCACTGCTTACAGGGGCGATCTGAGTCTCCGACAGGACTGACTAAGCGAAGCAGGCAAATACTCAGTTAAGCATAGCCCTGCTCGCGCAGCCACTTCTGCACATTGACAACCGTTGGACCAACCGCATTGACTGCACGTTGAAGGACAGCTTCTGAAACACCCAACCGCGCTGTCCAATATCCAACTTCATAGCTTTGATGGATGTTGATCTTGGTCGGGTCTTCAGGTCGGCGACGGGTTAAATCGTCAGGCATAGTCTTAAGAACTAATGAACTATAGCAGTATTATCACGAGACTAGAAATGGCCGCCCTCCGTGATTTCCACAGATCTTACTGAAACTACCCGCCATAACAAATAGTCAAATCGCTCGATAGATCGACGCGGAGAAGCGGTAGAACAGCGAGCCGTCGCGTTGCTGGACACGCTGTAGCTTCCATTGCTAGCCTGGCGGAATTTCCGATTTGGAGACATTACACTTGATACGGGAAAAAGGCAATTTTCTATGACGAGGGATCAAATCATTAGCCGCTACCGGCAGCGGATTAACGAGAACAAACTGACAAAATTGAGTGCAGAAGAACAAGCAATTCTCATTCGGGAATTTATCAGCAGTCTGCTTTCTCTGACTTGCCAAGAGGACATCCAGGCTCGATGTCAGGAAGAAATTGCCCTCTTAGAAGAGGGATATGGCAAAGAAACAGTTGCTAAAACGCGGCTCAATCAATATCGTGCTGCAATCGCTAAAGCCGTAGCAGAAAAACGAATACGGCTCACAGAGTCAAATAGTAAGAAGTACACCTACGAGAAGAAAAAGGGTGCGGAAAAAACAGGCGAAATTGGACAAGCACATCACCACTACGCATGGTTCTACATGAGGTATGACAACGAGACCTATCTCAGTTTCAACCAGTAATTTGGGGTAGGATACCCTACCCCAAATTACGATATTCCTATTGAGACTTTTCAACCTCGGTCTGAATCTCGATCAAATCTGTCAGCTTGAGAGAGAAGACAAAGCGCATCCGCCCAGTTCCAGCATTTGCTACAACACCCCACGCAATCCACAGGCTGAGCAGGGTGGGAACTAAGAACAAGCCCCCCGGTAATCTTGAGAAGAGCTTCATGAGGTACGGTTTCTGCATTATAGCAGTGGTGCGATCGCCTTCAGAACCTGAGCGGCGGTGTAGGTAACTCGAATTGTTCATCGATCTTGCCCCGATTGAAATGGACAAGACCTCGCCGCCCAAGAGCGGTTGTCCGTGTCAAGCGATCGGCACAGCGATCTCCGGCAGGGACAATGCACTCCACCTTCGATCGAAAAATGGTATTTTGATATAGGGACCCTTCAAGATATTTGTACTTTTTGGAGTTGACGCAGAGATAAGCGACAGCCTCATTTTTAGTTGCTTTATTTTCGTTCGGTTAATCGGTGTAGGGATGATAATTATCATCCCTACACCGGTCGAAAAAGAGCTTCATGAGGTACGGTTTCTGCATTATAGCAGTGGTGCGATCGCCTTCAGAACCTGAGCGGCGGTGTGGGTAACTCGAATTGTTCATCGATCTTGCCCCGATTGAAATGGGCAAGACCACTGTGCCCAAGAGGGATTGTCCGTGTCAAGTGACCGGCACAGTAATTCCATGCGGAACAATCGCCCCCTAGCGATTAGAGATTGATACAACACTCTGCTTAACAACGCAGTTTTTAGAAGTTGGATAAACAGGACGATCGCCCCACTCAAGTGACTAAATTTAGCCGTTTGAAAATCGCGATCGGCACAGTGTCCAGAGCAAATGTCCTGGTTTCCACCTCAGCCCACCAATTGAGAATTTCCTGCACCGATTCCGGCTCCAGCCAAGCCTCTAGATTTTCCTGATTTACAAAGGGTTCAGCTGTAGGCATCCCCGCTCCTAAGTTTTCCAAACTGTTTTTAAGGGAGGGGGTGACTACCGATTTTGAACCGTAGATTGCATCGAGCCGTGCTGCATAGTCTGCCCTTAACTCCCGCTCCTCCTGCCGCCGCTGCTCTCGCTCCTGGCGTTGTTGAGCGCGATGTTCCAGGACTGCTACCGCAAACTGGAACAATTCAGTATCGAGTTGATAGATCCGAACCTGCTCACCCCGGCTGCCCTCTTTGCGAACTGCCTTGATCTTCAGCCCCACCTGCTCCAGAAGCTGACCGATACACCAGATGGGATCAGCCGTCGGGGGAACCGTCAGCCCCAAGATTGCCTTAACATGCTCAGTGCAGGCAATCTCCGTTTTGCACAAAGCGATCGCATCCTTTGACTAGGCGAGGGATACTCTTCCACAATTAGCCGCTACACAATTACCTGCAAAATTGAAAGAGCCAGAGATACTCTTCCTGGCCCTCTAACTAAGTGGAGCAGAACCATCTGCTACCGCTTAAGGGATTTACAGCAGATTGGTATTACCAGCAAGATGACAAAACCCTGTGCGATCGCCTGCCAGCATCTACAGGTGTCTATTGCCAGTCATCAACCGACATATCATTACTTTCTTGAGTAATCTTATGCCTGATTCAATAGTACATGTGTCTTCAGGTTTTTTCAATTGATTTCTGCACATTTTTCTGAAATTTCTAATTTGCAGAAGCTTTAGTAAAGACTATTTTTGTACATTTTTTAAATGTGTATTTGATAGAAATTCGTTTGATTATTGTGCGCTTTTCAAACACAAGTTTGCCGCTGAATAAGAGCTTTAAACTTGATTTTCAATAGGTTTGTTTGTACTATTATCGTGAGTAGTATATAGATACTATTTTGAGGAACTTTACCTCTGATTATGTGCGATCGCCTGCCAGCCAAGCACATCTCAATCATCGACCGAAGACTATTACTTTACGAGGAAGTAACCTTATGAAATTGTCGTTCCTAATCTCCGAAAAAGCTCTCATCGCTATCGTCTCCGCTATCTTGTCATTCAGTTCGGGTTACGCTCTCGGACAAAATGGGACCAATCAGATTACTCCCAATCTGGTACCTCAAACTAGCGGCACTACTCAGCCAAAGGGGTATCAGTCACCTAATATTCCACGCTAGTTCTAGCTAATGGGAGGGAGGCTAACTTGGCTCAGCTATTTACTTGAAGCAGACTGAGATCTGTAGTGAAAATCAGCCTCTCCTCCTAATTGAAGCTACATTTGATTAATGTACAAAAATCACAGATAGAGTTGTGATGGGAACAGAAAAGAAACGTGGAGGTATTCGGAAAGGAGCAGGTCGCCCACCTAATAGTGGCAAGTATGGCGAACCTACCGACCCAGTTCGACTACCAGCTCGAAGCACGAAATATGTTGAAGAACTGGTGGATGCCATATGGGAGTTTCTGCGGCAGCAGTCAACTCAGGAAGACTTGCTGCCCTTAATCTTTCGTGAATTGAATGACACATTTTCCAAGTTCCTTAATTCGGGGTTTCACTTGGAGGAGGTAACTAAGAACGTTGTTGAGGACAAACCTTCAGAGGAAAGCCCTAACTCCAGGGTTGTTCTTTTTCCTCTCATACAACCAGTGGAACGCGAACCTCTCAGTCCCACTCAGACAACTAAGCGATACTCTAGTGTAATAGCCGCGAGCTTTGGAACAACATCTGCATCTGATGCGGATCAAGTTGAGCAGGTCGATCTGCATCAAATGCTTGTCAGTGATCCAAAGACAACATTCATTCTCACAGTTACGGGAGACTCGATGAATAAGGCTGGCATTTTTGACGGGGACTTGCTAGTTGTTCAAAAGCTCATCGATTCATGGGCACAACTCCACAATCAGGACATTATTACCGCTTTTGTCGATGGGTCTGCAACTGTAAAACGGTATGAGAAAGTCCAAGGCAGAACATTTTTGGTGCCTGACTCTGACAACCCGGAACATCAAGCCCTTGAAATTAAAGAAGAAATGGACGTTGAGATTTTTGGAATCGTAATGTATTGCATTCATCCCACACATAAGAAAAACACTTACAGGCGTTACTCAAATCGACAAAAGTAGAAGTACGGGGAGCAAAACTACAAAAGCCCCTGAATTGAGATCAGCTGGCAACAGGTGCCAGCCCAAATCGCGATAATAGGGTCACTACTGCTCATGCATAGATCGAATGTGTGATGCAAAACGCCGTAAACTTCTCGGCATCGAATCTGAAACCGAACTCCTGCTCAAGCAGATCGAGCATATCCCACAAGCCTGGTCGATTACCTGCACAATTGGGATTGACAAACAGTTGACCCTCACCCTTTGCCAGGACGAGGCAGAAATTCTGCAAGCACAATTCCTTTAAGCCACAGGGCAACCTGCAACCATCCTCAAGCGCATTGAGAAGCAAGGCTTACTCGTCACTGCCCACCCAATTCGACTAGAGCAGTTGGCACTTCTACGTCCTGATAGGGTTCATACCTACCTGAAGGACACGATGCGAGCGGGTGCATTACGTCGATTCCAGCGCATTTTGGCGATCGCTCCGTATGGTGACGCGACTGCGTTAGAGAACTTATTAGAGCTGTGGCGTGAAGCCCAGGCAAGCTGATAGTGCGAGGGGCGACATCCCTTAGCAGCCCAGCAGGGCGATCGCCTCAAGCTGAAACGCTAGAGGAACAAGTAGCCATCCGGTGAGTGCCACAACATCGTAGACAGACGGTGGTAAAGGTCTGGAATTTGCCTTTGAATCGCATTCAGTACAACTCTCTTAAGACCCTCGCCCCAGTCCTGCCAAAGGCTCTGTACTGCTTGAACTCCCAACACTGCCTCGCCTTCGATCGTCACCGCAAACTCAGCCAGTTCCTGCTCGGATAACTCTTCAGCAACAGGTAGAACGACCTCCACAGGAATCTTTGCCATGTCATCCCGTAATCCTGGGGCTGGCACTTCAGGTAGGAGAGGTGGGGCAGCAGCAGGCTGAACTAACGTTGTATCTTGATCACCTTCCTGGATATTTATAGAAAAAATAGCAGAAGGTGATCGCTCCTCTAGTTCGCCTACAGTAAGTGTTTCAGGCTCCGAAACTGACTCTAAAATGGACTGCCAATCGAGCATCCCAATCTCAGCCAATCGTGCCTCAAATCGACGCTCAACAGCGGCAACAATTGCCTGACGAACCGGACAAGCGAGGCGTTCTGGGTTAAGACGGTAGTAGCGAACCTTCGCTTTGTGGTCGTATCGATCGATCGTCGATAATCCGAGTGCCTGCAAGACCCGCCCTAAAAACTCACAAGGGGTCGATTTGCCCACTTTAAGCTTCATGTCCCGTTGAACTTTGCGCTGCCTGCAGAACGCAAAAAACTTCAATAATTCCGCGTCCTGGTTACACCACTCCCGCTCCAGCCGCAGGAAGGAAAGCAGCCCTGATTCTCTCAGGGTCGAGATTTGCAGCCACCGACTCCGATAGCGAGAGAGATTCATGCGCTTATTATTGTCAGGCGTTTCCGGGTCTGTAAATAATCGCAGTGACTTAAACCAACGCTGCTGCTGCAAGAGCTTCGCCGCTTCCGGGTGAAGCAGGAGCCAGAGCGTTTCTGCCTCACTGATAGCGGCTGGATTCTTAAACTTGAGGCGATGCACCAGCTCGGCATCAAAAATCGGAGCGGTCGGTGCAGGAAGGGAAACGGGATTGGTTGCCTCACTGGGTGCAGGAGCAGCAGTTTCTGTCCTCGTCTGCCCTTCCTCTGTCAGTTGTGGAACAAGTTCGGGTAGCGGTACACCAGGCGGTTCCGATCGGATAGGTAATAGTACCGCAGGGAGCGGTCGGTTAGGATAGGTTGCTTGTTCGATTCCCGGCAGGCGATCGAGCAAGCGTCGCCGCTGGACAGCCGCTTTGTCCTCCAGCGTTGCTGCAAACTGTCGCGCTTTTTGGTTGGCTTCCTCAGTTGTTAGATCGGGGGCGGCAAAAATTTGGTCGGACTTTTGCCGCTTGATCTCCTCCCCCTTGGTTTGATGCCGCGTTTTATCCGCCGCGATCGTGACGACTCCCTCCATTTGATAGCCCGACTCTAGCAAAGCTTCTCTGAGGCAATCACGCAGGTTTGCCCGTTCGTGGTTGTTCAAGGCTGCCAAATACATCTCCTGTGTCAGATGCCCACTCGACGACAGTGCAATGAGCTGCTGTGCGAACTGCTGAATTCGGGCTGCTGAGTCGAGTTCATGCAGCGAGGCATGAGCGCAGTCCTGCACATACTCCAGCACCTCCTGCAACAGATCTTCAGGGACGGTGGCTTTAGACACGGAATCACTGCCCAGTCCCCGCAGCGCACAATAAAGATGAATGGTTGCCTCCGGGTCACGCACCCGCGCCAACATCTGAAGCTGGGCATTGGTGCTGACCACACCCAGGAAGAGCGCATAGATGTCGCTAAACCAGCCTTGAATATCAATGTTGAGTCCAGCTTCTGCGGAGGGGCTATAAATCAGCGCATCGATCTTCTCCTGCACTAAAAATCGGGCGGGATTGGCAAGAAACCGCTGCACGGCTGGCAATCGAACAGTGGTAGAGTCCACGCGCAGCACATTCAGTCCTTGCTCGACGAGTTGCTGAGCGATCGTTTCACACTGCTGCTGCGAATCGCTTACAACTGTAAACTGTCCGCTGTGGTTATAGATTGCTTCCAGAATGGGAGAGTGGTCGGCAACCAGCAGCTTGTCTGCTTTCTGAGTGCCCTCCAGGAATTCGATGCGTCCCCGATTGCCCTGATACTGGTTGAGCCAGCGGGTCACGATTTTGTCTGGGGCAGCCCGGTGCAGGTAGTTGACGGTGATATCGGACAGCAGCCCATCGAGGCAGACCACGACCGCCGCACGGCGCAGCATCTCAAAAAACAGATCCTTGATGCGCTCGCGCTGAAAGGAAACGGCAGTGTCCGCCTGTAAGAGCTGACGCACCACGCTCTCGACTTCATCGAGGATCACAATCCGCCCATCGAAGTCCTCTGGCGCGAAATAGAGGAGGCTATCAATGCAGCAGGCGATTTTCGAGTGGGGGTCGCGCAAAATTAGTTTGCCATTGGGATCGTCTTTGAGGTCGGATTGCAAGTGATACCAATTGATGCCCCGTTCTTTCAGGCGATCGTCTTCGCAGAACTGTAATAAGAGCGAGTTGCGGTAGCCGATCGAAAGAAAGCCGCAATCCGCATACCCGGCAATCAGGGTTTCGATCAGCCAGTGCGTTTTGCCAGTCCCCAGACCCGATCGCACAAACATCATTTCTCTCAACTGGGGCAGGGGAGCGGCAAAATATCGTTGGTTGAGAGTACAGTCAGCGGTAAAGAAACGGCACTGCCGCCAGCTTTGCCAGCCTTTGCTGTTCTGCTGTGCCTCAATCTGCCAGAACTCCTGGGGGGTTAACCAGCGAATTAAACGGTGTTCGCCCGGAAGCAGTTCATCGATATCGGTGTGCTGCTTGCTGGTCTGTCGCCACCAGCCAAACTGGACACGATAGCCCCACTCTTCTAGCAGGTTGACCACCTGTCGCCAGCGGTGCATCACAGCCCGGTTGAGAATATCTCCGGCATCCGGAAATAAATGAATCGGCTGATGGGGATCAGCGGATTGAGCGAGAATCTCGCGCAGCGTTTCGGGGCTAGAAGTCCATTGTCCCCCGGCTGCTCCAATCGTCAGGAAGCCCAATCGCAGTGCGACCCAGTTAGGCTTTGCGCCTGTGCCCTCCGCCAGGGCAATTCCGACCGGTTCGCCAGGGGGACGACAGACCGCCAGGGGTAATTCACCCAGCTTCACTTGTAGCACTTGTCCCCGATCGTCTGAGGAGAGCCAGCGATAGCGGTTTTTGTCGTCTACCCCCAACTGGCGCAATCGCACTTGGAGCGCGACAATCAAGCCATTATGGTTGCGGATTGGGCAAACATAACCTGCACCGCCCATCAGAATGCTGCGTCCGTCCCTGCCAATCCCTGGCAGTAGGGTTGGATACTGCTGTTGTAGACGCTGGTAGCGATCAATAGACTTGAAGCCGCAAAGGTCAATTTCAGTCTGAGTAAAGCCCCGCCGAACGAGATCCGCGCGATCCTCCGGGTGCAGGGTCAGTTCTGTCAGCAGTTGCCGATACAGTCGATCCCGTTCGACGGCAGCGATCGATCGGGCAGCTCTGGCTTGAGCTTCTAATGCGGCTACCTGTCTGCGGGCTTCGGCTCTGGCTTTCCATTCTCGGCGTTGCTCCTCGGTCCATTCCTGGGTATCGTCGAGCTTGAAGGTTGCCCAGCCTTTGCCTCGGTTGTCGCGCTTGATGCACTTGTAGCCGTTCTCAATCTGACCCTTCCGGGCATCGGCAAAGGTCATGCACAGATGGATATTACCTTCTCTCGGACGGCGACACTTGCCCGACTCGTCGCCGCAGACCTCACACGCGCCTTTTTTACGGGTGGTGGGGATAAATTTACTCATGGATCACCCCCTGCCGATTCGAGCGGGTGATCCAGTTCAGGTTTGTCACCCAGCCGGATGAGCCACAGGTTCGCGCTGGGTTGGAGCAGAGCGAGGCATCGTTGCCGGGAATTGAAATCGCCCAGCCACAGATTCGACACCGCTCCCACGGAGCACTCTGATTGGGGGATAGGGTGGTTGGTGTTGGTCCTAAGTAGGGTTTCCCTTCTGACTCAACTCTGATGATAAGCTGGGATGATGCAATCCGCTTCTGTACAAGCTTTGATTGCCTCTTGGGATTAGATACAGATATAGATGGAAGATCTGCGAATATAGACGCAGAATCCCCAAAAAAAGACATTTGGGACACTTCGATTCCTCTTGTGGTGAGTAGAGGAAATCGGATTGCCAACCGCTGGAAACCTTAACCAGCACTGTGTACACAGTGAACTGCCAAAGTTCTAATCCACTTGCCCGGAGAAGGATAAGCCTATATCAGGCTACCCATACCGATCAGATTGAGTTAGGATGGCAGTAATAGTATGTTGCTGGTATAGGCGGTGTGGTTGGCACGCCTATTCCTCGGTAAATAATAGCCAAAGCCTCAGTTGTCTTGATTCCCGGACATTGAGGTTTTCGGCGTTTTAGGCTTGTTACTCTGGGTCAACCAGCCCTGGATAAATCCTTCTAGTTGATGCTCCTCCAATACAAAAATGCTTGACTTCCGCTCAATCAGCAGCACTCGCTGATCACCGACTTGAGTGTAGAGATGATCACCGTGCGTACCGATTTTCGTATCTCCTGTGAGGCACAGCACCTTAACGAGCGGACGATTGCGGTCGTTTCGGGACGTGCCAAACAGCTCTGATTGATTCATCCTGAGCCAGTAGCCCTGGATGCTCAATCGCTCAATGTGGTCTGGTGTCCAGGTTTTCATTCCAGTTCCGCGCCGAAACTGAAAGCATTCCTTTCCCTCGTTGTAAAAAATAGTTGCCTTCCCCTGGCTACGCAGGGCGATCGCAAAAACTGCTTTTTTGGGGGGATTTGGAAACTTGACCAACATATCCAAACTGCCATGATCCGGCACTGGCAATTCTGTAAAAATCTCAACTCCCTGCTCTGCGAATGCCTTATCCAAGGCTTTTGTGTGTTTCAGGACGCTGATGACTTTTTGCGCTCGCTTCAAGACAAATCGAGTGCCAATTGTCCCTGCTGCATAAGCGGCAAATTTCGTGAATAGCTCAGGCACAAACAAGCTTGCGCCCAGTGCTCCAGTCGTAACCGTGTATGCAGTCACCAGGAAACGATTTTCCTCCTCAAGTCGCTCAATTTCGTCTCGGTTACTATGCTTTTTGCTCTCCCCTGTCTTATCTAAAGTGGCAGGAGAGGCAGTCTGCTCTGGCAGTGCCTCAGCTACAGCTTCAGGAGTGTGTGGGAATGCAGAATTCACAGTAAACGCTAGAACAGTTTAGTGGTGTACGTTTCAGGCTTGAAGCGATCGTAGCGTCTTTTTTCCTAAATCTGGCAAATGATCACCAAATTTAGCGGTGGATAGAGTTATCCCTTTTGTAGATCGTCCCGGAGATCCAAAGCTTGCAGTGCCGCCATTGTGGTCATGCGATCGCTCCCTAACTGAACAACTGCCGCACTGAAACTGACACATCCTGGAAAGACAGAGGATTGATACTGCCCGATGTGATGGTCTGTTCAGATTGGTAGCCCGTCTCTGAAGGCGATCGAAATACAATTAGCTCTTTCGACTTCAAATTAATGACCCAGTATTCCCGGATGCCTGCTACTGCATAAGTTTGGGTCTTGACCTCCAAATCTTTTCTCAAGCTCGAATCGGAATATTCAATCAGCCAGAAGATATCTTCTGGATACGGATGATGCGCGTGATAAATGCTGTTGGGCAGTCTCACAATTGCGATATCCGGTTCCGGTTCCGAATCGGTTGGCGGTAGGGTAATGGGTTTCGCCTCTCGAATTTTTGCCCTGTTTGAGAGCAGCGATCGCAAGTAGTCAGCCGCATCGCTGCTGAAGCTGGCATGAGGAATGCCTTCTGGGGACATTTCGACAATTTCTCCGTTCAATAGCTCGACGTGGCGATCGTCAAGGATACCCGCGTCAATCATGCGGTGGTAGTCCTCAATCGTCCATTTCGCTGTCGAGACCGATGCTTGTGTCATGGCGATCGCCCTCCTATACCCCCACGGGTTTGGCTATGTCTTGCCTTCCTATCTCCATTGCCTGAGTGATGCGACGATCATCAGTGGCACGCATGGCTTTACCTCCACCTGTAATTTAACTGAGATCGACTAGATAGGGGCATAAAGCCCCTTTTCTATGAATTAGCCGCTATCTATGCGTTTCCAAGTTCAGTTCCCAGTGTGGTGAGAACGACATCGCGCACATGGTCGGCCGCGGCTCGGCAAGATTCCGCCAGGATTGTGTCTGTTTGAGGAGTCAGCTTCGGGGCACTGACTAAATAGCCCAGGCACTTAATGTAGTTGTCTTGCAGATTCAACACTGACAACCGTTTGATTGTGCCTGAATCACCTTCATGAAATGCCTTGAGAGCTTCTTTTTGGGGCTCAGTCTGCGGTTCGCCTAAAGCCTTAAGGACGGCACTGACCGCATTTTTAACGTAAGCGGCTGTAATTTCGTATTTCGTAGGGGTTGCAACCATCGGTTTATCTCCTAAAGGAATCTACAGTTTTGGTCACGCTCTATTTGCGGTCTATAGCTGGTTTCCCATGAATCTTGTAGATGCTTTACTAGCATCCGACTAACGATCTGCACAAAGCTCGAATCATGGACAATCTGAGCTACGCGCAGCAGCACGTAATTATAGGCAGACAGCCCGATCGTGTTGTATTTCCGCCGCAGATCCTCATCAGTAGGTAGCGGAGGAATTGTGTCAATCGGCGATTGTCCAAAGACTGGGCGACCACTGACATAAGGCAGAAGCTGGGGTTCCTTATCGTCTCGTAGCGTCCTGAAATATTCGGCTTCAGTCATTCCCCTTGCTTCGGCATCAGCTATTCCGGCTTTGGCATAAAACTGTGACTCCTTTAAGTCGCGGGCAAAAAAGCCGTGCAACATCTGTTTCACAATCTCGCTCTTGTTCCAGCCTAGTTCCGTACAGGCAAGCTCAATCTTGTCCCAGGTGTCCTGAGTGCAAAGCAAATAATTTACCCGTACCTGCCGAATCATAAAGGGTTGAACTATGTAGACCAGTTTCATAGTCGCATAACACCGCATCCTGAGAGCTATTGTTAGTCAATCTTCAACTTGACTAAGAATCATTTTGACATACATTAGAATTTTTATGCTACATTAAGGTGGACAAGCAGAAAAATTGCGGAACCGCTGGGAAACAAGTCTGGTACGTTGCGAGGCTTCGGTGAAACGTCCCGCGAAACGTCCTATGTCTGTTCCACACCGTTCTATTTGAGTTTTTACAACGTTTATAGGAGTCCTCATGAGCGAGCAATCCCCCTCGTCCACTTCTTTGCATGGCTTTTGCAAGACCTACAACCTCTCGAAAACCACGGTGCATCGCTATTGCAGGGATAATGGCATCCCTACGTCTAGCGGTCTTTCGGTTGAAGCTGTCGAGCGGTTAAAAGTTGCTTTCAACATCATGGAACCACTGCAGAACAAGGCTCCTAGCAGTTCTACGAATTCCAAAATCGTTTACGTTCCTTCCTCTCATATCGAGGTCTTACCGCAAGAGACAGCATCGGCTCTTGGACTGCTGCATTCACAAGTGGTGAAACCGAAAACCTTTCGATCGATCGAGATGAATGGAACTGCTCAAACTCTTGTGGGACAGGTTATACAGCTTCACGGGCAGGTGCAAACTATGAAAGCTACCAACGATCAGACCGAAGCTAGTCTCGACGAACGTGAGCAGACGATCGAGCAAGCGTATGAGGTCGCGCTGCAACTGGGTAAAGACGCAAAGGCTGAAGTAGAGCGGAATCAGCAGCTTGGAGAGCGATCTGAGGAAGTCGGTGCAAAGGAAGAAGACCTAAAAAAGCTCCTGCAAAAGCTGTTTTTGTGATTGGCCTGGTGGTCGTGGCGATCGCATCCGCTGTCATCCTTGCAAGCCTGGCGGTTTGGGCTTCGCCCAAGAGCGGAGCTAATGCCCAGCTCAACCTGTCCCGTCAAACTCAATTTTTCAATCCACTCCACACCCCTCATCATCATGAATTTTGATCCTGGCAGCCTTTCGCTTACCGAGATTCGAGGACTTCTGAACACTTACGAACAGCAGTCCCATCAGCTTGAATGTGATGCCGATGCTGTTCTGCACCAGATCCAAACCAGCACCTACCAACTTTTGATTCAGCTTCAGCAGCAAAAGTTGGAGCTTTACGCCCAGTCGCCCGTAGACATTCAGCGGTTGCAGCAGTTCGACTCTCTGACAATTGCAGTGCTGGAATTCCTCAAGGCTCAACAATCCCAGTCTTTCTCACACCTGCGTCAGGCGCAGCACAATCTCCGTTTCCAGCTCAAGGTCAATGCTGGCTTATCCCTTTACTTTCAACCGCTCACTGAACCCGAGCCGCTCTCGCAAATCGATGTTGATGATCTGTTTAGTTAGCACTGCTCCCTCTGTTGTTCAGCCTTGGAGTGTTCGGGGTTTTGCCTGAAAGCGAAGCGACTGCCTCTTTCCCCCAGACCACCGCTGCACCCGCCTGTTTCCTAGCCCTTCAGCCCAATGAAAACCCCCTGCGATGGACACCAAGCCCTTACTTGCAGGAGACTACAAAAAATCATCTCTATCATGCCTGCACAACCGCACTGCTACGCCTATTTAATCAAGCTCTCTAAGCCGTTAGGAAGCGAACGCCATCAAGCCATGTTCTATCTCGGAATCTCACGTGACTGGATCGATCGGTTCCGTCAGCACTGCATAGGTCGGGGAGCCAGGATGCTTGCCTATACCGGTCGCCACCGGATCGGCTTGCAGGTGGTGTGAGTTTGGCGGTTCCCCAGCTTCGATGACGTTTACCAGTTTGAGCGGTGGGCAAAGCGGTCAGTGAAAAGCCACCGCAAGCTGCTTACCCTACCTTGCTGGATTAAGTTTGCTGCCTGGCGGTGTAAGGGGAAAGGATATTAACCCAATCCTTTCCCCTTGCGGCAGGGGCGGTAGAAGCTCTTTCCACCTCCCCATCGCATTAGGCAGGAACAGAAGGTCTTTCTCCCCCCGCCAGTTCCGAACGTGATCAGGGCTAGGAACTTAGTCAAGTATGGCTAACTTCCCTGATTCTCGTCCCCTTTTCACCTGTCAACTCATCAACCCTTCATCAATGCAATCTGGATGTTTCACCATGATTAACTTCGCCAATTACACCGACCCCGACTATGGCGTATTGCTGCCGACTGCCCTGACCCTGCCTGCATTGGGACTGAGCGAACACGGTTTGCGGAAATTCCGCCCCCTTCTGGTGGAAGGTGTGGATTTTCTGAAGCAGCCGGGCAACGGTTCGATCGAGCGCATCTTTTACAGTGCCGCAGGCTTGCTCAAGCTTGCCAACGCCGCTGCCACACCGCAGGCACAGCAGCTCGTCACCGCTCTCCAGCCCTATCTGCCGCAAACTCCAACACCATCGCTGTCGCCTGACCCTGCCGCAATCATCCCCACTGGCTGTCACGCCGTCCAGCCCTACACGGTTTCGCCCAGCGACCTCGACCCTTATGCGCCGATGCAGCGTAGTGTCAAACCGTCCCCGGCTAACTCCTACACGGCGCGACCCACTGCCCTCGTCCATCACAGCGTTACACCTTCCTCTGTCACGCCGCCGTACCGTGCCACGGAAAACCACAGCGACCCCGCCGCCCACATCGCCAGCCAACTTGTCCCCCACTTGGCTCCAGCGATCGCTGCACAGGTTGGTTCTCAGGTCAGTGCCGCTCTGGCACGGCTGGAGAACCGTCCGAAAGAGTTGACCGAAGCTGAACTGCTTCTAGAGCAACAGCGCATCTCGATCGAGCAGTTCAAGGCAGTGCAAGAGATGGTCGTCGCCGCCCAGCAATCCAGCACCGACCAGACGAAAACCCTGCTTGAGGCGATGCCGAAGCCCAACGTCTTCGTTGAGAGTCAAGGCTTTGGCGATTTGATTGCCCTGATGAAGTCAGAAGGAATGCAACTGCTGGTTGGATCGGTCAGTTTTCTTTTTGCCCTAGTGTTTATGGCAAGCCTGCTGCTTGGCTCACGCGATTCGACTCCTGCCCCGGCTCCCATGCCCTACCGAGTTCCCCCGTCCACCGCCCCGGTTCCCCTGGCTCCCACCCCGTACCCCCCGACCAGTCCATAGGGTTGTGGGAGATGTTCGCCTCACCTGTTCAAGTTCATTTAACTCAAGGAGAAACCAATGCCTACAGGCATTTCTGAGTCCGAGTACAAACAGCAGTCTGAAACTATCTTGCGGGATATCCGCGCCATCAAAATCGAAGGTCTGAAAGCCGACCGTGACAAAGAACGCTGGACCACGAAGCGCAAACAAAAAGCGGTCGAGGTTGCCCAGGAGCAATACCGCCAGGAGGAAATCCGCCTCTCCATCGAGCAAACGCGCACGGACATCTTGCGAAACAACCTCAAGAAAACCGAAGTGGAGCGATCGATCTCCGAGATCGAGGTCACAGGCGCACAGGATCGCCTCAGCTTTGAGCGGCAAGCCGTTGATGTGAACCGCGATATCTTCCGGCGACGGCTAGAGTCACTGGATTTGACGCTGGGTGAATCGACGTTCAACAACGACGATCGCCGCGCCGAGTTCAAGGCGAAGGAGATTCGCGTGGGACTGCCCCGCTCGTTTAGCTTTTCAGGTGCAGACCTGAACTAGCCCTCTATCGTTGATGCCGCTCCGCTTGGGGCGGTCAGGAGGAATCCCTGCAATGGAACAACGCATTGCCGTAGGCTTAACCGCCCTCTTGGTCGCTGGAGCCGTCGCCCAATTGCTCAAAGCCCTCTGGCTCATCCCCCAGATTCCACAGGGGGTGACAACGATCGCTGCCCTGATTGCCCTGGTGTTTGGGCTGTCCGCCTGGATCAAGTGGCTGAAACGGCTCCGCCGCCGTCAGATCAAAGCGGCAAAAAGCCTCCAGAAGGACGCTGAAAGCTTCTCCTATCTGGTTCAAACCGAGCTTGTGGAGCATGAGCTTGATTTGTCCCCCAACGACCGACACGACCTGCAAACCACCCTGCTGCGAGTCGATCAAACCCTGCCCCTCATCATGGGTGCGATCGGTATCCTCTTAGGTCTGTTCTAACCCCTTTTCCCGTCCCTCACTCCTGCCCCTCCGCTTCACAGGCGCAGCCCATGACTTCCTATTCCCGCATTATCCCCACCGATAACCCCTTTCGCCCCCTTGCCGCCCGTCCAACGCACCAAGTGAAGCCGCGCTTGTGGCTCCTTGTCTTGGCGACCTGTAGCACCCTCACCTTTGGCTATCGACCGCCTCAGCCGCTTCTGGCTACGCTGTTTTGGGCAATCCGTGTTGGTGGAGCCGCTTGCGCGATCGTCGCCCTTTACCGTGACCCGGAGGTCGAGATTTACGACCCGATCGCAGAAGCTACCGCTTTACACCAGTTCCAAATGAGCCGATTACAGGAATCTCACCAGCTCGCCCTTCAGCAGAAGCAATGGGAGATCCAGCAGTTCTATGATGCCCACACCCAACAGCAGGTGCAGGCAACGATCGACCATTACGCGGCTCTGTTTCAGCGAAGAGAACTTGAACTGCTTAACCTTCGGCAGGCACTTGCTGACGCTCAAATCCAAGCCGAAACTGAAAAGCAGTACCTCACCCAGTCCTGGCAGCGGCAATGGGACAACCTCGAAATTCAAGTGGCTGAACTCGAAGCCTCAAAAAATCAATTGAGGGCAGAGCGCGACCTGATTCACGAATGGGCAGAACAGCAGTCGCTTGAACTGGAAGCGGATCGCCAGGAACAGCAGGAGCAAATCAATCTCCGTGCCGCGAAACTGGAAGCCAGTTTGGAGGAGCAACGGCAGGCGATGATCGCTGAGTTTGAGCGACAGTTTGACGCAATGGCTGCCTTGAATCAGAAGCGCATCGACGACTACAGGAAGCTGATTGCAGACCTGGAAGACACGATCGAATCGCAACGGCTCTACATCTACGAGCTGCACCAGCCCGAATACTGCAAAGGGGCATCGCCGGAGGAACTGCTTGCCGATTGTGTCATCACCTACCTGTTTGAACATGGCATCATCGTCAAATCACCCCAGGTTGTTCCTTACAACAAACACAAATTCCGCCTCACCTTTGCCGTGTTGCCGATCGCCCCTGGCAGGAACAAGGACAACAAGTATGCCGAAAGCCTGATTGATGCCTACAAGCGGCTAGAGCGAGTCAAGGAAGGCATTAAGGGGGTGGTGCGGGGTTGCAAGTCAATGCCGGAACTGGAGATCAAGCACCGTCAGCTTCAGTTGACGATCGATACCTCTGGGGTTGATTGGGAAGCCGAAACCCGCCGCCAAAAGGATGTGATTGCAGAGCCGCCAGTTGAACACTTCGAGCAGTTCATCGAAAGCTGCTACCACATTGGGCTGTTTGGACCCACACGGATGGGTAAAACGGTCACGATCAACAACATTCTGGGAGTGATGCAGGATCGGATGAGCGGCAATGCTCAACTGATTGTCGGAGATGCCAAACTTTCAACGGCTCTGAAAGTACTGAAGCCGCGTTACCTGGGAGCGAAAGAGTGTCTGAAGGGGCTGAGGGATGCCGCGAACGAAGTCCAGCGTCGGATTGATTTGCGCGATTCAGACTACCGCACCGATCGCCCCCTGCGAGACTTCAGCCACGATCAGCGCATCTACTTCTTCGATGAGATCAACGAAGTTATCAGCCTGTTTAATCAGCCGATCGACCCGGACTTGATTGAGTGGCTGAAGGATAACGATTTTCCGTCTCGGTTTGCTGTTTCTACCTATTTATCCCGCCTATGGCGGATGGGTGCAGAGCTGGGAGTGCTGACGCTGATTGCCGGACAGAACTTGATGGCAAACCAGCTCAAAATCAACGTGGTTGACTTGGAAAACCTGGGATTGATCTTCATGGGCGGTGCAATTTCAGTCGGGATTAACTATCGCTGTAAAGGCACAGAAAAAACAGAGATGGAAGGCGAATACCGCCTGAGAAGAGAGCGGTACTTCAGAACAAAGAACAAGCAATACAAATACTATGGTTTGTTTGCTTTGCCCAATGAACAACCTTATTTTGCTCAAATGCCTGCTCCGGATTCTTATATTTCCAGCTACACAATTCCGCTTTTAGATGCTACGGATTTAGACAATGAAGATGACAGTGACTATCTGGAAAATGAAGCATCAGGATTCAATTTTGATGAAGGTGCAGAATCAGTGCAAAATACAGAAACTTTGGGTGCGGATTTAGGCGCGGGTGGTGCGGAATCCGGTGCATTACCCGATCGCACTTCTCCTGCACCTGATAAGGTGCGGCGATTAGAAGAGATGCTGCACCTGGACTTCACAGGATCGCACCCTACGGAGCCGGGTGCGGGTGCAGCACCTGAAAACCCCCTCGCACCCGGCATTTCTGAAAATCTGGTGCGGCAGGTGCTAGAGGAATACGACCGGCTTCAAAGTCAAAGCAAAGTGATTAGCAAAGTTTGGGGAGTGCCGAAGTCAGGAACCAGCACTCGATACATTGTTGCTAAATGGAAATTCCGCAAGATTTTGTATGAGAACGGTCGCAAACTTCCGGGTAGATCTTGGGGTGATGATGTGAATGATTTGAAGACTTTTGATGAGTTAATTGGAGGAGAATAATCATGAAATTGAGCAAAATTGTTTTCCTAAGTGGGCTATCAAGCTTGGCATTAAGCAATATCGCTTTCTGGCAACGATCAAATGCAGTTCCGGTTCGCCAAACTTATCAGGTAGCCACGATCGCTCAACTCACTACGATGGCTCCTAGCCCAACTGCCCCTACTCCGGCAGCACCTGTTCAACCTGCCACATCAGTACCGCTTACTCCGGCAGCACCAACTTCCCCAGTTGCTCCGGCTGTCCCCACTGCTTCGTCCTCTTCCATTGCTCAAGCCAACTTGAAAACGATCGCCACCTGCAACGGACAACCCGAAAATGCCAACTTTCGATCGATTCCCAGTCTTGCTCCTGGTGCGGTGTTAGGTGTGGTCGCGCAGGGTGAGGTGGTCGCGCTAACTGGCAGAACTGCAATTGGAGATGGGGAATTTTGGTATGAGGCGATCGCCCCCAAACCCCTTTTCCCCAGCGCCAACCCCGCCGCCCTAAATCGAACTCAAGCAGGGCAGACAGGCTGGATTTCAGCTTGCTTTATCGGTCGCTAAGTTTGCTTATCCAGAACCACGTAGTTCTGTTATCGCGTAATTATGAGTTCAGCTTAAGCCGATACATTGATGAAAAATTTTAGCTAAGAGCTATGACGACTCCAAGCAATTTACCCCTACAACCCCGCCACAGCGAGTGCCCCCACTGTAGCGGCAACTACCTTAAATTCGATGAAGCCTTTCGCTATTACTCCTGTGGCGAATGCGGTCACATCTGGGCACATGACCCAAATGCCCCGGCATGGGAGGACTACGTGGATGATGAGGAGCTACTGAAGCAGGTTTATGACTCCGACCCCGAATACTGGGCAAAGCTGATTGAGCGACGACTGGATTGACAGCTATCGTTTTCCCAAGGTGTCCCCCGTGTTTACCAAGTGCCGGGACTGCAAATACTACTCAAAGCATCAGTGTGCTGTTTTACGCTAATTCCGGGTGAAGGAAAACGTTTCCCTTCACCTGAATTGGCATAAACTTATTCCTGTTGTTCTACATTCCTTCATGCCTACGATCGCTGTTGTCAATCAGAAAGGGGGAGCGGGGAAGTCTACTATTGCTGTCCATCTAGCCCGTTGGCTGCATCGGCAGAAGAAGCCAATTTTAGTTGTAGATGCAGACGGACAGAAAACTTCCTCTATTTGGCTAGAGTCCCTAGAATACGAAATTCCTTTCCGGGTCTTACAAGATCCTGATGAGCTTTTAGACCAGTTGCCCCAACTTGCAGAAGAGTATGAATGGTTATTGGTTGATGGACCCGCTACTCTCAGCGAGACAACCAGGGCACTTCTACTCTGGGCTGACTTAGCATTAATTCCTTGTCAACCGGCTGGCGTGGATTTAGCTAGTGCCTCGGATACTGTCCGTTTGGTGCGGCAGGCGAAAGCCATTCGAGGTGGATTGCCTAAAACCGCTTTGTTTCTCAATAAGGCAATCAAGGGAACCAAGCTGAAAGATGAGGCGTTCGCTGTTTTGCAGCAGGTTGAAGACGTAGATTTCCTGACGACAATCATTCATCAGCGTCAAGTCATTACTGATTCGTTTGGGCAAGGGGCGACCGTCTTTGATATGACCGGCACACCAGCAGGAACAGCAAGACGTGAGTTAGAGGGTTTGTTTAAGCAGGCGATGGAGGTGCTCAATGGCTAAGGAGCGTAAGAGCCTGAGTGATGCCGTTATAAAGCGTTTTATGGCTGATCCAGGTAGTGTTCAAGCAGAGCAGCCTTCTACGACTGTTGCTCTAACGGCTATTGAGCTACCTGCCAAACGACAGCCACGACGTTATTTCGACCCCGAAAAAATGGCACAGCTTGTAGCCTCAGTCAGAACGCATGGAATTCTAGAGCCAGTTTTAGTTCGTCCCTTGCAGGACGGCAGTTATGAGCTTATTGCTGGGGAGCGTCGGTTTCGAGCAGCCCAGGAAGTCGGACTAACTGAAATTCCGATCGTCTCACGGAAGTTTTCTGACCAGGAGGCTCTTCAGATTGCCTTAATGGAGAACCTTCAGCGGGATGATCTAAACCCGATCGAGGAAACTGAGGCAGTTTTGGAGTTATTAGCAATTGCCCTCGATACCAGTACAGAAGAAGTGAAGTCTGTCATTTACCAGGCAGCAAATGCAAAGAGCCGAGGTCAGGAGTTGAAGGAAAACGTTTCCCTTCAGCTAGAAAAGGTGGAATCTTATCTAGCTGAACTAGGGCGATTTAACCTTGAATCTTTTCGTAGCAGCCGCTTACCCCTTCTCAATTTACCTCCTAATGTCTTAGATGCCCTACGCGAAGGAAAGCTGGAATATACCAAAGCGCGTGCTATTGCTCGCGTGAAGGATGAACAGTATCGAGATGAGTTGCTGGAGCAGGCGATTGCTCAAGGTCTTTCTCTAAACGAAATTAAGGCAAGGATTAAGGAATCGAAAGTAGATTCTGAGCCAGCAGCACCAGAAAAGGCTTTGGCTAGCCGTATGGATGAGATTACTAAACGACTGAAAAAGAATAAAATTTGGAACGATCGTAAGAAGTGCGATCGGATTACAAAGTTGCTAGATGAGTTAGATAGGTTAACTGCAAGCAGTGATTAACAGGGAAAACGAATGTGTTGACGACCGCCCTATCCCACTCTTGGTAGGTCTGGCTAGTCGCTGCTTTCCTTCCTCTATTTGTCTCTTTCTTCCCCACTCTTTTTGTCTGCCTGTGCTTGTTGCTCTGCCCGGATGCGATCGAGTAACACGGAAGCGGGTTCTTCATCTTCGGTGATCACTTGAAATTGTCGAGCAAGCTAAAAACTGCCTGAAAGTCCGAATTACCCTTGCCACGAACTGTCGTACGCTGCAATTAGCGTTCCGAATAGTGCCATGACAGTTCTTCCTAAGCCTGATCACAAATGCCCCAATTGTGGCAGCAATGGCATTAAGCACGGCGATTGCTACCGCACTCAGATCTTCTGCGACTATACTCTGGCTTGGCAATATGGGAGTCTTAGTCCAGATTGGGATGATGTAATCGGTGATGACTTATTGATGGAGCAAATATATAAGGATGATCCAGCATACTAGGCAGAACTGATTAAGGTCCGCTAATTTCCGTCAATGAAATTTACTGAGGTCACCCGGCACTTTGGGAAAGTAGCGCTAGGTGCATTGATGAAGTTTAAGCCGACCCGTCGCCTCATTATCATGCTCGTTATTGGGCAATTCGTGATCGATGTTTTCCTGGTCATCGGGCTGTGGCTCACGACGCGCCTTACCAGTCAGATGGCAGATGCTCTGAAATTCTTGATGGATGGGTGGAGTGCTATGAAACTGAATGCTCGTTGCTATACCCAACAAATTGACGACTTGTTTTGAACAGGCAGGCTTCAGAGCAACGACCTTTTGGTGATGCACCAGCAACTCCAAGCTTTTATAAGTGGAAGACTGAAGGAAGAGACGTTACAGGCAATTAAGCAGTATGATTGCGGCTGGATGCCGTAAGCTCCTATGACTAATCGCCTCATCCGACGCTTACCCCAGTGCGAACTGTGCCGAAATAATGCGCAAAGCTCCTACCTGCTTTGTGCCATTCATCCTTATGAAGTGGCTGAGGGATTAGAGCAGTGCCCGGATCATGACCCCGATCCGAACTGCTTGGAGGATGACTGGTGGGAGCCGCAAGAATTTGGCACGTACAACGGTGAAATGATTGCTTCCCCGGTTGAGCGATTGACTAAAGTCCAGCAGCTTGAACTGTTACTCTGGCATCCCCTGTTTATGGGGATGTGTTCCCAGTGCCAACATCTATTTGCCATTAACTACGATCGCGTTCACTAGGACTGCCCGGATTGCGGGTGGATGGACGATACCGTTTGAGCTGCATCTGCTCAAAATCTGATGCAATTACAAAGGCACACAGCTAGAGCTTCATGCCACAATACGCTTCCCGTTACCCTGCTGTCTTGCCGGGGCACTCTATAAAAGTGCTTGTCCCAGAAGCAATTTATGCGAATTTCAATTCTTTCGATCGTTGCCACTCTTGCCACTGCTCCTTTACTGAGGACAATGCCTGCTCAGGCTCAATCTGTTCCAAATCTGCATCAAGGGATGTCTTATGCTCAGGCAAGACAGCTAATTTTGGATGCAGGATGGAGTCCAAGCTACAACGTGCAAGCGTTAAATACTTTTGGACTGTCATCTAGAGTCACTTATTTCCAAAGACTGGGTTATACGGAGATTGTGGATTGTGCCGGGACAGGTATGGGCTTGTGTCGGTTTGAGTTTTATGGAGATCAGGGGCAAACCCTGGCAGTCAGTGTAGGGCAGGGAACTCAGACGAATGTGGTGTACCAATGGTGGGTGGAAGAGTAGCTGCGATTGCTTGTCCTGATGTTTTGTTGCAAATGGTTTCATCATGACTCCACCCCTACAACCTCAACTTGAATGGCAGCAGTGGTCAAAAGTTTCGCTCTCTGGCAGGAGCAACCTGCCTGATTTACCTGGAATCTATGCCGTGATCGATGCTGCTGGAGAAGTCTGGTATGTCGGCAAAGCAAGTAACCTCAGAACGCGATGGGGTGGACGATCCCATCACCGCTATAGTCAACTGAGCCGCCAAAACAAAAAGCGGAACTATCAAATCTATTACCGCCCCTGCTCATTGGGGGAATTAGATTCTCAGGAAAAGCAGTATATCGACCAGTTCAAGCCTTTGCTGAACTATAGCCGGGTGAGAACCTATGCTAGAAAGCCACCACAGCCTCACCAGGAGCTTGGACGGATTTTGAGGGTCATCAACAAGTCCAGTTTTCTGTTTGAGGGTCATGCCCGATCGACTTGTCGCTGCGCGACGCGCCGTAGCGCGGTGCGATCGCTGATGGTGGGCTACTACCAGGAGCTTGATGAGGACGAGAACGAGGAACTGAAAGAATTCACCTGTATTGTCACTGCGACCAGTACTAATGACTACGACAAGGTGCTTTACAAGTCAGCGATGAAGTCTAGGACGAACAAAGGGAAGTATCTAGCAGATTGCTGGGGTGTTTATGAAACAACGCTTGGACTGAATGAGCCTGAGATTGACCCAGAGACACGCCCCTTGCAGTTTTTGATTTTCCAGCAGAATGACTGGGCTTATGAGTTTGTGCCAATGGATTATCCAGTCTTGGAGCAGTTCGATCGCCAGAACCAGGAACTTTATACCGAAACCATACTGCTCAACGGGCAATCGGTTTTGGCATTGAAAGACCCGGCTTGCCTGCAAACTTTTCTTTCTCCACCAGAGTCAGTGCGCTCTGGATACTTGAACAAAGCATGGCTGCGTCCCATGCATTACTATCACTACCGCCTCCCTCACCTAAAACCCATCTCGGAATTGGTTCAGGAGCAAGACACGATGCCGCGAGCATAAGTCTTAGGAGCCGTCATGTTGCTCTGCGTAAGTGGACTTTGGGAACTCTGGGCACAATCGCAATAGTTTTCTTCGGCTTCATGAAATTCAACCTTTGCTATCACATCAGACGAATCGACGACTCGCTCTGGACAGGCAATCTTCAGGGCACTGATTTTTTGGAACTGCTCTAGCAGCTCCAATCTTAACGAAGCAGGCAGGATTATCTTTGCCATTTTTATCAATAGCCAAAACTGATAACTTACATCCATCAAAAGACTGATTAAATCTAAAGAAAACCTTAAGAAGGCTGATCCCAAGGAATCTTCGAGGTAGATTTTTTGGTAGAGATGTAAAAAATCTCACATTTTTAAAACAGAGTCAGCTTCTATAAAGACTCTGCCTATAAAAACGGGTAAGTATTTTACAGAGTGCCAGCCTTCCGAGCGAGGGTTGGCACTCTGTAATGAGAAGATTACTTTAATGCTGTCCTTATCCCGTCCCCAACCTGGATTTGAACCACTGTTCCGACTCCCCTTAGCCTTGTCATAATGAGCTGCAACAGACTCATTGCATCTGAAGCGATCGCTCATACAAAACTCACCGATTTTAGATCGCAGTTCTTTGCCCTGTTGTCAATGCGATCGTTCAGTTCATAGGGCAACGGTCAGTTTGGCATGAGTTCTCGTGCAAAACAGGCTGCCGGACTCCTAGCTTCTACCGCCCATTGGGAAAGTGTGTCTCTTTACCTAGCTTCCTGTTCTATGAACAATACTGGTTGCCCTGTTATTGCTTTTCGGCATTCGATCGAAACTCGGTTTGTGCGATTAGACATGAGATCGCTCTAATTAACACCTGAGGTTCTACAGGCTTAGTCAGGTGTGCCTGGAACCCTGCCTGGAGTGCTTTTTGCTGGTCCGCGTCTCTAGCATAAGCTGTGATCGCAATCGCTGGAATTGCCCCGCCTTGATCGCTGGGGCGCGATCGAATCTGCTGCATCAGCGTGTAACCATCCATCTCCGCCATGCCGATATCGCTTACGAGTACATCTGGGATGAACTGATTCAACACCTGCAACGCCTCGAACCCAGAAGCAACGGCGGTCACCGTTGCGCCGCTTTGAGTGAGCACAAATGCCTCAAACTCGCGCGTATCATTGTCATCATCGACCAGGAGAATTCTGAGATTGCTTAATGCGTTTTCAGGGTCTGGCTGGCTTTGCCCCCGTTTAGACGTGATTGAGATGATTTTCTGAGACAGGGGGAATTGCACGGTGAAGGTTGCCCCTTGATCTTCTCCTGCGCTCTCTGCCCAAGCTGTCCCTCCGTGCATTTCCACAATTTGCCGCACGATCGCTAATCCCAACCCTAACCCGCCAAACTTACGAGTAGTTGTGGTGTCCGCCTGCCGGAAATACTCAAAGACATGAGGGAGAAAGTCAGGCGAGATCCCTTTTCCAGTGTCGATGACTCGAATTTGTGCGAGCTGATCGAGTTGCCGCAGTTCAACCGTCACTTGCCCCCCGTTTGATGTGAATTTAACGGCATTGTTGAGCAAATTCCACACGACCTGCTGGAGGCGAGCGGCATCACCAGATACAGGTGCCATCACCGTTGCAAGGTCCAGCAGGATTTCAATGTTCTTCGCTTCTGCTGCCAGTCGCACGGTTTCGACGGCTGCCGTAATCACAGACGGCAAACTAACCGGAGCTACGGTCAAACTCAACTTGCCCTGCATGATGCGAGAGATGTCGAGCAAATCTTCAATCAGCTGCGTTTGGAGTTTGGCATTGCGTTCGATGGTTGCCAGGGCTTGGCGTTGACGAACTTTATCGAGCTTGCCGTTTTGCAAGAGGCGCGTCCAGCCCAGAATTGGATTGAGCGGCGATCGCAATTCATGGGAGAGGACTGCTAGAAATTCATCTTTTACTCGGTTTGCCGCTTGCGCTTCTTCCCGTGCAGCCTGCGCGCGGGTCAAGAGTTGTTCCCGTTCGGCGGCAGTCTGTCGCTGCTCAAGCAAATCAGCGGCTTGGCGAGCCAGTAAATCGAGAAACCGTAACTCACGATCGCTCGGTCGGTAATGTTTGCGCCAATGCGTCGAAACCATCCCAATCCGTCTACCTGAGCGGCTGATCAGCGGAGTTGATTGGGCAGAGAGCAACCCCGCGTTTAGATGTAGACGCAGAGAACCGTCCGGGTCTTCGCTTTCTGGGACATCAAAATCCACAAAGGCGCGCTTTCCTGTTGCTAGAACCACCCCGCAGGACGTGATTGAACGAGCAGTCACGCGCTGGAAATGATCGGTAACGGTTCGATCGATCCCCCGAGTGGCAAGCAGCACTAGCTCTTGAGTTGATTCATCCAGCACTTGAATTGAACCCGCATCTGCCTGTGTCAGAGTCATTGCCGCAGAGACAATTTCGTCATAAAGCACCTGAATGTTGTCTTCAGCAACCAGTCGTGCGCTTAAGTCACGCAACAGCCGGGTATTTTCAAGGTCAGTGGTGATGATGGCTTCAGCTTGTTTGCGATCGGTAATGTCAGCATTCACGCCAACGAATCGCAGCGGTGAACCATCGGCAGCAAATTCAAACTGTCCGTTGACCTCGATCCAGCGCGTTGCCCCGTCCTGACGACAAATTCGGTAACTTGCTTGCAATAAAATGCCCGTTTGCATTGCCTCCGTCATTTTGGCTTTGAGGGTTTCGGCATCGTCTGGATGCAGGTAGTTCTCGAAAAATTCTTGAGCAGAAACTGAACCATCGGCGGGTGTGAGTCCAAACAGTTCGTACTGTCGATCGTTCTCCCAGATCGTGACATCTTCTGGCACTTTCCACTCGAATATTCCTAATTGTGCGGCTTCAGTGGCGATAGACAGTCGTTGTTCACGCTCGCGCAACACTTCCTCTGCCTGCTTGCGATCGCTCAAATCGATCGAGACTGCGAGGACCGCTTGTGGACGGCCCTGCTCATCGTCGAGGCGGGTAAGGTTACTGCTTGCCCAAACAATTGTGCCATCGGGACGCAGGTATCGCTTGTCGAGTGAAACTGGCTCTCCCGTTTCAATGAGGGTTTCAAACGCTGCTAAGCTCTTCGCGACATCTTCTAGATAGGTAGCCTCCGCGACACTACTCGTCAACAATTCCTCCCGTGATCGTCCCAACATGCGGCACAGCTCGTCATTGACCCGTTGAAACTGTCCCGTGAGCGAGACTTCGGAAAGCCCGGCAGCGGCTCGGTAGAAGATGGCAGATAGCCGCTCCTCAGCCCGTTTGCGTTCATTTTCAGTCTGTTGCTGCTCAGTAATATCGCGCGAAATGGCAACAAGTTGTATGACTTGTCCTTGTGCATCTCGAACAGGGGTAATCACGCTATCCCACCATTTAGGGATACCGTTACGAGTGAAACAAATGCCCTTGAATTGGCTCATCCTGCCGGCTTGAGCAGCAGCGATCGCAGCTTTTGCCTGTTCCTGGTGTTTGCCCTGCCAGAACTCAATCCAATCCGTATTAAGCACAAGCGTTGGATCGTCAATTTCTAAACAACGTAGCCCCCTAGTATTGATGTAGACAATTTCACCCCCGAAATTGAGAACCTTAATGCAGTCATCACTGCTTTCGAGAATTCGCTGCTTCAATTCCTCGCTTTCCCGTAGTGCCGCATTGACTTGGACAATTTCCTGAGCGGATAGCCTTAGTTCCAGTTCATCGACGACCATTGCTGCCAAATCAATCAGTGTGGCTTGCTGCTCTGGGGTTAATGGGTCACGAGGCTGACTGTCGAGCAGGCACAGCGTTCCTAAATTGAAGCCGTTTTGAGTCAGCAGGGGCGCACCTGCATAGAACCGTACCCCTGGTTCAGCCTGGACAAACGGATTACAAGAAAAGCGATCATCAAGCCGCGTATCTGGAACGATTAGCGGCTCATCGGTCAATACTGCAAAACTGCAAAGCGTTGCATCGCGGGGCACTTCGCTCGCGCTAAACCCGATGCAAGACTTAAACCAGGCTCTTGATTCATCAACCAGTGAAATAAGGGCGATCGGCACGTTAAACAGCCGGGCTGCTAACTTAGTGATGCGATCGAACGCTGCTTCAGGCGGGGTGTCCAGAATTTTATAGCGATACAACGCTGCCAGCCGCTCAGTCTCATTTGCAGGAACAGGAGGAGTGAGTAACTGGGGTGGCAGTGTGTCAGACATAGGTTAATTGAAACGTCAATCAGGACAGGCTCTAGAAACAAAAACACTGGTATGTTAAGACTCCTTACCATGTTTCTACGATCTGTAAAAGCCTCTTGAGACGGGACTTAGCGAGCCTGCTCTTTCCTTGCTGTACCTCAACAAATAGCGAAGTGGGGCTGATTCTCAAGCTTAAACAAGCTAACCCCAGAGACAGAAATGTTGACTGTAATGCTAATTCACTCTGACCTTATCGTAAACTTCTTCCCCCAGTCATACGATCCCTGCCTCAATCTGACACTCCTGGTAGAGCGTGAATTTTATTGAGTCTTTGTAGGATAAACGGCACACCACTCAAAGAATTCGCAGCAGGATGATTATGTCGGCAACGATCGCGATGGTGCCTCGCTTCCGCAAAGGGCAAACGGTTAGCTTCATCGGCGGCAGTGGAACCATTAAAAGCTATTATCTCGAAGCAGGAAACTGGTTCTACCTGGTTGAGATGGAAATGGGACCAGAACCAGCAATGGGCAGAATCGGGGCTGAAACGACAGTCTTATTAAGTCAATCCGACCTGATTGTGCAGGAAGAGCATCGCGCTCTGAAGCTGCCAATCAGTGCATAGGAGCAAGGTCAAAGAACTACCTAAGGAAGTAGGTAATTTGGACTGCTTGCAGTACAGTAATGCACAAGTCCCGAAGGCGATCGCGTTTTTGTGCCGCTGTTCGTGTCATGGGTAGCTTTGATAGGAGCTGCCTCCACTAATTCCGATTTCCTCCCACATTGCAGTGAGTGCGACTACACAGGTCTTGAATTCTCAAAGACCTCTGTTCTTAAGCAAGAAATTAGATTTGCGGCTGACCCTATCGTTGTTTTGCTGATAAATGTATTGAATATTACTGTTTGATTGCCCTAAATATTCTTTAACAATGAGGGAGAACGTCAGCAGTCGCTCTACTTTCAAGGAGGTACAAGTTCTTGTCGTCGATGATGATGAGGACTCTTGTGAATTTCTCACGGTCGCGTTGAAAGCTTACGGCATTAAAGCTCATGCTGTATCGTCTGCTCGTCAAGCTCTCAAAGCTTTTGTCAAGCTACAGCCCGATGTGCTGATTAGTGATCTTGCCATGCCCAACGAGGATGGCTACTGGCTAATTCAGCAAGTGCGGCAACTTAAAGCCCATCAGCGCGGCCCTACGCCTGCGATCGCAGTTACAGCTCTGAGCGAGAAGCCGCATGAGGTTTTATCCCGTGGCTTTCACTGTTTCCTACAAAAGCCTGTCGATGTAGACGCACTCGTAGACGAGATTCTGAATTTGGTCGAGCAGGGCAAACTTGCTGGATAGAATCATTCGTATGTTTGCTTTTTTACACTTTTCCTTCCTCGGTGAGACGCAATTCCCTGACTGAGTTGCTGAAGTAAGGGAAAAAAGGGGGACGGAGCCATGAAGCATCATTCAAACCGAGCGAACCCTCCTCAGGAGATGCAGGCTCCTCCGGCACAACCTTTAAGAGGCATTCGGGGCTTGCTGGTAGAAGATGAATTTGACGTGGCAAACCTACTGCTGTTTATCCTCAGTGATGCTGGAGCAGAGATCATATGGGTGACGCAATCAGCAGATGCGATCGCTTGCCTTCGCCAGTTTCATCCTGATGTTCTTTTATGTAATGTCAGGCTACCGGATCGGGATGGGAACTGGCTAATTAGAGAAATTCGTCGAGCAGAGTCAGGCACAACGCAACATCTTCCAGCCATTGCGATTACCTCCTACACCAGAGAAGTTGCCGCAGACCGGATGCTGCAAGCTGGATTTGAGCGATTTCTGACTAAAGATTTTGATGCAGCCCAACTAATTTCGACCATCCTCGAACTGGTTTGACGGCTTCCAGTTCCTACCCTAACTGTATCTTTTGCTACTAAAGATGCAGGCAACTGATGAACCAGTAGCATAAGGCTATGTTACTCTCCTCTCCCCAAATTCAATTTCGCCGCCTAACCCGTGCGATTGCTCTGCCGATTGTGCTGCTGCTACTATTATCTGGCGTATCCATCTGGCAAATCACCCGGCTCCTTTGTTTTTCGATGTAGGTAGACCATACCAACGAGGTGATCTCGCAAGCCAACCTGAGTCAAAAGCTGCTGCTGGATAGGGAGACTGGGCTGCGTAGGTACTTGCTCATCGGGCAGCAAAATTTTCTAGAGCCTTACAATCAGGCAAACCGTCAAATTGATTCTAGTTCGGAGCAGTTGAAAAGCCTGGTGTTGGACAATCTGCCTTAGGTGCAACGGGTTATCCAACTCGATTATTAGATTCAATAATGAGAGCAACAGGTGTTTCGTTAATCCAGATGACTTGATTGTTGTCTTTGCTAATCTTCCTAGATTGGCGCAGTAGTTGAATGAAAGTTGTTCCCTTTCTCTATCTGAAGGATGAGGTTGTTAAGCTCTTCTATCGGGAAGGATCAGTGGGAACGATGTGCTTCGACTCCTCACCTGACCTACCTGTGTCTGCTTGTGGCTAACCCCAACTACCGAATTCTCGTTGTGGATGATTTGATGGACAACTTGTTCCTATTGCAAACTGTATTAGAAGCAGAAGGGTACGAAGTTGAACTTGCTGATAATGGACAGTTAGCAATAGAAAAAACAGAATCAACTCCTCCCGACCTGATCCTGCTGGATGTCATGATGCCAGGCATGAACGGCTACGAAGTGACGAAGCGAATCCGTCAAAATTACAATATTCCCTACGTTCCAATTCTTTTGGTTACAGCTCATGACCAGCCGAAAGCAACAGAAGGATTAAGTTCAGGTGCAAATGACTTTATTCGGAAGCCAATTGATTTTGATGAGCTTTTAGCGCGAATTAGAGCCTTTTTGCAATTTAGGGACCGAATGCAATCTGCTTAGTTAGCTTTCACAGAACCTATTGTTTTTCGTTGTGTTTCCTCCATAAAGTTTGAGGACAGTGCGGAGCGGTGGCTACAGTACCAATAGTTCTGTCTTGGACCTAACTACCTTTATTCGTCAGTCCATTTCAAATCCTCCACGCTCCTGCGATCGGCTTTGGTCGATCGTTTTTTGTGGCTTTGCCTGCTTCAGCCGTTCTTGTTCCTGCTGGCGGGATAGCTCCGCCGCTTGCTGGACCATCAAACAATCCTGCTCACTCAATCCATAGCTTTTTGGCATCTCCGCTGCATATCCCAGCACCAGACGATCGCGGCAATAGAGTTCGGGCCTTTGGTGATGGTTGAGCCGGATTTGATAATCCTCAAAGCTTACAGCTTGTATCTCTGGCTGTTGCGCTGCCTCACGATTCCATATCTCCTGAAGTTGAGGTGCAATCTGCCCAACATATCCAGTCTGTATTTCAGCGCGATCGGGTTCAAAGCTAAAAATCTGCCGCAGCTTGTCCCAGCCCTTCCGTTCCTCTAGTCGTGGTGACTCTGCTGGGGCGATCGGCTGCTGTGCAATTTGCTGTGGCTGCTGTTCTTGCTCCTGTTGGTAAATGCCCCGCCGCTTCAATCCTGGCAAACTGTAGTTGCTGCCCAAGTCAGCGCCACGCATCCATACTCCGTCTGCCTCATATTTCACGCCTACCGGTTTGTTCTGGCGATAGACCAGCTCGCAGGTTACGCCCCGTTGCGCCAGTTCTGTTTGAAATTGAGCAAAAGAAATATCGGGTTGCCCTACCTCATCCACAGCGTTCTGAGCGATTACCCGTGCTGGAGGCTTGCCCGTCTGATCCCAAGTTTCTTGCTGTCTCCTGGTAATTGCCTTTCTGCCCACTTCCCAACTGCACAGTACCTGCTCCAGCCCTTCCTCCTTTTCAATTTCTCTCAGGATGCGCTGGCTTCTGATGCGGTCTTGCCAGGAGCCAACAGCGTTGCCCGTTTCCTGGTCGATACGCGACCAAACAATATGAATATGCCGCTCTTTCTGGTGATAATGCTCAGCCGTGAACCATTGATAGCGGTTAAGCTCTCCATCTTCGAGGAACTGATCGACCGCCTGTTTATAGGGAGCTTTATCTTCTTGCTTCAGCAATTCCGGGTTGCGATCGCTCACCACCATACCCGCAATATATCGCTCTGATATCCGCTCAATTTGCTCATGACTCAGGTTCTCATCTCTGGGAGAAATGCTGATTGGACAGTGGTAGCAGGGGTGCTGTAAGTCTGGATTTATCCCACGGGATATCCCAAATTCTCTGACCAGTTCTCCAATTGTTTGCCCGGTCATATTGCCTGCGATAATTTCTGATTGCTCTTGCCGCAGTACATAATCAGTCGTGCTGTAGAAAGAATTTGTGACAATGACCTTGCCAATCACCACTAAATATCCTCCTGCCCTTCGCTCGCAAGCTGAGTTAGGCTCCGTTGAATCTCAATTAATCGCACCTCAAGCTGCCGCAACTGTTCCAGGGTTGTTCCATCGACCGGCAGCGATTGCCCCTGCTTTTGTGCAGCGTTCATCGCTCTAGCAATCTGATTGATACCGCTACGGCAATGCACGATCTGGAGATAGGCTTGCCGATTCACTGAGGGAATTTTGCCTCGCGTTCGGGGTAATGGTATTCCTAGCAGCCGTTCTCGTTGCCAGCGTCCCCGATCTCTCACGCCCTCGGTCAGCTTTTGCAGGTATTCATTTTCAAGGGGATTCACATAGCAACG
This sequence comes from Leptolyngbya sp. GB1-A1, assembly GCF_039962475.1. NCBI lineage: Bacteria > Bacillati > Cyanobacteriota > Cyanophyceae > Leptolyngbyales > Leptolyngbyaceae > Leptolyngbya > Leptolyngbya sp. GB1-A1. The sequence continues at coordinate 14,806 of NZ_JAMPLI010000026.1, read as the reverse complement.
CCAGGATATTGTGCGTTTCTCGTGCGATCGAGGATTTGCCAGTAGTGCTGCCAGTGCAGCGTCCAGTGTATCTAATGCGTCTTGCTCAGTATCAGCCATAAAAGCCGTCTAGCTCTCGCTTGCTAACCGTCGTGAGTTTAAGTGGTCGATTTCTTCAGCATGACTTCATCCTGGCAGCTTTGCCCAGCTTGAAGGAATCAAGATTCGTAACAAACGCCCCCGGCTGCAATATCAGTGCGTTAGGTACAAGAAGATGAGCAGTGCAAGTTTTTATGCTTCAACGCTTGAGTCATTGGAGGAGGCACATTATGGGAAGCAAGACAATTGAGGGCTACACCGAAGAAACGAAGCAAGCTTTGGATGCGGATTTAAAGGCATTAGCCGCAAAGCCAAAAAGGATTCCCCTCCGCGATTTGGTGCGAGATTTGTCTCCTCAAATCGAGGCGGCAAGAAAGGCAGGCTATTCGCTCGCTGAGATTATCGAGATTTTCAAGAAACGGGAGGTGGATATCGCAGAGAATACACTCAAGATTTATATGCGTGACCCCAAACCCCGTACAGCCAAGCCGCAAGGTGCAGAAACGACGCATACGAAAAGCCGCAAGAAAGGGCAAGGGCAGGGAGAAGCCGCTTCCGTGTCGGAGCCGGAGACAAAGCAATCTTCAACAGAGCCAGTAAATGGTTCGAGCAAGGAAAATAAACAATCATTACAAAGTACATCTGATCCTATGTCCCAGCCCCCAATCGCTATGCCGCTCGCTACAACTGAATCAGAGGCACAGTTTGAGTTCCGTGTAACAGGAACTGACGAAAAAGGCATTGTTAAAGAGATTGACGATAAACGCCTCTGACCCTTGCTGTTAATCAAAGGAATTGCCTATGTCCCCGAAGCTCCAGCCCGATCCGATCGACCTTGAGGTGAATGTGTCCTCAGCAGGAGTGGTGCTGTTAGGAAAAGTTTTGATATTCATTACAGGAGATAAAGGGGGCACGGGAAAAAGCACCTGTGCGCGTGCCCTTGCCGCTTTGTTGATTCGCAAGGGGATTGCTACACGAGCGTTCGATGCTGACAACCGCAACTCGCAGCTATATCGGTATTGCAACAAAGCATTTTCAGAGGGCGTTCAACAAATCAACCTGGCTCAACCGACTGGGGGTGATAACCTTATCAATGCCTTTCAGTCTAGTGCAAGCGTGCTGTTGGTCGATCTTCCGGCGGGTGCGGGGGATTCGTTCGAGGTGTTTGCTAAGAAAATGAAGTTGTTTAAGTTGGCGAAGCGGGAAGGGTACACAATCACCCTTGTCTCGGTACTTAGCCGGGTAAAAGAGTCGGTGCAGTCGTTATCCTACTTACTGGATTTCTGCGGCACGGAGGCACAGCATATCGCCTGCAAAAATTTGTTTAATGGAGAGCCGGAAAAGTTCAAGCGGTTTGACAACTCCCTCACTCGTGACAAATTGCTGTCCTGTGGTGGTGCGGTGGTTCACCTACCTGACTTGCCTGATGACACGATCGATCTATTGGAGGAAGAAAGCCTATCATTCACTGCAGCACTGGAATCACCCAAGTTTGATTTTGCTGACCGGATGAGGATCGAAGGCTTCCTTGATGATTTTGAGGAATCGATCGAGCAGGCAGGGATGGCTCAATATCTGGGGTTAAGGTAATAACATGACACTCTCACACCAGGGCAAGGGGGGCGGTGATAGCTCGCTCGATCGCCTGCTCAGACTGTTAACTCCAGAGCAGCGGGAGCAGGTTCAACGACTTTCGCTGGAACTGGGAATTCGCCCCGACGATCGGCTGTTTTTGTTGCTGATCGTTTTGCAATACTACCTGCTGCTATTGCAGGACATTCCAAACAAAATGGATGATGCCTCCCAGCAATCGTTAGATCAAATCACCACACACTCTAATTCGATCGAGACTCAAATCAAAACTTTGGTCGCTAAGCTGCAATCTGAAAAGACTGCAATCACAGACGCGATTAAGGAATCGTATAGCCAGATTAAGACTACCTCAGAGGCGCAGTCTCGTGCTACTGCCTCAAAGGTCAACGAAGAACTCCATAAGCAACAGGTTGACGCATGGCAAACGGCTCGCAAAACCTATATCGATGACCTCGATCGCCAAACCTTCTGGAAGTCTCTAGCTTATGGATTGGCAGGAATAATGGTTTGTGTTGCCCTGGCTGGTGGTTTAGGCTACAAGCTTGGCTGGGAAGGCAACCAGCAGCAGTGGGATCAGAGTTTTGGCGGTGCCGCTACTTTTGATTGGTTTACGGGGCTATGGTTTACAAAAGACAACCAGAAGCGGCTTCGGCAGTGCCACAAAACCGAGGAGCAGCGAATCGGCGAAGACAAAAATAAATGCACGATTTGGTATCAGTAATGGCTTGCTCCGGTTGACGCTCTCCTTCAATCGCACTTTGCCCCGGTGCTTGTAGTTGTGTTTGTCCGGGTCAATCTGGTGTTTGCGGTGGTGAGCGTCAATTTCAGCCTGTCTTGTCCCGACCACTTCCTCCTGTTTGCGATTCCGAACCGCTTGTGGAGCCAGTTCCGCTCTGTGTTATACGGAATCCGGTTATAGAGTAACGCTATAGAATGGGAGAATGGGACGCACAATTACACTCGAAAATCACCTCAGTAGCGAGGAACTGAAAGCTCGCTACCAAAGTAGCACCGACCCAGTTGAGTCAAGACGCTGGCACTTGCTATGGCTGGTCTCACAGCAGTGGTATCTCCTTGATGCTGCTGCAAGTGTAGGCGTGAGCTATTCCTACGCTCGTAAAGTTGTTTACGCTTACAACCAAGACGGTGTTGGAACGATCATGAACCAACGGCGAGGACGGCAGATGAGCAGTCGAGCGCTATTGAGTGCAGATCAACAAGCAGAACTCGATCAAGCGTTACAAGCTCCTCCTGCCGATGGTGGGCTATGGAGTGGACCGAAAGTGGCGCAATGGATTGCCAGGAAAACAGGACGAGCGCAAGTTCACTCACAACGAGGCTGGGATTACTTGCAACGGCTCAACTACAGCGGGCAACGCCCTCGTCCTCGTCATGCAAACGCTAATGAGGAGGCGCAAACTGCCTTTAAAAAAACTTACCCCAACGAGTCGAGCAACTGAGACAAGCCTATCCGACTGCTCAAGTAGAAGTGTGGGCATTTGATGAACATCGTCTGGGACTCAAACCGATTATTCGCAAAATCTGGTCGAAGCGAGGACAACGCCCAATTGCCAGTGTGCATCATCGCTATCAATGGCTTTACCTGTATGCGTTTGTTTGTCCGCACACGGGATTGACCCAGTGGTTCATCCTACCCAGAGTAAGTGTGGACTGGTTTAATCGAGCCTTGCAGGAGTTTGCCGAAGCGGTGGGAGCAGGAACCAGCAAACAAGTCTTACTGGTGATTGACGGAGCGGGATGGCATCGAGCCAAGAAAGTGGTTGTGCCACCAGGGATTCACCTGGAATTCCTGCCTCCCTATTCTCCCGAGTTACAGCCGGCTGAACATTTATGGCAATTGAGTGACGAACCCTTAGTCAACCGCAAGTTTGAGGACTTAGATGCACTCGAAGAAACTTTAGCATCTCGTTGTAACATCCTTTCAGCAATGCCGGAGGTCACTCGTCAGCACACACTGTTTCACTGGTGGAAGGAGGCATAAAATAGTGTCACTTTACGATCCGGATTCCGTATTAAAAGTTTGTCTGGGTAGGAGTTAGCTAAATTTGTCGTGACGATCAAGAGTGAAACAGTAGAAGGCTTCCAGTCAAGATGACCCTTTATCGTCAGAATCGTTGCCTTACCCCCGATCGGTGACCGCGATCCGTCGCTACATTACCTCTGCTAATGGAGTTTGAACGCGACAGCAGATTTGAGTGATGTTAATCCTCGATCGGTGACGCTAGCTAAGCTGGACAGACATGAGGCTGAGGATAGAACTGCGATAATCACAGTATGGAGGTGAGAAACCAATACGATCGCGATTATTGAGGAGGACTGTCCTAACATGAGCTGTGAATAACCTCGGTACTGCACTAGCAGGTTGCAGTTCGATACAAAGAGCTTGTTGGGATGTAGCAACGGTGATTGTCTTCTGCTATAACTATCTACTTCTGGGGCAATCCCTTTGACACACTCTGGGTCCGTGGAAATCTACACCTCGATTTGGAAACATATCTCTGAAGGCTTGCGCTGAGAGTTCAGTACGATTCCTTGTATTGAGTGCTGTAAACCATTCAGGACGGTCAACATAGTGTCTATAATACTGACCATTCCTGTGCAAAATAGCTACAGCACCGGGCTCACCTGCTGGTGCGTATCGTTGAATGCTACCGTCACATGGAAGATCAGCAACAACTGGGTATCGTTCCAGTTCTTGAGAAAAGGTACTTGCAGAAACATTTCTTACACCACGTCCCAGGTACACTCCATCAGAGGTATAAACATAAGATGCCCATAGGTTTGCCAGCTCAGGGCAGCCTAGAGCAAATGATTGTCTACCGCCATATTCATTGTCGTTTATGAGAACAACCGTAGGCTGTCCTCGAGTTTGAATTACGTTTACTGAATAATAAACAGCTTTAGCAGGTTGTACCAAAGCAACAAGAATCAAGCTTAGTAAGCTAGATAAAAAACAGCAGAAGAATTTTGATTTCATTCTGAACATTTCAACATTACACTTACCGTTGAGGTGTGAAGCAATTAACAAGAAAATCTCAGATAAATTCCTGATTACCTATAACCCTCAGTGTGCTTCTTACTCCGGACATCTTATCTAATTTGTAACAGTAAACTCCTCAATCCGATTGCAACTGCCTACTCTTCATTCAGCTGATTCTGCAATTTTTGTCAGATAGTTTTGGCGGTTGAGACGCGCAGATAGGGATTCGAGATAGGTGACCGGCTTGTCGGCACACGCTGCCGCAACAGCAAGCCGATCGCCCTGATGCGTTTCCCAGTGCAAGCTTGCATGGTGGAGTAGGCAGAAGTAGCAGTAGGGCGACCTGGTTTTGGGCAAAGATAATAAACCTCTTGACCAGAGGTGCTCGCGCTGCGTTGCGTAGTGGCAAGCTGATCGAAGGGCCTACTTTGTGTAGAATCTGTTTTCAGTGTTGAGAATTGATGCAGTCCTGAGATCGGTGTGGCAGTTTGTTTGCCAATGGTAATCACTCAAGCTTCAGTCAGAGCCGAAAGCGAAAACCGCATCCGCCTTTAAACGCCCCTACGTCCCCGTCGCTGATCACTCTCTGGATATGTTCTGCTTCTGAGCTAGTGCCTGCTGTATCATTGTTGCTATTGGTTGAGCCGCGTTTTAGCAACCGTTTCTTTGGAATACCCTTCTTCTAGGAGGGCAATCTCTTCCTGACATCGAGCCTGGATTTCTTGCTGGGTGGTTAGAGAAAGCAGACAGTGCTGCAATCGCTTGATTTGTATGCCAGTATCATCGACCCTGATAACCAGGACGGAACAGTTTACCGTAGGCTATCGGGTGGCTGGCGCGAACTTTATCGCAATTTGAGTCTGGTATTTCCAATCCTTACTTCTACTCTGAACTCAATTCGCAACCTTCTTCCTTTTCCTGATAGTGGATCACTTGCCTACGTTTTTGCAGATGAGGCGGGAACGACTGGAATTCACCAGCTCTTCCCTGCTTTGGTCCGTGCTAAGAAAGCTCTAGTCGTGGGCGACCCTCTGCAATTGCAGCCGGTGATGAACCTGAGTAAGGAAATGGTAGAGAGGTACTATGAAACAGCCTTTGTAGCTCAGGGCTTAACCGATGAGAATTACGATCTTTACAGTCCCAGTGCCTATGAAGCGACGAGTGCTTACCAGCGAGCTGCCGGAGTTCAGGGAACTTGCTTTGGAAAGGGAAAAGGCATTGTTTTAATTGATCATTTTCGTTGCTCACCGCCGATCGCCGCCATTTCTAACGCTCTTGGTGAATATGGCTTAGTGATCAAAACACGTCCAATTACACCTGTTTTAGGGACTCACCTGATTGCAACGGATATTCGAGGCAGCCAAGAAAATATGGTTAATTTTGGCGAGATTGAGGCAGTAGTTGAATGGGTGAGGATTTTGTACTCACATGGCTACAGCTTCGGCTCGAAAAATGTTGAGAAATCAATTGGAGTTTTATCGCCCTATCGAAAACAAGCCAATGCCCTCAGGCGTGCATTGCAAGCGGAATATCCTGACTGCAACGAGGACAATACGAACACGATCCACACCTTTCAAGGTGGTGAAAAGGCAATTGTTCTGTTATCAACCCGTCAGAGCCAGCCTTCAGACACTTTAATGTTCCTGAACCGTGGACCCAACCTGTTGAATGTTGGTGTTAGCCGGGCGATCGAGAGCCTCATTCTGGTCGGGAATCTAGAGCGATTGCGGGGTGGGGTGTACAGCCGCATTGTCGTGGAGCATATTGAGCGACATGGACAGATTCGAGTACCAGGGAATTAACGCTCGCGTTCCTCCTCTTCCTCTTCCTCTTCCTCTTCCTCCGCCTCATTGGTCTCTACCTCGATCGCCTCATAAAGCTCAGCCAATCTTGTTGCCGCCTGACGATGGAAATCGAGATCTGCCTGGGTCAGGTCACTGGTCTGCTGGAATGTCCAGGAATCCTGGTCCGCTTCCCGCATTGCAGTAAACAAGTGTTGCCCATCGGCGCGTCGATAATAGTCGAGTTGCCTTGTTTCATGATTCCAGCGTGCCCAGTAAGCAGATCCAGAGATTTCAATCTGGGACTCGTTAATGCGGTGGACAAACTTCGGATTTCGTTTATTCCAGCGCACCGCTTCGATCGCCGTAGGGACAATCTCATCGATCCATTGATCCTGTTCTTGCTGAAATTTTGCCAACTGCTCGGCTTCCGCCTGTTGTTGTTGTTCCAATCGTTCCCGCTCCAGCCGTTCCTGCTCGTGCTGAGTTTGCTGCCGCCGGAGTTCTTCCAGTCGTTGCTGCTCTTGTTCCTGACGCTCCCGTTCGCGCTGCTCCTGTGCGATCGTCTGAAGCTGCTGCTGGCACTGCTGCTGGCTCATCTGCTCTAATTGCCGCAATAGGGAATCGTCCTTCTGAGGGTGATAGCTTACCCCGGCGTACTTCTGCAAGCCATTGAAGGAGTACCGATCGCCCAGCCTCCCTCCCCGAAAATATCGTTCCTCCGCTCCAAAACTAATCCCTTTTCCGCCATCTGCATGTTCGGCAAATCGAACTTCAAAGCCTGCTGCCTTAACTCGCATTAGAGCAACTGCCATCATAGGGTGGTCTGCTGTTGCCTGGTCGATCGCCTGCCACAGTTGTCGTTTAAGGCATGGCTGCCCGGTGCGTTCTTCCTGACGTGCTTCCCCGGTCGTCAGATTGCGTCGCTCACCCTTCTCGCGGGCAGGGCAATATTGTAACCCCAGCTCTAACTCGATCGATCGTTCAATTTTCTTCAGGCGTAGCTGCTCAAAGCTATCGCTGACTCGACTTCCATCAGGTCGAACCGTTGAAACGACGATGTGAAGATGGTGAACATCCTGCTTCTCAAGCTTGTCGAAGTGTTCCAGCGCGAAGAACATACAGTCGTTCTTGGTGTCGCGTCTCACGTTATTTGTCGTTGATCTCACGTTAGATGTCGGGTAGCAAGAGAGGTTAGAAGGCTTACCGTATAGGGGTTTGAGTGATGTAGTATGGTGTGTTGTATGTGTCTCACGTTAAATGTCGTCTTGTTTTAGGGATGATTATCTCACGCTTTTTGTCGTTTTTGGGTAATAGGGTGAGAGAGCAGAGCAAGGGAGTTCTGAGCGAGCGTGAGATTTATGATTAAATGGGGATAGTTAGCGTCTCACGATCGATGTCGCAGGTAAATTGAGGTCGGCATGGGAAAGACGGGAGAAGAAGGGAAGCCCGCCGGGAGAGAACCCGAAGCAAAGACAGCCCCAGAAGCTGTAGTGGAGACGGTGTTGCGGCAGGACGAGGAGAGCGGAGAATGGGAGATTGTGGCGGTGGCGTTGCCCGCTGAGGTGCAGCAGCGGATGGGCGTGATCCAACGGTTATTAGTGGCAGAAGGAACGAGCCGATACGGGCAGGTGCAGGCACAAGCCGCCGAGGAATTAGGCGTCACCGTGCGGAGTGTGCAGCGGCTGGTGAAACGGTGGCGGGAGGATGGAGTTGCAGGGTTGAGGACTCAGGCGCGATCGGATCAGGGGACGATCAGAATCAGCCCGGAGTGGCAGGAGTTTATTGTCAAAACGTATCGAGCGGGGAATCGGGGGAGCCGGTCGATGAGTCCGGCGCAGGTAGCCGTGCGGGTGCAAGTGCGAGCTGGGGAGCGAGAGGAAGCAGATTATCCGAGTCGGGCGACGGTGTACCGGGTATTAAAGCCGTATGTGGAGAAACAGCGGCGGTCGAAATCCTTGGGGTGGCGGGGTTCGCGGTTGGTGGTGAAGACGCGGGAGGGGCAAGATCTAGAGATTGATCGATCGAATCAAGTGTGGCAAGCGGACCATACGCAGGTGGATGTGCTGGTGGTGGATCAGTCTGGGGAAGTGCTGGGGCGACCGTGGCTGACGATTGTGGTGGATAGCTACTCGCGGTGCATGATGGGGCTGCACCTGGGGTTTGACGCGCCGAGTGCGTGGGTAGCATGTCTGGCGTTGCGTCACGCGATATTACCGAAGCAATACAGCAGTAGCTACGAATTGCAGGAGAGTTGGGAGACGTATGGGGTGCCGCAGTATCTTTATACGGATCAGGGGAAAGACTTCACCTCGCAGCATTTAGAGCAGGTCGCGACGGAATTAGGAATTGGATTGTGTTCGCGCCCGCAACCGAGTGAGGGCGGGATTGTGGAGCGACCGTTTGGGACATTCAACCGGGAGTTTTTCAGCAGCCTACCGGGGTACGTCGGCAGTAAAGCCTCAGAACGATCATCGGTGGCGGAACGGGAAGCTTGTCTAACGCTGATGCAACTGGATCGACTGTTGGTGCGCTACATCGTGGATCGGTACAACCAGGGGATCGATGGGCGGATGGGGGATCAGACGCGAATCGGACGGTGGGAAGCGGGAGCGACCATGCCATTGCCATTGTTAAGTGACCGCGAACTCGACATCTGCTTGATGCGGCGAGAGCGACGGCAGGTGTATCGAGGAGGCTACCTGCAATTTGCGAACTTGAGCTATCGGGGTGAACACCTGGCGGGCTATAGCGGGGAAGAAGTGATCATCCGGTATGACCCGTGGGACATCACAACAGTGTGGGTGTACCAGCAAACCCGACAAGGCGAACAATTTGTAGCGCGTGCCCACGCGACAGGACTGGAAACGGAAACGCTATCGTATCGGGAAGCGCAGGCGATTTCACGGCGATTGCGACGGCTTGGGAAAGCGATCACGAACGAATCGGTGTTGCTAGAGGTGCGGGACCGCGATGCCGTAGTGGAGCAGTTGCGGCGAGAGAAACGGCGCAAACAAACAACTGGCAAAGCGAAAAAACAAACGTTCATGAAGAATAAGCATCAGCCTGAGGAGACTGTCCCCGCCAATGGGGTTGCAGATGCAGTGACCGAAGAGGTAGATGAAGCCGTAATCGAGTCTGAGGAAGAGTTGGTCGTGGTTGAGGATGTAGTAGTGCGAGATTACGAGGAGTGGAAACGAGATCGTGGTTGGTGGTGAACTTGATGCAGTGGCGCGGCAGGCAATGATTGGGCGGCTGCAAAAGCGAAGTATTGTCGAGTTAGAGCAAGTGCGACAGTTTCATGCGTGGCTAGACGAAAAACGGATTGCGCGGCAATCGTGTCAGGTCATCGGAGAGTCACGTACGGGCAAGACGATTTCCTGCGAAGCGTATCAGCTCAAGCACTTGCCCCAAAAGAATGGGGTCAGTGGAATGCCTATGCCAATCGTGTACTGGCAATCGGTACCCGAGAGCGGCAGTCGCGATTTATTTAACGGGATTTTCGATAGCTTGCAATACCAGATTAATCGGGGGACATTGAGCGAAGTGCGAGCGCGAGTCCACCACTTACTGCGGGTGTGCAAAGTAGAAATGCTGATCGTGGATGAAGCGCATCGGCTGCGACCGAAAGCATTGGAAGACATAGCCGACATCTTAGACAAACTGCAAATTGCAGTGGTGCTGGTGGGGACAGATCGGCTGAATGCGGTGATGAGGCGGAATGAACAAGTGCAGTATCGCTGCATTGCCAAACATCAATATTCGCGCATGACCCCGGCACAAATTGCGAAGACGAGCGCGATCTGGGAAACCCATGTGCTGCGGTTGCCGCAACCGTCACGGCTGAGCAGTGCCAAACTGCAGAAGTTGCTTGCTCCTGCCACTGGAGGCTATATCGGGCTGCTAGATCGAATGCTGCGTGAAGCAGCGGTGCGATCGTTGCGAGCCGGGAAGTCATGCGTTGAATACAACATATTGGCTGAAGTGGTGGCAGAATGCCAGTGAGTGAGAGCAAGCGGCAGGGCTGGGTGATTCAGGTTGAGCCTGGAGCGGGGGAGAGCCTTGGGCACTTCTTGAGCCGTTTCCGTCGAGAGAACTGCCTGAGCCACAAGACGCTGGGTGAAGTATTAGGCGTGCCTACAAAGGTCGTGAGCGACTGGGAAGTGCCATCGCGTCGCCGGATTCCGGACACAGCAGAATTGGAACGACTGTCGCAACTGGTGGGCATCCCCTTGTCACGATTGCGCGAGATGATGCCAAGGGAACCCCTGCACCTGCAAACGCGACTGTGCCCTGCCTGTTACGCAGAAAATCCAGTGCATCAGGCAGGATGGCAACAGCAGGGGGTGGAGGAGTGCGATCGTCACCAGATCCGGTTACTTTCTGCCTGTCCGAATTGTGGAACAGGCTTTCGGACTCCTTCTTTGTGGTGGAATGAACAGTGTGAGAAATGCCAGACTGCCTTGAACGAGATGACCTTGAATCCGCCTGTTCACCTTGGTCAGCCAGGAAGCGATGCGGGGTGCCACTAGGCTTTGGTTGAGAGCATGAGGAGTTTGACCAGCCAATAGACCTCCCGACCTTTAATGGGTTCGTGGGCTTGTTTAAACTGGGATTTGAGGTGTTTGAGCCAGTCCTCCTGCTCCACAATCTCTGACGAGTAAGCCCACTGCCCTGGTGTCAGTCTGCGAGAAATAATGGCACGCTCAGTCGAGATTTTCTCTTGGTTGAGTGCAGCACAGGCAGCATAGAAGGCAGGTTGGAGCGATTGGACTTGCTGTTCGAGTTCTGCCAGTTGAGCGCGGAGGTCAATCATGGCATTAATGATGTCCAATGGATCGAGGAGGTCAAAGGAAGAAGAGTTGATTGCAGTAGGGGGAGGAAGAGAATCTAGCTTCATCATTTGTTCGAGCAAAATGTCAGGGGTTCTTTGAAGGAACCTCTTGTGGTTGTCGGTCAAGTCAAGAAACAGAAACGACAAATTTCTGTCACCAGCTAATCTAGCGACATCTAACGTGAGACGATATAGAATTGTACACCACAGGGTTCCAATTATTATCCCGATTGATTTTAGGCTTTATTGATTGGCACTTAGCGCGAAGCAAACGACGAAAAGCGCGAGACGCGACGTTCAGCGACGAGATAGATAGGGGAGTTGAGGTCGCGGGCGTAACAGAAGTAGTCCGTTGCTTTTGGGAAGCAGGATGAACAAATTCAGTGCGTAGCAGGAGTCTCAACGTTAGTAAGGTTGTCAGTCTAACCTTACAAAATTCGTCTGCGTGAATTGCTCAAAGCAGTTGGGTGTTTTGGAACGCTTCGTAGATCTCCCTCAGTTCTTCCTTCTCTTTGCCGCGATTGTGGTGTGGATTGGTGGTCCCCATGTCTTGATTATGTTGGTGTCGCGTCTCTCAATCAATGACGTTGATCTTGCGCTAGCTGTCGTTTAGGGGCTAAAACGCCGATTATACCTAGCTTCTGGGTGAAGAACATTTTTGCAGGTGGTCTCACGATCAGTGTCGTTTAGAGACCCGTTTAGGGGTCAATTATGGAACATTCTGCTGCTGAAATGCTTGAGTAGCAGGAGTTACGGGGTTAGACGACAAATAGCGTGAGACGGACTAAGATCTTGCAAAACATTGTTCTAATCCTTATCCCGCTTGGCTTCCAGGCACTAAAATTACCCGACACTCAGCGTGAGACGAGCGACGAAAAGCGAAAGACGCGACACCTGACTTCCTAATCACCAAAATCAGGAAAGAGCCGCAGATTTGGGGGGGGTAAATTTCACGCTAATTGACTGTGCTTTTGGGATACCGCCTCTTGTTCTACAGAGACGATCGCCCTTGGGCTGCGGGCAGTTGCGTAGCAACAAGCGATCGGGATGACGACTGAGGTTGAACCTCTAAACTGAATTGAAACGTTCCTCGCTAATTGAGCGCTTCGGGTTGCGACTGGAACTGGTTGACAATCTGCTGTAACTCTTCGATCGCCTTACCCTCAACGAACTTTTGGTAAATCGATTTCAACTGGTTGCGATCCTTCTCTTTACCATTGCTTCTTTGATTTAGCCCGATCGATGTATTGTGCTGGTCAATTTGACTCACCGCAGCGGGATGGCTTTGCAGCCAGGGAGTGACGACTAAGGCGGGATTTGCGCCAGCAGCGGTAGCGATGATATTACCCGATAAATACCAGCGATCGTTGGGGTGGGTGTTGAGGTTGTGGTGGATGAGAGCAGCGATCGCAATCGGGACCCGGTCGGATGGCGATAGCTTCCCTGCCGGTGGTCTACCCGGAGCCGGGCGTTGAGTCGGTGCGGGCGGTTGTGCGGGCGGTTGTGCGGGTGGCTGGCTCACAGATTGTTGCTGCTGAGTCGGTGCTGCTTGGGGGGCAGGCGTGGGAGTAGACTGGATGCCTGCCCATTCTTGAGCCGTCGCAGCAATGGTCTGGAGCCTATCGTTCGCCTGCTTCAGTTCAGCTTGGAGGCGATCGATCTCCAGTTGTTGCTGTTCAGTCTGCTGGCGTAATTGCTCAACCTCCGCTCCCGCTTGTCCAGCATTCATTTGCTGTTTGATCGCCGCCAGTTCTTCCAGCAGCGGAGCAAGCAGTTCACTCGGGTTCGGTGCAGCCGGAGCGGGTGTAGGCTGAGCGGCAGCTTGCAGCACTTGTTCGAGTAGAGATTGATAGCCCGCTCGGACCGGTGCATCGATCCCCAGGCGATCAGCAGCAGCCGTCAAATCGACCACATTCACGCGCAAGTCGCGATAGCGGGGTCGGTTGCGCTTAGGCTTGCTCGGCTGCTCAGTCGCCGCCGGTGCGAATTCGGGCAGCGGTGCTGTCGTCGATGGCTGCTCCGGTTCTTTGTCAATCAAAGCTTGCAAGTCGGTCGCGATCGTCTCAACCTCGTGCTGAGTTGGGGACATTGCTTCTTCCTCATCGGGAGTGGAGTCAAGTTCTGGGGTGCTAGAATCCAGGCGATCCGCCTCTGGCGACAGCGCGAAGCGGTCGTTCGCTTGCTGCTGAGTGTCGAGCTGTTGTGGGGTCGGACTGGGTAAAGGGTTCGCCATCAACTTGATCCCCGTCACCGTGATGGGCTTGTCCTGGTCATCCACCAAGCGATAGCCGAAATAGTGAGCAGTTGAACTACTGTTCGCAGCATCGCGCATATCGGCAGCAGCGACATGCCCTAAGTAGAACTGCAACCATCGCTGTTCATTCACCCCCTGACCTGGAAGCCAATAGTGGATCGCCACCCTGGCATAAGCCGCCCGGAGTCGGTGGATCGATACGCTTTGAAATCCCGGCAGCAGCGGCAGAATTTGAGTGTCCTGGAAGGAGCGACGCACCCGCGTGTTCACCCTCGCTCTGAAGGCAGCCACCTCGTGATCCTCGCTCTTGAGTCCTGCCAGGGCTTCAACTGGAAGCATTGCCCGAAAGCGGTCGATCGCCTCCTTCACCTGAGCAGCCGGAAGCAGAGTCAAAATGGCATACTCTACCGGGTCAGCCTTCTTGAGTTGCCCGTCAAACATCAAAACGTAGGAGTGCTTGGTCGTGCTGAACTTGCCCGACACCACAACCTCTGTATGCCTGCGTCCCGTCACCGCAGCGATGCCCACTGCCAGCGTTTCAGGTTCTTCTGATTGCAGCAGTTCAGCCGCCTTCTCCAAATATCGATCGGGGTTAAACGGCTGGGGGGTGTCCTGTCTCTGGTTGTTGCCAACGTGGGTCTGTTTGCGATTCGCCATATAGATCGCGTTATCGTAGCGCATCAAACCATAGGCAAGATGATTGAGCGACTGAATTGGCTCACCCGTCCGTTGTTTGTGCCCATTGAACCGGTAAGCAGTCTCGTCCGTCAGCGGCAATTTGCCCTGCTCAGCGGCCTGGGCAATCGCCTTGCGATAGGCAGAAAGATAGTTCGTCGTGCTGTTCGTGCCAGCCCCATACCCCGCTTCCAGCAATTCGATTTCATCGCGGCACAATTTTTCGATCGCCTTTGCCGATCGGAGAGTTTGCAGTTGATCGATGAAGTCTTGCACCAGCACAGCGCGCTCCTCAGTGCTAAGCTTTCTCTTATCCCCTCGCTCAACCCGATCGCGATACTCGCTAATAATTTCTGCTCTATTCATATTTGTGCTTTCTTATACACATACATATTATATACGCTATTTAATTTATATGCAACAGTTCAAGCAAGATACGCAACTCAAGACAATAGCTTTTCACTGGGATTTACGCCCTCATTTCACTGATACAAATTGCTTATACCCTCTTATTCTTACACATAACTTGATTAAATATTTGTATACGCATAGGCACAACAAGCGGTATTTCTTATATGCATAACCACAAA
>NZ_JAMPLI010000025.1:0-87103 GCF_039962475.1 Leptolyngbya sp. GB1-A1 | reverse complement strand
GAAGAGTTGACTCAGCAATTGCAGCAGTTGCAACGCCAGACGATTGCGTCTTTAACCGGTTGGGATTACATTCTCAATGCTTTATCTGTAGCAGGTATTTATTGAATTGGTATAAGACGAACAACCAAACTTATGAGCCAAACTCATGCTAAGGAGAAGGATAGCAAGGTCGGCGATCGATTAGACGGGAATGAGTGGCGATCGAATAAAGGCGATTTCAAGAGCCAGCGAGGAGGCAACGTTGACACTGCGAGATAGAAAGAACCCCTGGTAGCAAAACCGCGTCCAGCTCTCCTAAAGGTTTCAAAGTCCTCCGGGATTGGGAAATTGAGGAAGTTGAGGAGGCAACACAGGATCTCTGAGGCTCCTCAAACACCTTCTAATCTGACTCATCTGAAAAGAATTCCTGCCCTTCGCGCTGATTTATTCCCTATCCGGCAATTTCCTGCTCCCATAGTTCTTCCAGCCGAGTTGTATACTCTGCATTCACTACCGGAACCGTATTCCCGGTCAACTCCTTGAGCGGAATCCCGTAGGCTGCCTCTACCTTCGCGAATTCCTGCTGAAGGTTCGACGGCACTTTGGTCGCATCCAGCAATGGCGGATCACCCCAGACTTCCGGCTTGAATTTTTGCAGTTGCCCCTCTGGACTGGAGAGGAGATTTGCGAGGATCATTGCGCCTGCCGGATTGCTGGCATTCACCGGAATCGCAGTAAACGATGGATCATTAAGCGACACTCCCGGAATGGTAAACGCTTTGGTCGTTTTGGGAAGTTGTCCGGTTGCTAAGCCTTCTGCCACGCTGGAGACAAAGACAGGCATCATCCAGATTTCCCCGTTGGCGAAAAGCTCCTGCAAGCGAGTCTGGGTTGGCGGATAGGTTTCGCCCCGTCGCCAGAGGTGAGGCTCCAGTTCTTTCAAATAGCTCGTCACTTTGGGCGAATTCTGGTTCCACAGATCCTCGTTAAACTTTTCGCCCGCATACTGCTGATAGCCCCCCGTGACGCCATAAAGTGCCGTGAGCAAAAAGCGGCTTCCGTCAAAAGCAGGCGGCGCAGCGTAGGCAAACCGTCCCGGATTGGCTTTTGCCCAGTCGAGCAATTCCTGATAGTTGGTGGGAGCACGATCGACTTTTGCGCTATCCATTGCCATCACATAATAGGAACCCGTGTAGGGAGCTTCAAAGCCATCGATCGGCAAGCCAAAATCAGACGTAACCGCTGGATTGTTCAGGTCGTAGTGCTGCATTGCGGGCAATTTCTCGGTGAAGGGTCCGAGCAGCAAATTTCCCTGCTTCATCGTGCGAAAGTTTTCACCGTTGATCCAGATCAGGTCGATGCCGCCGCCTTTGGTTTGTCCTGCCTGCACTTCGCCCGCAACTTTATTCACCGCTTCCACTGTGTCGTTAAGGGGAACGCGATTGAGCGTCAGGCTATATTGGTTCTTGAGCTGATCCGCAACCCAGCGATCGGCAAAGGCGTTGATATTGTCACTGCCCCCCCACATTGCCCAGTTCACCGTGGTTCCTTTTGCAGCGGTGAGGACATCATTCCAGGAAGCCGTTTTGGGATCAAAGCCAGAGGGCGCGGTAGATTGTTGATTTTGAGCGCAGTTGCTCACCAGCGTGGCAAGATAGGCACTGCCCGACAGCAGCAGAAACCGACGACGCGAAAGGGAATCGATCATATTAATCTGATTAATCTGAAAACAACTCAGAGGTTATGCGAATGGGCACAGGGCGATGAATAACGTATGGGAATAAGTCCACAAACAAATATAGCGAATTGTGCAAACCCTGAGGACAAACGAATGATTTATGAAGAGATTCAGTCAGCGATCACACAGGGAAGAAACGAGAAGAACAAAGGAATTCTACAGGTCGCTGAATTCCTGCTGCTTAGAGTTTGGTTTAATTACAGATTGCATTCCCCGAAATACCACCTTATGAAGCAATTTACTGTCCTGCGGTAGATGTTTCTGTCACCGGAAAACACCACACCGCATCGAGCGGCAGCACAGCCCAAACGGTCTGGTCGATGTGCCAATCCTGACCGGGTGTAGTCCAAACTTGCAGCGTTAAATCGCCAGCAGTGAGGGTGAGTCGTCGCTGTGTGCCCATAAATCGATTTGTGGTTACGATCGCTTGAATGCAATTCACGGCATCGATCGGCGCAGGGAAAATTTGAATTTGTTCGGGGCGAATTGTGACCCAGACCCTTCCTTCAGCAGGCTGTTGACTGGTGAGAATTTGACGATTCTCTAAAGTCCATTGCGTTCCCCTTGCCTCCGCCAAAAAGAAATTCACGCCACCCATAAAGCGAGCCGTTCTTTCATCAACAGGCTGACCATAAAGCTGCTCTGGAGGTGCGACCTGCCGTAAACGTCCGTCAAACATGAGCGCGATTCGCTGCGCCATCACCACCGCTTCTGACTGATCATGCGTGACAACCAGCATGGTGATTCCAGTGTCTGCCTGCAAGCGCAAAATTAGCTCCTGCATTTCTTCGCGCAGATTCGCATCGAGGGCAGAGAGGGGTTCATCGAGCAGCAGCAGCTTGGGCTGAATAATCAGCGATCGTGCCAGAGCGACCCGCTGCGCCTGACCGCCAGAGAGTTCAGCAGGTTTTCGGTTGGCAAAGCCTTCCAACTGCACCTGACTGAGGATTAATTTTGCTTTTGACTCGCGATCGACCCGATTCACGCCACGCATTTTTAGCCCAAACGCCACATTCTCGCCCACCGTCAAATGGGGAAACAGCAAGCCGCGCTGAAGCACCAAGGCGATATCTCGATTTTCCGGCGGCACAGCGTTGAGGGTTTTGCCATCCAGGACGATCGATCCCGTATCCGGTCGCAGCATTCCCGCAATCATTTGCAGCGTCGTCGATTTGCCGCAGCCCGATGGACCCAGCAACGCCAAAATTTCGCCTGCATTCACGCTGAGCCATAAATCTTGAACTGCCGTTACGTCCTGAAAACGTTTCGTCAAATTTTGCAGCAGCAAATGTTCCATCATGTTTCCTGGACGTTCTCCTAGACGTTTCCCCAGATGCTTCCCCAGATGTTTCCTTAGACATTCCCCAGCCCACCTAACGCCACATCATTTTGCAGCGATCGACTTGCCAACACTAAGAATACTAAACCGGGAACGATCGAAGTGATGGCAACGGCTGCGGTTAAGCCTTGATTGCCGCCTTGCAGCAGCGTAAACAGCACCATCGGCAGGGTAAACACTCGTCCGCCTCCCACAATAAACGTCAGCAGGAACTCATTCCAGGAAATGAGAAACGCAAACAGCGCACCCACAACCACACCGGGCGCAATCAGCGGTAGCGTCACCTGCAAAAAAGTCTGGATTGGGGAAGCTCCTAGCGATCGTGCCTGAATCTCATAGCCCGTCTCAAAATTAGCAAACACACTCGCCAGCACCAGCGTCATGTAGGGAATTGTCGGCATTAAATGCACCAGCACCACACCTGCTAACGTCCCGCTCAGCCCCAACCGAATCAGCACAAACTGAATTCCCATCAGCGTCGCCAGCGGAGACACAATAATCGGCGTCAGCAAAAACAGCTTCAGAACTGCCTTCCCTGGAAACGTCATCATCCCCAAAGCCCGGCCCGCCGGAAGACCTACCAGCAAGGATAGAACAGTTGTAATCAAGGCGATCGTCAAACTTTGCAGCAGTCCCTCTGCCACTCTCGCCGTGCCAAACAAAACTTCTGTCCAATGCTCCAGCGTCCACTGAACAGGGATAAGCTGCGGAAAAAACCAGCCCTGCGCGAACGACCAAATCAACAGCGGCAGAAACGGTAAGAATAGAACGACGATGATCAGAAAAAGTAAACTATTTCGCATTCTCAAGAATGGTTGAGAGGTCATAAATGTCCTACATTGCCCCCTGAGTTTTCTAACTTTAGGGGACTTTGAGAGCGAGCGAAGAGCCAGGCTTTTCAGGAATGGGCATTTTTCCTAAAGTCTCTCCTGCCAAGCCCAGTACCAGGTTTTCAGGCAAACGGCAGTGCCTTCAAGTTTGACGGCGGGAAGTAATTTGCAAGTAAACCACAATCAGCCCGATCGCAATCACCGCCAGAATCAACCCCAGGGCGATCGCTTCAGGACGACTTGCCAGATCGCTATCGGTAAACGATCGGTAAACGAGAACAGGCAGGGTACGAGGACGAGTTGAACCAAGCAAAAAAGGCACTTCAAAGGACGAAAAGATGTATCCAAAGACAATCAAACTGGACGACAAAATTCCCGGTTTCATCATCGGAAAAGTAACATTCCAGAAGCACTGCCAGGGATTCGCGCCCAACGCACGCGCCTGAGTTTCATATCCAGGATTGATACCGCGCAGAACGGCTAAAAGAATCAGCGTGATAAACGGAATCTCTTTCCAGAGGAAATGCAGAATGACACCGATATTTGCTACATCGTTAACCAGCAGTGGAAAATTCTGATCCGACTGAATCCAGCCCAGCGTAAACGCAATCCGCGACAGCAGACCGCTCGGCGACAGCAGCAGCAGCATTCCCGTTACGCCAACCAGATGGGGAATGGGCAACGTAATCTGACAGGCAAAACTCGCCCATCGTCCCGCCGATCGCAGCAGCAAGGCTAATCCCACGCTGAGAATGGTTGAAAGCCCGGTTGAGACAACCGCAATATAAAAGCTAAGCCACAGCGATCGCCAAACTTCTGAGCTGGCAAAAACCGATTGATAGGCTGCCAGGTTAGGCTGTCCTGAACCAAGAATCGTCAGTAGCCCCAAACTTTGCAGCAGTGCCAGAATCAGTCCACCGCCGAACAAAAGACCAACCACGCTCAGCGCAGGCAGCAACAGCAAATACGCCCGTCCCGTCTGCCCCAGTTCACGCAGGTTGAACCCCCTTTGTCTCCCAGGTTTGCTAATCTGCACCCGATTCCTCCAGCCATTGCATTACTTCCTGCCACAGTTCTGGAAACTGCTGACGGCTTTGCTCCAGTCGTCTCATGCGTTCCTTTGCGCTGAAACTTTCCTCTGAGCCAGCATACCAGCGATTTGCCGTAATCCAATAGCCTGCTGTCCAGCACAGCGATCGAACTGCAGGATACACTCCAAACGCCGCAAAATGCCGAGCAATCCGATTCGCTAAATCCTGATTCTCCAGCGCATCATAATAGCACTGCAAAAAGAAGGCGCGATCGGCTGTGGGTAAGCGGTAATTCTGACAGCGAACGATCGTTACAGGCGATAGAAAATGCCCTAAATCCCCTGCTGGAGAGCCTAGCTCTGCCCATTCCCAATCGATCAGACGGGCCTGACGATCGTTCACCACCCAATTCTCATAGGTGTGATCGCTATGCACCAAACAAAGATGGGGAGATTCTCGCAGCCATTCCTCGCGCCATAAATTTTGCTCTGCTTTTTTCAGTACCGCTTCTATCATCGCCACAATCTCTGGATCGGCATCGGCAGAATCTAGATAGGGCTGAGCATATTGTTTTGCTTCCTGGTAAAACAGCGTTAATGGTTCCTGAATCATCGGTACAGCATTTTTGAGACGATCGATTTCATAGCCTTTCTGAGACGGCAAAGAATGCAGCCGCGCTAAAGTCTCAGCACATTTTTGCAGATGCACTCGACTATAGTTCAGTAAATTTCCTGGAAGATAGCCAGTAATCAAATAAGTATAGGAAAAATCATTCGATCGTTCTAACTGGGCTGCAATAAGCTGATGCCCAATTTCCGTGCCGTTCAGATATTCGAGAATTGATTTTTCAAACCGCGTTACGCGCCGAATATCCCCTTTAAATCGCTGATTCGGTGTGTTGACTGCAACTCGTACAATTTGCCGATCGCCCAATCGAAAAATAACGTTTGCTTCTCCGTGGGCGAATAGCTGAACTGGATCAGTAAGCGATCGATTTTGCTGGAGATGGGATGTTAGCTGCTGCTGAAGTTGGGATAAATCGATCGATTGGGTGGGCATAAGGGCGATCGCAAATAGATTTTATTCTGCCATACATCGCCCATTCCCTAGATCGTGAAATGTCTCAACCCAACCCATACTCATGCCAATCACAAATAGGCTGATAGCCGATCGTCTGATAGATATGATTTGAAGTCGGATTTGCCAGATCAGTAAACAAAAAGCATCGTTTACATCCTTGGTTGAGCAGCCTTTGGCTTAAAGCAGCCACACAAGCCGTCGCGTAGCCTTTGCGTCGGTATTCCAGCGGCGTGTACACAGGACCAATTCTGCCTGCTAAAGGAAGGGCTTTTCTGCCGCTTGCCAGCGAAACAGGCTGACCGTCTTCCCACAAATAAATACTCTGTGCCTTCAGCCCATTGTCAACGCTCCGCGCAACATCCTCCAAGAAGCTTGGAATCGCCTCGCGGGTAAAATCTGTGTACCATTTCAGCAGCAAAGGACGATCGTCTATCGTTCCATGTCGTAATTTTCCTGCGGGAACGACGATTGGCTGCACGGTAGTAAGTCGATGAATTCTCAGCCGCATTGCTAGAGGATAAGTTTGTCCAGTGAGCTGATGCCACGTTTGGATAAAATGCTGGGATTCAGCCACTAATCCACTAACGCGCATGGTAATGCAAATTGCTGTTGTGCCAGCGTTTCCGCAATCAGTGCTAAAGCCGATTCCTGCCGACATTTCGACAGCACTAATTTATGCGGCGGCGTTTGAAACGCGATCGCTAGAATTTCTCCGTTTTCCTCCACGATCGCAATACGCGGTGGCTCAGAAAAGCGATCGGGAGAATCAATCCACCGCAGCAATAACGCCAGCAGCAGATTGTGCTCAGCTTCATGCTCAAGTAGATACGACTGAACCCGATCGCTCAACAATGGAACGGATTGAAACTGCTCGATTCCCTTCAGAAAATGCAGTTGCATGGATTGTTTAACTCAGTTAGAACTTCGTGCGAATCACCCGTTCTCCCAGTTGCCGATCGACTGCCGATTCGCCCAAATCGCGCACCACAAACGATCGTTGTAGCCAGCGATCGAAACCGTCATAACGAGGCACAAACGAAGACCGTCCGTGAACGGTGCGCCGATTGTCGATGCAGAGCAGATCGCCAGAGTTCAGCTTGACTCCCCGATAAACGGACACAACGGCATCTTTAAGAGCTTCTAGCGCTGCTTCTGCTTCGGGCGTGATTGCCGTCATCAAATCCTCGTCGTAGTTGAGGAACGGGTCGTGACGGTTGCCGTACAGCACAGGCAGCACCGGACCGTTGCCCTTCACGGTTTGCAAATTGCCAAAGGAATAATCGATGCCCGTTCGATAAAGCGGCTGAAACAGAAGTTCTCGATGGGCGTCTGACAACAGCGGCAGAGCATGGCTAATACTGGCATAAGTCGTTTCAGCAGCGCGATCGTGATCCGGGCGCAGACAATAAAGCAGCAAATATTCCGGCGCATAGGGATGAAACACCGTTTCGCGATGAAACTGAAGCTGCACCTGAGAACCGCTCGAAGCCTGAATTTTCTCGGTTCCTTTTACTGGAGCAAGATTTTGAAACAGATCGCCGTTTTTCTCTTGAATGTAGGACACCAGATGCCCCAGACGGCTGCCGATCATCGCTAAACAGCGTTCGCTGACGTGGGTTTTCTTTTCCGCCGTTTGCTTCGCAGTTCCCCGGAGGGGTAATCGCTTCGCGTCAGACGGTGTATGAATTTGCGGAAGGTCTGGCTCGATCGGCAACCCTCGCAGCAGCAAAATCCCTTCCGGGTTGGAATGCACTTGAAACTCCAGCAGTGCCCGGCGCAGGAAGCGAGGCATCTCGTCCGCCCGCATTTCACACTCAAACAAAAATTCCTCGGTTTCCTCGTAGGGATCGGCTCCAGGCGTGAGAAACAACGCTAAAGTCTGCTCGTCCAACTCGTAGCGGTCCACCAGATGCAGCGCGTGAGAAGCGACCTTAACGGTTTGCATCACAGCCTCCTTGATCCTTAATGATCCGAAAGATTTATGCACAGGAATGTGCGAAGGGCGATCCTAGCTTATCTTTCTTCTCAAAATTGCTGCCGCGGAGACAATGCAGAGGGATTGATCCAATTGATCCAGAAGTCAGCTTGATCCAGAAGTCGGCAGTAGGCTTCACCAAACCTACGATCGCATTCTCAAAATGCTAATCACTCTGATCAGAACCGCTTTCACCTGGACTCTCACTCCTTGGCTCAAACGCTAACCCCTCACTCCCTCACACTCCTCCAAATACCGCCCGATCGCCCGCTCGAGAGTCGGTAGCAAAATGCCCCGTTCACTGGAAAGTGCACTGTACATTGGACGCGGAGCAGTGAAGCCGAGATCTTCAGTAGGACGGGCTTCAATTTGAGGTGATCGCATTCCTGCCATTTCTGCTGCTTGCCGCGCCAGGTTTGCCCAGGTGATTTCGCCCGGATTTGCCAGATGCCACAAACCGCATTCGCCGTCGATCAGCAGATCCAGCGTGGTATTTACCAGATCAGGGACGTAGGTGGGGGAAACGATCGCATCTTCTGCCGCCACAAACGGTTTCCCAGCCGCCAGGGTTCTGAGGGCGATTGTCACGAAATTGTGCTGATCCCAGGGTCCGAAGAAGGCACTGGTGCGAATCACCAAAGCGCAGGGATGGGCAGATAGCACCCACTGTTCAGCAGTTGCCTTGCTGTGTCCGTAAACGTTAAGTGGCGCGACATCGTGGCTTTCGAGATAGGGCTGGGTTTGGTTGCCGTCAAACACCAAGTCTGAGGAGAAAGTGACATAGCCAACATTGTGCTGCACACAAGACTGCGCCAGAATTGCCGCCCCTTCCGCGTTGATTTGCCGACATGCCTGGGGTTCATGTTCTGCGTCATCGACCCGCACATAGCCCGCCGTGTTAATCACTGCCCAGGGCTTTAGCTCTGCCAAAACGCGATCGACCGATTCCCGCTGAGTAATATCCATTTCCCGGCGAGACAGTAGCCGATAGGGAATTCCCCGAACTTCACAAATGCGAGCAAATGCCCGTCCCAGCGTTCCAGTCGCGCCTGTAATCAGCACCGGGGCAACGGTATCGAGTCGGGCCGAAACCGATGGCTGCACGGCGATACCTCCCTGCTCCTGACAGTTTACGGGCGGATAAAGAAGGCGATCGTCCCGTTTCCACCAGCCCGGAATTTCGAGCAATGGATGCTGATAATCTCGTCCTTCGCCGAAATAGCGCATCATCAGGGCTAACGCAGTCGGACGCGGGGCAGGAGCGCGGAGGTCAAACACGCCAGGTTCGTAAAAGCCCTCATTGCGGGTGAGCAGCGTATTCCAGTCATAAGCCCCCAGCAGTGACCAAACCGTAACCGCCTGAATTAGAATGCCTTCCTGTTGCAACGCCTGAGCATCTTGCCAGACTTCCTGGAGCCAGCGCAATTGCTCTTCGCGAGTGCAGCCCAAATGCACTTCTGTAACGGCGATGCGAGGCGATTCTCCCTGCGGGGTGATCGTTCCTTGGTAGCGATCCCAGACTTCGCGCAGCAAGTCCTTCGGCGTGGGAATGCCTGCGGCACAAACGCGAACCGCTTCCACATCAGCGTATGAGTGCTTGCCGTTGCCACCATGTGTATGGGCAGGATAGCGATCGAGCCGTTCATCCAGAAACCGATCGCTGGTCATGTAGTGGTTAATGCCAAACACATCCGGCGGACAGGGATGCGCCCCAAACCAATCTAGTTCTGCCTCGGTGATGCCTGCCTTCAGCAAATACTTCCACATGGCATGGGTGCGATCGACCCGACCACAAACCAAATCAAATGATAGCCAGCGACGCTCGTTTTCAAATTCTGCCTGATACGCGAGCAGCGGCGTGCTGAACATCTTGCCCAGATCCTCGGTTTGAATCAGCTGAGCGGCAGGATTAATTTCGCGAATCGCCTGCATCGACAGCACCACCGCGCGACATTCGTTCAGCAGACACCGTAAAAACGTAGTATCGTCCCGACCGTGGGGATACCAGAGACCGTATAAGCCGCTAAATCGGGCAGTGGTCAGCGGTTCATTGATCGGCGTGTAGGCATCAATCCAGGGATAGCGCGTTGCGACTGCACGGGCAAACTGAGCTAGCTTTTCGCCAAACTGCGGATCGATCAAACTGGTAGAGGCAGGTCCACTGCCGTGATGCACCAAGCCTGCGATCGGGCGAATGTCCAGCTCCCGCAAACGATTTAGGCGATCGTCTGTCCAGCTCCAGTCGGCGCAATCAATTCCCCCAGGGGCAATGCGCTCCCACACTACCGGATAGCGAATTGCCTTCACACCCAACGCGGCAAACTGCTCCAGATCTTCAGTACGGCTGTAGTGTCCGTTGCGCTCAAGCTGGTCAAAAAATCGATCGCCCACCCGATTTACGGTGCATTCAATGCCAGCCCAAAGTTCCACGATCGGCGTTTGCCCTGCCTGTGTCATGCGGTGTTGCGCTCCAACTGACTGCTAGATTAGCGTTTAACTTTCCGTTTAACTTGCTCAGCTTGCCGAACTTCCCAATTCTGGCTACCGGATTTTGCCTATGTATTCTGGCTACTGGGTGCTCCCAAGTTTCCTGATGGGTGTTCAGAGCGTTTCAGCCCCCTAGATTCCAATTCTGGGCGACTTTGAGCGATCGAGCGGCAGAAACGGTTCGACAGTCCACCTCGATTGGGGGACAAAGGAATCTTGCAGACGAACAGGCTCTTGGAATCAGCGATCGAAATGGATGTACACAGAAGCCTATTCTGAAAAAAACTTCATTGGCCTGCGGATTTCAAAGTCCCCCACCGTAGAGGAATTTAGGAGGCAATGTAGAACCTCAAACACGTCTCAAGTAGCTGAGAAAATCAACAGTTTTCAATTCACGAACTAGCGATTGATCACCACTTCCAGCGATTCCTTGCTGCTGAGCTGCTTGAAGATTGTCAACGCCTGCGCCACAACCTGATCCATGTTGTAATACTTGTAGGTCGCCAGTCGTCCCACAAAATGCACGTCGGGCGTTGCGTCGGCTAAGGCTTTGTACTTTTTGTACAGCTCGGCGTTTTCCGGACGGGGAACCGGATAGTAGGGGTCGCCCTCGGCTCTGGGATATTCGTACACGATGCTGGTTTTGTTGTGTTCCTGCCCAGTGAGATACTTAAACTCGGTGATGCGTGTATAGAGGTGTTCATTGGGATAGTTCACCACGGGCGCATCCTGGAAGACGGGCTTATCGTGGGTTTCGTGCTTGAACTGGAGCGATCGATAAGGCAGCTTCCCATAGCGATAATCAAAAAATTCATCCACCGGACCCGTGTAGATCATTTCCTTGAAAGGAATGACGTTCATAATTTCCCGATAGTCGGTGTTGAGCATGATTCTGATGTTGGGATTAGTCAACATCCGCTCAAACATCCGTGTAAAGCCGTGCAGCGGCATTGCCTGATAAGTATCGGTGAAATAGCGATCGTCCCGGTTTGTGCGGGTGGGAACGCGGGCAGTTACGGAGCGATCGAGTTCAGACGGATCCATATCCCACTGTTTGCGCGTGTAGTTGCGGAAGAACTTTTCGTACAGTTCTCGCCCAACCTTACTCACCACCACATCTTCCGAGGTCAAAATCTGGTCACGCGGTTCTGCAACGGATGCAAAAAACTCTTCGACCTGGAATGAAGTTAACTTTAGCCCGTACAGTTTATTAATCGTATCCAGATTGATCGGAATCGGGACAAGCTGACCGTCTACGCTGGCAAGTACACGGTGTTCATAGCGTCGCCACTCAGTAAACTGCGACAAATACTCAAACACATCCCGCGCATTCGTATGGAAAATATGCGGACCATACCGATGCACTAAAATTCCATTGTCATCGTAGTGATCGTAAGCGTTTCCAGCAATGTGATTGCGGCGATCGACAATCAAAACTTTTTTCTCAAGCTGGCTTGCAAGCCGCTCTGCTAAAACGCTGCCTGCGAAACCTGCACCAACTATTAAATAATCAAACATTTAAGACATCCTCTCAGTGAAGTGTTAGCGAATAATGATGTAAATCGTTTAGTCGAATGAAGGGAACAAGATCAAATGCGCTCTAAAAAATCGAGAAGAAGCCTGTAGCGTGAGCACAACCAATGGAGTCTCAGAAATAGATACGTTAGGAAACCACTAACGCATCGACTGTAAATAGTGAACATTGAACGCTTCAAAATTTGGGATTCGATCGAGAGGAGACTCAGCAGCCTCCCCCGTCGTTTCTGCAGCTTAGATTGCCACTTCTTTGTCAGTTACGGCAGACATCGGTTCTTTCGCTGCGCTCTGCGCTGATCGCTTTACTCCCGCTTGAGCAGATTTTCCGGGCTTCGATGCTCCTGCAACGGGTTGCGTCATCGCTTCGCTAAACTGCTGCTGCTTGCGAGCGATCGTCTTTTGCATCAGGTCGCTCATGGTTGACCAGGTGCGATCCCACGAGGTCTGCGACAGAAAAGCATCCACGCGATCGAGCCATTCAGGATCTTGTCCCTGCTGCATCGCCGTTTCGATCGCTGCCACAAACTCCTCAGCCGTTTCAGCAATTTGCACCAAATTCTGCTCGCCATAGGGGCGTACGACATCCCGAATCGGGGTCGAAACAACGGGCTTTCCGCCTGCTAGATATTCGGGCGTTTTCGTGGGGCTGATAAAGCGAGTCGATTCATTCCGGGCAAACGGCAGCAGTGCAACATCCCAGCCTGCCAGATAGTGCGGCAGCTCCGAATAAGATTTGCCGCCAAGATAGTGAATATTGGCATAGCGCGGCAGGCTGGCGGGATCAATCTTCACCACCGGACCAATCATGACAAACTGCCATTCTGGTTTCGCCTGAGCAATTTGATCGAGCAGCGCAATGTCAAAGCGTTCGTCCAGCACACCATAGAAGCCCATGCGAGGATGGGGAATTCCTGCCTGGTCGGCTGGGTCTGCCGGAGCCTGACGCGCCTGATTGAAATGGGCGGCCTCAATGCTGCTGGGAAACGCATACGCCTGCGGATGGCGATCGCGCTTCGCTTCGTAAAGGCTTTGCCCCCCTGTAAAAACCAGGTCTGCCATATCGAACAACCGCTCTTCGCGCTCACGCAGAGCAGGCGGCGCACCTTTGAACGCAGACAGTTCATCCATACAGTCATACACGACTA
The DNA here is from genome assembly GCF_039962475.1 of Leptolyngbya sp. GB1-A1. Classification (NCBI taxonomy): domain Bacteria; kingdom Bacillati; phylum Cyanobacteriota; class Cyanophyceae; order Leptolyngbyales; family Leptolyngbyaceae; genus Leptolyngbya; species Leptolyngbya sp. GB1-A1. The sequence goes on along the minus strand of NZ_JAMPLI010000025.1, from coordinate 73,963 downwards.
GCGACGGGGTGAGATGCTCGGCAAGCGGCAGCATCATGGGCGTGTAATACCAGCAGATGTAGTCGTGAATCTCTTGCTCTGCCATCAAGTCATCAATCAACCCTTGCAGAATGGCGATCGTCACATCCTCGGTCAATCCCTTTGGCAAATGAGGGACAGCAACCCACACTCCACACTCGCGCCTGCTCACCTCAAGCCGCCAGTGATTTTCATCGGTGAACATGGGTTCTTCAATGAAAAAGACTCTGCGTTCTGATGCACAGCGACTCAACAAGTGCTGAGGACGCTGGTAAACAAAATCCCATCGCAAGTGGGACAAACAGATCAGATCAGGCATATCAGATGAATATTTGCCGTTAATCTGTTCATTTAAAGGGTGATTCGACATTCTGACCTCAAAAGTTGAAACGAAGTGAAACAGTTAAAGATAAACCTCAAATTGCTTCAGAAATAAGGAAGATAATTCTCAGATCAACGGTTCGTTCACATAGGAAATTGATATCTTCCCTGAACTGAGGAAGGGAACAGGAAGGCAATTCCTCGATTAAAAACTTATCAGTTCTAATTGCTTCTAAACATCCAACTAAAGGATAGATGATGTACGCCTAAAGGGGGATATGCTCAGCCCTGTAGACTGTAGCTACCTCGCACAGTAGAGTTACAAAGCTACTAAACAAGAAGTACTTCTTGGGGTAGAATCTCTATTCTGGCAATAGATTTTCTCAAAGTGCATTGGAGATTAGCAATTATGTAGCAATTCAATGCGAGCATTTATTTTGCCTACATCCTTGAGTTCTTTATTAGCGTGATTGGCTGTTTAAAAAGCAATCTATCAAAAATTTAGGTGTTGAATAATTTCCCCAACTCTAATCAAAAGTTAGGGTTGCTTTAGGAGAGTATTTGAGAATGTTTGAGGACTTTTGAGATGTTTAAAACGAATCAATTGTCCTGTTTTTTTTCCTAGATTCGCTATAAACAAAAACTTTGAGAACTCGGAAGCGAACGAAGCTTTTCCGAGAATTGAAAAGCCAAAATTGGAAAACCAGAACTAGAAAACCAGAGTTGGAAAATTAGCGAAGCAATTCGGCTTATCAGGATGCGATCGGGTTTGCAGCATCGGCCCAGGCGGGGCAGGATGAGCAGTTGCCCTCGCCGGACAATGACAGTAGTGTCACTGAAAGACGGTAATACCACCGAAAAATGAATAAATGTGAAGGAAAAATAAAGCTGAAGGACATATCAAGACGAACCGCTGCAGTTTGACTAAGGGATAAGCCCTTGGGCGGCGCTCGACTTCAGCTCAAGCCTGCAACGGTCACAAAAGTTCTTTTAGCTGCAGCTAGACCCCGTAATGTCTACAAATTCACAGAAATCTTTTCCTAACTTGATGTAAATTTTTAGAAAATCCCCCATTGCACAATATTACTTTTTAAGCAGTGCTCTTATGCTTGAAGCTATGGGTAAAGTAAAAAATATAAGTATATTTTCTGAGGAAAGCGGCGCATGGGTACTTACAAGAACATCATGGAGCTATTGGTCGAGGAGGAAGTCATTCGTCAGTGCAAAACGCTTTCTGCCCGTGCCTCTGCCTATATCAACTCAGAGGAACTGATTGCCTATGCTCTGAATCAACTGCCGCCACTGTATGCGACCAGCGAGCAGGGTTTGGAATACCAGATTCAAAAAGGCAAAATCAAGTTTTCGCCCCAGATTACGCAGGCAGTCCAGAGGGCGATCGCGGCAGTTCGACGTGACCCTTTGCGGCGATACACCCCCCTGAAGCAGAATCAGGCCGCCCCCCTGAGCGACGTGCTGAAACAGGTGCGCCACTTGCTCAAAGATGATGATATTCAGTGGGAAACACTGCCTTCTGCGGTGGAGCGGGCAATCAAGCGGGCAGCTTTTCGGGCAGCTCAGGGCGGCTCTTCGTGGCACGAGCGCACTTCAGCGGATCGAGGCATGGGTAGCCGATCTGCTCAAACGGCTAGAGCTTCTGCGGCGGTTCGTCCGACTGCTCCTGCCCCGTCGATGCCTGCCCCGCCTGCTTCTGCTCCTGCCCCAATCGCCCCAATTGCATCGATGACCAATGGCAATGATCCCGAATATGGCTGGGATGATCCACTCTATTTTTCACGCTAATTCTCTTTGCCCTAACTGCCTTTGCGCTCATTCTCCTCGCGCTAGTCATTCCCTTTGGGTTAGGTAACGCTCAACTTGCTTCTACCTAATCCACGGGCAACGCTCCATCTTCAACCGATCGCACAATCGGGGCGGCGGCTTCAGGCGGCTGAAAAATTGCCTTGAGTGACTGTTCGAGCGTTTCGGCCATGGCAATCCGGTTGGCAAAGGCAACAATAACACGCACCAGGGTCGGGAGCTGGTTTTGCTCCGCTTCAAGATAAAGCGGCTCCACGTACAGCAGCGATTGCTCGATCGGAATGACTAGCAGATTGCCTTGTGTCGCACGAGAGCGTTGCCGGTTCCAGAGGGTGATTTGCTGCGAAATAACCGGGTCCTGATTAATCCGGGCTTCGATCTGCTCTGGACCAAACACTAACTCCTGCTTGGGAAACACGTAGAGCAGCATTCTGCCGTACTGTTCGCCGTCCGATCGCGCTGCCATCCACGCAATCAAGTTATTGCGCTGAGCCGGGGTAAAGGGATAGAGCAGCACAAATTCTTCACTGGAGGCGATCGGCAGCTTGGTAATCAGGTAATACGGCTCAACGCGCTGGGGCTGATTTCCGTAAATTTCGTTAGGCGCACGCCACAAATCTTCCCGGTTATAAAACACCACCGGATCGATCATGTGATATGTCATCAAATGATTAGACTGCACCTGAAACAGATCCACTGGATAGCGAATGTGCTGCTGCAAGGCTTCGGGCATTGCGCTCAAAGGCTGAAACAGATCGGGAAAGATTTGCTGCCAGGTCTGAATGATCGGATCAGTGGGGTCAGCGACGTAGAAATTGACCGAGCCGTGATAAGCATCAATCAGGATTTTTACCGAATTTCGCACATAGTTAAACTCATTTCCCAGCGGGTCAGAATAAGGAAATCGCTCGCTCGTTGTGTAGGCATCGATCATCCAGTACAAATAGCCTTCCTCTGGCAGCGGCGAAACCTGACGGGCTGCTCCGCGCTGCCATTGCTTATTGCCGACATCAGCGACCACCAGATAAGGGTTGCTGTCAAATCGTAGAAATGGGGCGATCGTCTGAACCCGCTCCTGAATGCGGCGGCGAAACAGCAGGCGAGTTTCGGTTGTCAAATCATTGTTAAACAGCATCCGCCAATCGCGCAGATATTCCGCAAAGAGCAATCGCTGCCACTGTTGACCGATCGCCACACCACCGCGCCCGTCGTACAGGTTATACACATTTTCGCTGCCGCTGGGATAATCCAGTTCGGGAGTGCGAGTCGGGGTCATCACGTAGGATTTCGTCAGCTCACCGAAATAAATACGCGGTTTGCCCACCGGAATGCTGCTGGCAATGCGATCGCTGCTGGGGCTGCCAGGAATGCCCTGAATGTAGTATTCGGGCAGCCCGCCTTCAGCAACCTGATTCACCGGACTGACCGTAAAGCCGTATCCGTGGGTGTAAACCAAATGCTGGTTCACCCAGGTTTTTGCCACTTCTGGAACCGTATCAAAATCCAGTTCGCGGGCAGCAATCAAAACCTGCTGCTGGGTAATTGTCCTGTCTTCGTTGAGCAGCCTGTAGCGATCGATATCTGCCCCCGGAAACTCATAATAGGGGCGAATGCGCTGAAGCTGGCGGTTGGTTTCCAGCAGGGGGCGCGTGTCCCACAGGCGGATGTTATCGATCGTCAGGTCATTTTGCTGAATATCGGCGGCGGCAAGCGTTGGTTCGGGGTTAAACGTCTCAACATCGATTTTGTTCAGGTCAAAGGCTTCGCGGGTAAGGGCAATCGTTCGCTCTAGATAGGGCTGCTCGACCTGAAGCTCGTTGGGCTGCACGACTAGTCGCTGAACGGCAAAAGGTAAAATTTCTCCGCCGATCGCGGCTGCGATACCAAAGGTGATCAGGGCAGTCAGGGGAGTCAGGCGTAATCGCTGAGGTTGTGCTTCGGGCTGAGGCAAGTTAGAGCGGAAGGAACGGGAGCGAGAAACAACGCCAGAAGAATCACGGGAATTGGCGATCGGATAAGCAATATTAGAAAACTGAAATTCGGGGTCTGCCGAAGTTTGCTTTCCCCGTCGAGGAAGCGGTTCACGATCGCGCCGGACTGAAGGAGCCGATTTTGTAGAGATTTGCCTGCCTGTACCGCGTTTTCTAGGGTGCCAGCCGAAACCCAGTATGAAGGAGCCGATCGACAGTAGGAGTGCAAGTAAACTCAACCCCGTATCAACAGGTAATTCGATGCTGAGGTTGGTGAAGCTTGCCCCGTAGGAAGTCCCCAGCGGCGAGAACAGCAGGCGATAGCGATCGAGCCAATGGCTCAGGGCAACCGTCAGCAGCCAAAAGCCGCCCAGCCGATACAAATGATGCCGCTGCGCCTGTGGAAAGCCCCCGAATTCGCCGCGACTAAGGCTGTCGTTCGATCGCAAATAAAGCAGCAGCACCGAACCGAACGTCAGCACAGATAGCCCGACCAGCCAGAACTGCAAAAGCTGCCAGCAGGGCAGGGTAAAAATAAAAAAGCTCAGGTCTCTGCCGAAAACGGGATCGATCTGGTTGAAAGAAGTGGGATGCAAGCCTGCTAGAATCGTCGTCCACTGTTCAGACATCACCAGTCCAAAACCGAGACTTAGCAGCAGGGCGATCGTCCCCAAAACAAACCGAGGTAGCAGCAGCAGCCCGGTCGTGAGTGCCGCCACCCCTGCCCCTCCCCACAGTCCCCCACCTTGCTGCCCCACGATTTTTCCAATCCAATCTGCCACCGCCTGCGGACGAAACGGCTCTGGAACTGATGGCGATCGATAGGCAACGACTTCCCCGATCGCAGAAGCGGCAAAGCGAGGATGCCAGTGCTGCACCATGGCCTGCCCATACTCAACCCCCAGCAGCGCGATCGTCAAACTCAGCAGCAGAATCAGCGGAAATAGCCGCACCATCCCCTTGCGATGAGAAACACCGGGATCAGGCAGTGCTTTGGCATAATGCTGTGCCTGTCGCCACTGAGTGCCCCACACTGCCAGACTCATCCCTACCGTGACAACTGCTAGCATGAGCTGTGCTTGCAAGCGAGTTGTGAAAACGGACAAATAGTCAACTTCCTGGAACCAGAGGCGTTCTGCAAACAGAAAAATCAGCAGATCGACAAAAAACAGGATGCCGACGATCGCCAGTATTCCTTTCTGCCAGAAGCGGGAAGCGTTTTCTCTGGCGGAGGATGGGGCTAAAAGAGATGCGATCGGGGAGCGAAACATAAGGGCACAAAACGGGGGCACAAAACGGGGGCACAAAATGCCTTTCTTTTATTGTGGTTCAGGACGGTTCAAGACGGCTCTCGACAACTCCCACCGCTCCACCTCGTCGGGCATCGCCTGCGCCTGTCATATTGCCCTGGCTAGAGGTGACCGCATGAACCCCGCCAAAAAACATATTCTGCGACTGCCAGCACTCAACCGTCTGATCAAAGGGAAATTGATTAAAGGGAGAACGGTTTGGCAAAGAACCCGCCCGAAACGGTTCCGCTCCCTGAACCGAGAAATGAATTTCGTCGGGGAGCAGTCCTGGCTCCAGGTTAAAAATGCCATTTTCCCAGTGAACTCTTGGCGCAGCCACCGCTTCAGCCACGGGCATCTTAAAATCGAGCAGATTGGAGATCACCTGTAGGATTGCCGTTCGGATTCGGTTAGAGCCGCCCGACCCCAGCACAATCTCAGGCTGTCCGTTCTGCAAAATCATCGTTGGAGCCATCATCGAAGCAATTCGCACATTTTCGCGCCACTGATGAAACCCGATCGGGTGCAGATCGGATTCGCCCAGCATATTGTTCATCATGATGCCCGTCCCCGGAATGACATAGGAAGAGCCTTCGCCGTTTGAGGAGGTCATGCTGGCTGCGTTGCCGTCCTGATCGATCGCGCTCACATGAGTTGTGCTGCCCCACTTGTTTTCCCACGGACTGTTTTCCCACTGAATCGCATTGCCCGAATTCAGCCCAGCACGGCAGGTTCGCAGCTGCTCATACTGCGCCAGATGCTCAGCCGCCAAAAAGCGATCGGCAAAATCAGGCTGATCAAGCTGCTGGTCATAGCCTGCCAAACGCGCCATATTGGTCAACCGCATCGTGTCTGCCAGAATTTGCAGATGGGCGATCGACCCAAACTTGAATCGGGATAGATCCGCCTGCTCTAGCAACCTGAAGGCAAAGGCGATCAGCGTGCCTCCTGCACTGGGTGGCGGATTCGTGATAACCGTATGACCTCGATAATTCGTTTTCAGCGGTTTTCGCTCGATCACGCGATACTGTTCGAGGTCGGTTTGGGTCAGATATCCGCCCTGCGCCTGACAGTCTTTCACAATTTGATGGGCAATGTCTCCCCGATAAAACGAGTCCGCGCCTCCGCTCGCTAGTTCTTCCAGTGTGTTTGCTAGATCAGACAAGACCAATCGATCGCCCGCTCGCACTAGCGTTCCCCCAGGCATATAAAGATGACGCGCGGCGGCTGAGGCAAAAATGATCGGACTGAGAATCTTCAGGTTATACGCCTGAAAGGTCGTAACCTCAACCCCCTGTCGCGCCAGATGAATTGCTGGCTCCAGCACCACCGACCAAGGCAATCGCCCCAACTGCTGCTGCACCCGAAATAGTCCTGCCATCATTCCCGGTGTGGCGATCGACCCCAACCCAATGTGAAACTCCTGCAACACGCCGCCAAAATCGACCAGCACCGGATAAAAATCAACCTCGGCAGGATTGCGCTTCTGGCCAGGCGTTTGGGTAAAAAAATCAAACAAAATATCCTGACCACTCTGAGCGTGCGCCAGCAAAAAACCACCGCCTGCCGGAGAAGTCAGCATTGGCTCTGCGATAAACGAGGCACACACCGCTGCCACCACTGCATCAAACGCATTGCCGCCCAAGCGAAACATCTCCATTCCAGCTTCAACGGTGAGCGGATGTCCTGCGGCGATCGAGCCACGAGTCGCGGGATGAGAAGGGTGAGGCATAAGGCGATCGGGATGGTGATTTTCAAAAGTTTACCGTTTCATGCGATTTCGCGTTCTTCAATTCTTCTAAAAAACACTATGTGCTATGATGATTAAGCAAAAAATTTGCGGATGTGGCGGAATTGGTAGACGCGCTAGATTTAGGTTCTAGTTTCGCAAGAAGTGAAGGTTCAAGTCCTTTCATCCGCATCGCGATCGATTGATATCTATATCAATTTATATTCTGCTCATATCTAGAGCATGTTCAGAGCATGGGCGAATAAGACCCTTACTCACTGCATTAAAGTCGATTGCGCGCAAGCCGATCAATCTTTTGCTGCACAAGCGGGACAACGCTGGCAAAAACTTGCTTACCCCATACTGCTTCCAGGCAAGGCAAAAGACCTAGGACAGATAGCCCCATTGCTTTGGCGATCGATATCGATCCGGAGACAAAATGAAATGGATGGAATGACTGGCTGTGATCAATCACGGATAATTCGCTCTGGGTCACTTGTTCTTTGCGAACACCCAAGATTCAAACCCGAAGGTTCAAACCCGAAGATTCAAACCAATGGCCCGATTGATTCACAGCCGCTTCACTGCCGCAGAATGCAGTTTATTTCATGACGCCCGTTGTTCCAGGAATCTCACCGATCGGCTCACAGCGTCCGCCCAAATATTTTGCCAGAAACTCTTCTGCAACTGCGAAAAAATGCAGGCGGTTTTCGGGGCGAGCAAAGCCGTGTCCTTCATCAGGGTAGAGCACATACTCGACGGGCTTTCCAGCCGATCGCATTGCCTCGGCAATCTGATCGCTTTCTGCTTGCTTAACGCGCGGGTCGTTGGCTCCTTGACCGATCAGCAGTGGTTTTTGAATGCGATCGATAAAGAAGAGGGGCGATCGGGATTTGAGGAAATCCGGTTCCTGGTCTAGATTGCCGACCCGGTGATAAAACTGTGCCTTCAAAGGTTCCCAGTAGGGGGGAATGCTCTGCATTAAGGTAATCAGGCTGCTCGGACCCACAATGTCCACACCTGCCGCAAAAACCTCTGGCGTAAAGGTCAAACCGACCAGCGTTGCATAGCCGCCATACGAGCCACCCATAATCGCGATCTTTTGCGGATCAGCAATGCCTTGATCGCTTAGCCACTTTACCCCATCTAGTAGGTCGTCGTGCATTTTGCCTGCCCATTCCCGGTTGCCCGCATTGAGAAACGCCTTGCCGTAGCCCGTCGATCCTCGAAAGTTGACTTGCAGGACGGCATAGCCGCGATTGGCAAGCCACTGTGCCTCTGGGTCATAACCCCAGGTATCCCGCGCCCAGGGTCCACCGTGAACCAGCAGTACTGCCGGAAGATTTTGCGGTGCATTTTTGGGTAAGGTGAGATAGCCGTGAATGGTGAGACCATCTCTTGCAGTGTAGGAAACGGGCTGCATCGAAGTTAACGGCAGCGTCTCCAGAATTGGTTTATTGCTGAATAAAAGCGTTGCTTGCTTTGTCTCGCGATCGTACACGTAGTAATACACCGGACCATCATCGGTCGTGTAGGAAACGAGCCAGCGATCGTCTGCCAGCGTGCGGCTGCTGATGCCATATTCACTCGATTGCTCCGCAGTTTCCCCATGGGGTAATCGAATTTGCGATAGCGTCTCGAAATCTGCCTGAATTGCATCGTCTAAAATTTGCCACTCCAGCTTGTCTTTGTAGAACGCAACTGCCTGAAGTTTGCGGCTTGTGGGATGGGTAACAATGCCGCCGACATCATACTGCGGGTCTTCGGCTATCACCGTTTCTTGCTTTGTTGCCAGGTCCAGCGCAATGAGACGCTGAGCGTTTGCATTATGGCTACCAACGACGTAAAGCGTTTTGCCGTCCAGCGAAAATTCTGCGGCATATCCTTCGTCCTCAGCTGTCCAGTGGCGCAGCGTCTCCCACTCGCGATCGACCCCTTCGCGATAAATCAACTCTGTGCCGCCATCGGGTGTTGCTGCCAGTGCCGCCAAAATTTGAAACTGAGCGTTTGCCGTCCAGCTCACAATATTGCCGGGATTTTCAGTGTCGAACTCGACCGCACCCGTTTTGAGATTCACTCGATAAACATCAAACTTTTGGGGATCGGTCAGATTGAGTCCCACTAACAAATCATCGGGAAAGTTTGGATCAAGCTCGATCGGCTGTGCTTTGACCCCCTGAAATGGTGTTAAATCGCGTACCAGGTTTGTATGAATATCGACTGAATAGCAGTGAAAGTTTTCATCTCCATCGGCATCCTGCATATAAATCAAATGCGTTCCGTTATACGTCCAGAAATACATCCGAATACCGCGCTTTTGATCTGCAGTAAGCTGTCGCTCATCGTCCTGTCCTACGGTTCGCAGCCACACTTGCAGTACGTTCTTTTCATCCGGCGCAATATAGGCGAGATATTTGCCATCGGGTGAGAGCTGAGGGCGTGTTCGTTCTGGGTTGCCGAATAGCACTTCACGCGGAATCAGGGGGATATCCTGCTGGATTGAAGGAGCAGAAGAGGCGGTTTGGGTCATAAGAGTGGATGGGTGGAAAATAAGGGGGTGATGAAATTAAGAGGGTGAAAGAGTACTTTTTTAAGCTATTTGTTCATAGGCGATTTGTTCGATCGTTTCTCGCTTCGTAGTCGATCGATTTGCTTTTGTAGGTCTAGTCGGAGCTGCTGGGCTTTTTCGTAGGCGATCGATCGCTGCTGAAGGGATTGATCGAGGGGCAGGGGATTTTGCCAGGGCTGCTGGAGGGGTTGGATGACGTATTTCAGGCGAGTACGGTTTGCCCATACACCCATTGAGGGAAACAGTAGGAAGACCAGCAAAAGGGGCGACAAGGGAAAAATGGGCATTCCGAGCCAGCGAGCTGCCTGCTTCAAATTCACCGTCCAGGGATGCAGATACTCATTCCCCATACAAACCACAGGCAATAAAGGCACCTGATAGCGATCGCTCATGCGAATAAAGCTGGGGTCGAACTTCTGAAGCTGATAGCGATATCGCCAGCCCTTTACTAATCCTCGCCAGCCTTCGGGAGCGTAGAGAATGACCCTTTGCAGGGGGTGATCTGAACAATTGCAAAGCTGGGCAACTGCGGTTTCGACGGCTGCTTCTTCGGCTCGAATTCCCCCTAAAAGCTGCGTCCAGCCGGCGGGAAGCCACCAGCGCAGCCACGGGTGATCAAAAAAGATTGGATGTCCCACGGGTTCCGCAATCCAGCCTCTTGCCCCGCTCAGCAGCACACCCAGCCCAATAATGTCCCACGGAAAACACATTCCTGCATGATTAATTAGCACCATTAAATTTCCTTCGGTGGGCAGGTTTTCGACCTGTTGTAGTTCCGCCCGAAAGTGGTGCTTCAAAATGGGCATAAGGATTTCTCGTCGAAATGCCTCCTGATAAGCGGGGTCAATTTCGCGATCGACTTCACGCGGAGCACGACAGCCAAGCCGCAACCATCGCATTAACAATGCTAGATAAAACCCGCCCGGAAGCAAAAACAGCAGATATTCCAGTCCGTTCCACCCTTCGGGATCGGCGTGGTAGTGCTGCCAATGACGGTTGAATAGCACAAGCCAACCGGGGGGATACCACAGGCAAAACCGGTCAAACCAGCGAAAGTGATAGGAGGACGCAGTATCAGGCTGTTCCCGCAGAAACGGTGTTTCATCACTGCCTCCCTGTTCTCTGTCTGCCTGTTCTAAGTCGAGCGAATTCTGGAAGACAGCTTGCGGTGGATACGATGAATCCATTCCAGACCCCTAAAACAGCGACTCTCTATTCTGCACTTCGATCGCGAATACAGCATCTTCCGCCAGATTGAACTTCTTTATCGACGATGCTGCTAGCCTACGCTTAGCCATTTCAGGCTGTAGCGGCTTATGCCGGGTTAAACGTAAGTTCAATGCTTAAATCTAAAGGTTTTCTTTATTAGAGTGACGATCGCTGACGGATTGCATCTTTGAGCCAATTCTATCTGCGTTCTGAAGTTGATCGTGTTTGCTTGATTACGATGGAAGCCTGATTCTCATTTTATAATCCTGGCACAATTGAAGCGATCGACTGTACGGAACCGACTTGAAATTTGCTGATCGAAAATTGCGCTTTGGCTTTGTAGTTACCTACTCTTTGTAGTTGTCTACTCTTTATAGTTACCTATATGTATTTTCCTGTTTGTTCTTTAACCGATTCCTCGATTAATACATTGATTAATACATTGAGCATGATGATTTAGCGTGATTTTTCCTTGCCTATCATGGCTTTGATTGAGTGACATCGAAATCGAGAGTCCCCTAAATCCTCCTTCAGAAAAGGGATTTTGAGCCACTAAACTTTCTTCTTTCAATAGACCCGCTTTAGAGGTTTGGTTTCTTTTAAAGGAGGACTAGGGGAGATTTGTCAGAACCTCAAACAGAACCTCAAACACCAATCCTTTCTTCTACCCAGAACGAGTTCGATCGCTCAAGTTATCACTCCAATTATTGTTCTATGGTTCAGATTTAATGGTTCGGATTTAACGGCTCGAATTTAACGGCCGAATTTAACGGCTCGAATTACTGATCACTATTGCTTTCAATCACAAACACAGAAACTTATGGTTGCAACTCCACCTAAGCCTGCTTCAGATCTTGCTTCAATTAGTGCCTTCGGTCAGGCGCGATCGACTGTTCAGGGCACACCGCTAAGTGCCGAAGAGCTGCGAAAAATAAATGCCTTCTGGTCAGCCTGCAACTATGTCGCGGTGAGCATGATTTATTTGCAGGAGAATCCCCTGCTGCGCGAACCGCTCAAGCCTGAACATATCAAAAATCGTCTGCTGGGTCATTGGGGTTCCAGTCCTGGAATTAGCTTTATCTATACCCATCTAAGCCGGGTGATCAAAAAGCAAAATCTGAACATGATGTACGTGGTGGGTCCGGGGCACGGGGCACCTGGATTTCTTGCCCCCTGTTTTCTGGAAGGCAGTTACTCAGAGGTTTATCCCGACAAAAGCGAAGACGACGAAGGCATCAAAAAATTCTTTAAGCAGTTTTCTTTTCCGGGCGGCATCGGTAGCCACTGCACCCCCGAAACACCCGGCTCGATTCACGAAGGCGGCGAACTGGGCTACAGCCTCTCTCATGCCTACGGAGCTGCCTATGATAACCCCGATCTAATTGTGGTTGCCCTGGTAGGGGATGGCGAGTCTGAAACGGGACCGCTGGCGACCGCATGGCATTCTAACAAGTTCATCAATCCGATCCGGGATGGGGCAGTGCTGCCGATTTTGCACCTCAACGGCTACAAGATCAATAACCCCACGATTCCGGCTCGTATCAGCCACGAAGAACTCGACCAGCTTTTCCGGGGCTATGGCTACACGCCCTACTTTGTGGAAGGCTCTGATCCAGAATCGATGCACCAGGCAATGGCGGCAACGATCGACCACTGCATTGCTGAAATCAAAGCAATCCAGGAAGAAGCCCGCAGCAAGGAAGTCGCAGAACGTCCGCGCTATCCGATGATTGTGTTTCGCAGTCCCAAAGGCTGGACTTGCCCCAGCGAAGTAGACGGGCACAAGGTCGAAGGCTTCTGGCGGGCGCATCAGGTTCCCATGACCGACGTGAAAAAGAACCCCGCCCATCTGCAAATTTTGGAACAGTGGATGCGGAGCTACAAGCCGGAAGAGCGATTCGACGAAAACGGCAGGCTGATCCCTGAACTGAAGGATCTCGTGCCGCATGGCGATCGACGTATCGGCTCGAATCCCCATGCCAACGGCGGCAAACTTCGCAAAGACTTGAGAATGCCGGATTTTCGCGACTATGCGATCGAAGTGAGTCATCCCGGCTATGAGCAGGCAGAAAATACCCGTCCGTTGGGCGTGTTTTTGCGAGACGTGATGAAGCTGAATCCGACCAACTTCCGCGTCTTTGGCCCCGATGAAAACACCTCGAACAAACTCACCGCCATCTACGAAACCAGCAAGAAATTTTGGATCAGCGAATACCTGCCCGAAGACGCTGACGGCAGCGAACTCTCGACCGACGGGCGCGTGATGGAAATGCTGAGCGAACATACGCTCGAGGGCTGGTTTGAGGGCTATTTGCTCACGGGACGGCACGGCTTTTTCTCGACTTATGAAAGCTTTGTTCATGTGATCGATTCGATGGTCAACCAGCACTGCAAATGGCTAGAAATCTGCAATCACATTTCCTGGCGCGAAGATATTTCGTCGCTGAATTTGCTCATTACCTCAACAGTCTGGCGACAGGATCACAACGGCTTTACCCATCAAGATCCCGGCTTTATCGACGTGGTGGCAAATAAGAGTCCGGGCGTGACGCGCATTTATCTACCGCCGGATGTGAACACGCTGCTCTCGGTATCCGACCACTGTTTACGCAGCAAAAACTATGTGAATGTGATTGTCGCTGACAAGCAGTTGCACTTGCAGTATATGACCATGGAGGATGCCATAATTCATTGCACGAAGGGGATCGGCATTTGGGAATGGGCAAGCACCGATCGCGGCTGTGAACCGGATGTCGTCATGGCATCGGCAGGTGACATTCCCACCCTGGAAGCGCTGGCAGCCACCGTTCTGCTGCGGGAAGAATTTCCTGATCTGAAAATTCGCTTTGTCAATGTGGTTGATTTGTTCAAGCTCCAGCCCGACAGCGAACATCCTCACGGCATGAGCGATAAAGACTTTAACAGCATCTTTACGATCGACAAACCGATCATTTTCAATTTCCACGGCTATCCCTGGCTGGTGCATCGCCTTGCCTATCGCCGCCAGAATCATGCGAATCTGCACGTTCGCGGCTACAAGGAAAAAGGCAATATCAACACGCCACTAGAACTGGCAATCAGTAATAATATCGATCGCTTCAGTCTGGCAATGGATGTGATCGATCGCGTCCCGAGGCTGAGAGTTGCCGGAGCACACGCCAAAGAACGGTTTAAGAATATGCAGATCGCCTGCCGCAATTATGCCTATGAACACGGCGTAGACCAGGACGAAATCCTCAACTGGAAATGGCCCGGCGCACCGAAAGGAACGGCTCCTTCTCATGAGGATGCTCCCACGTCTTGAGCTTAAAGCGGCTCACACCGATTGTTTAAGGGAACCACCTGAAGTCGATTAACCCTATCGGGGAACTGCTCCGCATCGCTCTGCCCTCCCTTTTGCCGTAACAGCGTCACCAGAATTCGAGACGTATATTCCTCTCGATCGCGTTTTGCTGCATTGGCGCAACTCCCCGTAGCATATCCACCCCAGGTCAGTGTTTAAGGGCACAGCAACACCGAATGAATAGATTGGTTGTCCAGTAGCTTTGTTGCGTTCACGAACGATCGCGTTTCTCTCATAAATTAGCGGTAGGGGATTTCGGAGTGCCTGGTTTGCGTCGTTTTTTTCCCGATCGTTGGCGGCAGTCGCACGATCCTTGGTAGCAGTTTCACGAATCAACCTAAACTGCTTAGCAGCTTGCCCAAAGTTACCTTTTGCAAACTCAGTCATCCCCGCCTGCATCAGGGCACGATAAGGAGCTTCAAGCTGAAGGGCTGAATCACCATTCTCGATCGACCGTTCTCCGGTACTCATCAGACGATCGGCTGGAAGCACTAGAGGAGGAGAATTGTCAGCAGGAGAATTGCCAACAGGAAACCCACAGGCAACCGGATTCGATCGACAATAAGTCACGCGTCCAATTCCTCCTGTTAAGGCGATCGCGCCCAGCAGCAAAAACATCCAGGGTTTCAACCTGAAGGATTGACCTGAAGAAAGAGCCGCAAAAACTTTAGAGAATAAAAGAGAAAAAATCTTAGGAGAAGCATTAGAAGCAGCAGGAGAACTGGCGGAAATAGCCGGAGGAAGAGTAGGGGAAATAGTCGGGACAACAGCAGAAGGAACGCTCGTTGAATATGACAGCTGACTTAACTGCTCGATCGCCTGAAAAATTTCGGTGTAAGGATGCCCAAAGCTGAGGGGTTTAATGAGCTGATAGTAATGCCTACGGCTCCCCTCGATCGTCAAAGCCGTCCTGCAATATTGACAAAACTGCGCCGAGTTAGGATTTTTACGATCACCGGGACATGAGGGGTTGATGCAGTAGCTCATGGGTGGAGGAGAAAGCGGAAAAAGAGCTGAAATTCCCTCATATTCGCATACAAGCCCAAAATCAGGAAGCGCACGCAACCACAATCATCGCCTGCAATTTATTCTCTGAGCTGCCCTTTCTTAACCGCACCGTCGCTGACAAAATCGACGCACCATCGGCTGAAGCGTATACAGCACTTGAGTGTCTTCCGCAACGCTCACCAGCAGCGATCGTCGTTCGAGTGCCGACTTTGCCGGCAGTAAGCCGCGATTGTTTCCCACCTGCTGCGTTAAGCTCTCGCGCAGTTCATCTAGATGCAGCGGTTCACTGTTTGCCAGACAGCACAAAATTGCACGCTCTTGAGGGTTTAAGCCGTTCCAGTGCTGCTCCAAAATTGCCTCGACCGCATCCGGCAGATACGAGTAGCGCAAAAACTGGGTGATGTCGCCGTGAAAGCTTTGCTGAATGGTTGCCGCCGCTAGCGTTAACGCCATTGGATTGCCGTCATACAGCTCAATTAACTGTCCGGCACTTTGTTCATCGAATGCAAGTTGATGGGTTTCGAGCAGTTTATAGCACGCTTCTTCATCTAAACCACCCAGCGCATACGAGCGCCCTTTGCCCCCTGCTGCCCCAGCCAGAACGGTAAAATCCGGTGGTTTCTCACAGGTGGTAACAACAATGCGACTGCGCTGATTCGTGCTGAGATCCTGCCACACTCTCGAAAATCGCTGATGTGCCTCGCGTCGCTTCTGGGGATTGGTTTCGCTCGATCCAATCTCGTCGAGAATCACCAGTGCCTTTTGCTGGCGTAGGGCTGCGATCAGCTTTTCGGTCAGCGATCGAGCCGACAAACCCACCTGAAAATCAGCAAAACTCAGGCTTCCCGGAGACAGACGATCGAGCAGCTCTTGCAAAATTCGCTCGGTTGAATCGCTATAGGAAAACGTTTGCCAAACCACCTGAGTAAACTGAGATTGCAGGTCTGCTGCTAGCTTTCGCGCCAGAGTGGATTTACCCACGCCGCCCAAACCGTACAAAATCACCAAATAATACTCGTCTTGCAGAAGCCACTGTTTCAACTTTTGCAGTTCTTCCTGCCGACCAAAACAAGGAGCGGCGAGCGGCGCAGAATCAAAATCTTGCACGATCGGCTGCTTTCTCAGCGTGGTCGGGTCTACGACTTCCTGCCAGTCCAAACCCAGAAACTCGCAAAACTGTCGAAAGGTGGCACATCGAATCGGTTTTTCTACGTTATAAAATCGCTTCCAGGTGCGGTAAGAGGCGATCTTAAGGACAACGCTCAAGGTTTCAGTCGAGTTCGGGCTGAAGCCTTTTTGAGACAACGCCTGATAAATCTTTTCCTGTCCGATCGCCGATGCCCTGCACATGGCTGTCTTTCGTCCTCTCCCACTTCACCCTCTCGCCCTCATTGTAACTGACCTGCAAACTGGTAACTGACCTGCAAACTGCCCCAGAAATAGCTTTTGCTTTTGATGATGCAGCTCGATCGCATCGTTTCTATCCTTCACTGCAACATCAAACCCAGCAATATTTTGTTAGGCAATCGATCGTCGCACTCGATCGGAAAAATCTATCGGGTTGACTTCGGCTCTGCCATGACCCACGGTTTGAGCGGAAAAGGAACGGTGGCAGATCGTGGGAACCTTTGGCTACACTCCCCTTGCGATAATCGATCGATGAATTTACAGTACCGTTCACTCAGTGGGGATTTAGCTTTATCAATTTTTTAGCTGTTTCCTGGTTTCTCTATTCTTGTTTCCATTCTTTCTTTTTGCTGACACTATTCTTTTTGGAATCATTTCAATCCTCAATTGGCTATTCTTGCTCTTGTTCCTCGCATCTATTCCAGCTCTGTAAGTGAATCCGATTTATTCCGGGTGAGGTCACGATCGACTCGAAATAACATTGTTGCTAGGAAATTGCTGGGAAATTGCTGAGAAAGCGTGAGGATAGCCCCAAACACTGAGAATCAGCCTGTTAAATCATCGATATATCTATGCTGATAAATTTTTCTATTGTTTTTTAGCAATAAACGTAGAATCATGAGATACAGAAATCATCCCCCTTAAACAGAGCGCAGTGACCTGAAGCCGATCGCTTTCAAAGCAGCAGCAAAGCAATCGCCTGCCTTGTAGCGGCACGAGCACTGTCTCAGTGGAGGGTTATCCTCGTCGCGTGAATCCATCGACGAGCAACGTTAAATTATTCGGTCTTCCTGCTGCGGGTGAAGGCAGCATTGCAACGTACCTGATTGCCTTTTGTCTGATCACCTTTTCCTTGGGCAGTTGGCAGGCGATCGCTCCTACCTCAACGCTGATTTTGTTCCGCTCTACGGGCTACACGAAAAACTACGGCATCGTCTTCATTCGGCGCTAGCGCACTGCTGGAAACGCTCACCGTGGGTCAGATTCACGATGTATTCGCTAGCTATGCATCCTTCTTTTATGTCACGGGATTGCTGTATGTCACGGGATTGCTGGCAGCCGTCTTCGCAACTCCTCAAATCTCCTCTAATTTATACTCTTTAATAGCAAAATATTAAAACAATTATGAATACGATCGAAACTTATCTTTATCAATTTATATTTCGAAAAAACGATCGAACATTGCAAAAAGTGAAGTTAAAAATTAGAAGCTTAATTCGTCAAACTCCCTTGGGGCATAAATTTCAGCCGTTTCTCAAATTATCCTTTTCCACAATCTAGACGTTAAATCTTCTTGCGACCATCCCACGGAAAACAAGAGCTGCACTTCAATAGGAAATATAGCGAGGAGATCGATCGAGAAGCTCAAGTTGTGCAGGTTCTCATCACTAGATTTCTCCTTTGCCACGGATTTTTTCCTAGCTTGCCGTGCGTCTGATATAAGGATTTGAGGACGATGAACCTATACGCTCAATTGACCCAACTCATCTTCAGCTTCTACCGCGAAAATCCCTATCAGCTTGAAGAGATTCGCTGTCTGCAAAGCTGCAAACTGTCAAGACGCTGGGGTGTTCTAAAAATTATTTGCCCAACCTTTGAAGTTGCAGAAGCCCTGGTCTTGGGCATTAACACCTTAAAAGAACCGATCGCCCAACTGCGTCTTGCTCAACAGATCGAAATCAGTGTGAATCGAGCAGTAGTGCAGCACTTCACTGTGCCATCCTCCAGACTCACAGCTTGAGCAAGGTTTTAGGACGATCGGTTTACTGCTGCGCCAAAGCGACTTCTATTTACTTAATGGCTGCTTCCTGAGAAGCAGATTGAGAAACAGATGCAGCCGAGGTAGTGACACCCAGTGCCGGAACTGGAGATGCTGAAGCTGCGCTCAACCAACCCGCCAACAGCGTGTCCACCGAGAATAAACCTGCCCCATTCACTACAAAGAACAGGAAGCAGGCGGCATACAGCATCGACAGTTCCAGGTAAGGAATACTGAAGCCTGCAACCAGAACATGGTGATACATCGCGACCAGCATGGTGGAAAACAGACCCAGTGCCGCTGGACGGGTGAGAAATCCCAGTGCTAGCAGCGGTGCGCCAATCAGTTCTGTGAGGGCTGCCACATAGCTGAAAAAGATCGGGAAGGGTAGCCCAATGACTTGAACGTATGCCTGAGCGAAACTTTCGATATTAGAGAGTTTGTCGATTCCGTTGTGAACCATCACGACACCTGCCACGACCCGCAAAATTGTCCAGGCAGTTTGAGACAGGTAGTTCGGCGTGAAATTGGGCTGAAGAACCGCGATCGTCGTCGCAGTAAGACGTTGTGCGAGATTCATAGCTTATCTAAATGAGGAAGGATGAGTGCAAAAAGAGCGAAGCGAACCATGCAGTGCCAGGGAACCTGGGAGCGAGGCTAGCGATGTGAAGCAGTTTTCCCCTGGAAATCATTCGTTGGGGATTATCGTGAGCCTACACTCACTATTATATTAAGGAATATAACAAAATTTAATGAATAATCAAGAGAATGAGAGCCAAATTTTGCTCCTGCAATCAGGAACAGCGATAAAGGCAACCGCAATAAAACAAAACCCCGTCCACAAGATGCAGACGGAGCAAGGTTATACCCAATTGAGCGCGAAGAATGAAGAGTGAAATGTCGAGGGACGGTTAGAGTCAGATTCGCTTATTTAGACAACAGGCGATCGATGTATTGGCTTTCCATCAAAAAAATTCCCCTGGCAAATTTCACGCCCCAGTAATTGCCGGGACGGCGATCCATCACAACGCCTTCTTCACCAAGCTGGATCAAACTGGGAGGACGCAGCATTGGCATCGGGTCAGCCGTTTTGAGATAAGGCGGCATCACCACGACCTGCACTCGATCGCCCACCGTAAATTCTTTAGTCTCTGGTTTTGCCTCTGACATTGCCCATTCCTCACTCTGCTGTTTTTAGTGTATCGCTCTCAGCTAGGGCACATTCCAGATCCGCTGATGGTATTGTTCCGGCTCCGCATAGGGGTCGATCGCCTCATGAGCATGACCGTGCGAATGTCCGTGATCATGAGAATGTCCATGATCGTGCGAATGTCCGTGCGCGTCTCCCTGACCGACCGCCGCCAGCCGAAATTTGCACATTTCACAGTTCATGTTTACCTGACCAAGCTGGGTTTCGATTTCTCGATCGCGCAGCACATGGAAAAGCTGGGGGTGCAGTCCCATTTCGGGGAGACAGGTCAGCTCAATGTCAGGGTGAAGCTGCTGCTGCTCGTCCACAATGTTGAAAATCTTTTTAACGAGCGCACCCGTAAACAGGAAATAGGGCAGCACTACGATCCGCTTCGGTTCGTACAAACGGGCACGGCGGAAGCCTTCTTCGAGACGGGGATGGGTAATGCCAATAAAGCAAGTTTCGACCGTGTGATAGCCGCTACCTTCCCACATCATCCGCGCCATTTTATAAACGTCACCGTTGGCATCGGGGTCGCTTGAGCCTCGTCCTACAAACAGCAGCACTGTCTCGCTGCGATCGATTCCTTGAGGGTTCCACTGGGGCTGATCCAGCTCTACCAATCGGGTTTGCCATAGATCGAGAATACCTGGCGTGATACCAAAGTGCCTGCCGTAGTGAAACTTGACCTGCGGATGCCGCTGACGGGCGCGATCGAGTTCATTGGTTACGTCAAATTTGTTATGCCGCGCGGCGAATAGCAGAATCGGCAGCACTGAAAGCTCGGTATAGCCCTGCTCGACACAGCGATCGACTCCCTGCTGAATCGTCGGTTCCGTTAACTCCAGAAAACAGGGAACCACCGGACGCGACGAATCGAGAGCCTGATATGCTTCGGCAAAGTCTAGCAAGCCCTGCCGCCCATCGGCATCGCGGCTTCCATGCCCTACCAGCAGCACCGGACGGTGCAACGGCAGCGGCGCAAGCTGAACAGCACTGACAGACTCGCGATCGGCAAGATTAAGCGAATCCTGCGGGGTAATTTCCGCAAAAGAACCAGAAATATCAGAGGAAAGCATCATATCCCAAGAACCCTTTTCCCGTGCAGCGCAGGAAATAGAGTGAAAAACCAGCAAGGCGGCATCCTGGCTTAGACTCAGCGTTGAAACGCACGATCGAGATTCATCGTTAAGATTCACGGCTGAGATTCACAGTTGCGGCACAGCGTCGGACTCACACCGAACTTTCCCACCCTCGCGGCGATTCACGTTTGCCAAGCTATCTTATCCCATTCCGCCAGCAGCCTCTATGGTGGGGTGGGGGATTCGTTCATCCCTAACCTTAGGAAGCCACACTTTAGAGAGCCACACTTTAAGAAACCATACTTTAACGAGGCACGCGGTATCGCAGCAAATCGACCAATTGAGGCTGCACTTCATCCGGCAGCTGGGTGACCCACACTCCTGGTTGCTGACTCAGCGGCTGAGCAGGCAAATCATCACGGGCGAACTCAGAGAGATCAGGCAACATTGCCGCCAGTCGTGCTGTGAGGTGAGGCAGCATCGGCACGGAGCCAAACAAAGCCAAAGTTCCCAGGGATGAGGCTGAAAAAAGGCTGACTGCCAGCAAACGGTCTACCAGCGATCGAGAACGCATAGGCTTAACAGTTCGTTACCTCGACATCTCCATCAGTCTATCGCTGCTACTGCGGTTTGTGTAAATCATCCTGAGCGGGATCTGAATGGGGACGGTCAAATGTGAACTGTCAGCAGACAGGTTGAATTTTTAGTTAGATTTCGAAGGACTGAAGTTTCAAAGCCCTCCCTGACTCAACCGAGGGCAGGATGAAGCGATCGATCCATCAAGCTACGCTAAAAGAGAAATTTTAGGAGCAGTGAGCGGCTGATGGAACTCTCCATCGAAATCTCGATTTTTGTCCGAACGTTTATCGCCGTGTTTGTGCTGGCGGATGCACTGGGAAACGCACCCATTTTTTTGATATTAACCAAAGGGATGGAGCTGCCGGAACGAAACCGGGTGGTCGATCGCGCTAGTTTGATCGCCACGTTGATCATCCTGACCTTTGCCTTTGCCGGAAAATACATTCTCAATTATCTGCATATCAGCATGGCGTCGCTTCAAGTGGCGGGTGGTTTGCTGCTGCTGATGATCGCCCTCGATATGCTCAGAGGTGAACTCGATCAACCGATCGTCGAACAGGGACGCGACGTTGCCATTACTCCCCTGGCTCTGCCCCTGCTTGCCGGACCCGGAACCCTTACCACCGTCATGCTTCTTATGTCGAACGCGCCTTCTGCGGCAGGACACCTCAGCGTGGCGGCTGGAATTGGGGCGGCGATGGCAGTTACGTGGTTTATCTTTCGTCAGGCAACCTGGATTGATAAGTTCATTGGAGCCGAAGGCGCAGTCATTGCAACTCAGCTTCTCGGTTTTCTACTGGCGGCTCTGGCGATCGAGATTGGCAGCTCTGGCATCCGGGAACTGCTGATGACGCAGGCAACCCATTCGGGATGGGGCTAGGTGAAATAGTCGATTCCGCCCAAAACCTGGCACACTGGACAATGAACATTAGATGAACCTGAAAGGGATAGACCTGGGATTAGACCATGCTGAGAGCCGGAATTGTCGGACTGCCCAACGTAGGCAAATCCACGCTGTTTAACGCGCTGGTGGCAAATGCGAAGGCGGAAGCAGCGAACTTTCCCTTTTGTACGATCGAACCGAATGTCGGAGTGGTAGCTGTGCCCGATGAGCGGCTACAAGTGCTGTCAAAGATCTCTGATTCAGTAGAAGTGATTCCGGCACGGGTGGAGTTTGTCGATATCGCTGGACTGGTCGAGGGCGCAAGCAAAGGCGAAGGCTTGGGCAACCAGTTTCTTGCCAACATTCGCGAAGTTGATGCGATCGTGCATGTGGTGCGCTGCTTCGACAACGATGACATTATTCACGTCGCAGGCTCGGTTGACCCGGTGCGTGATATTGAGATTATTAACCTGGAACTGGCCTTGTCTGACCTGGCACAGATCGATCGCCGGATCGATCGCGTCCGCAAGCAAGCCCGCACCAGTAAAGAAGCTCAGGCAGAATTAGCTGTCCTCGAAAAGCTGGTTCCTGTCTTGAACGAAGGCAAACCCGCCCGTCAGGTTGAACTAAACGAAGAAGAAGAATTGCTGATCAAAGTGCTGGGACTGCTAACCCGCAAACCCGTGATTTATGCCGCCAACGTTTCCGAGGATGATCTGGCAAGCGGTAACGAGTGGGTCGATCGCGTCCGGGAGCTGGCAAAGCAAGAAAACGCTCAGGTCGTCGTTGTATCGGCTCAGGTTGAAGCGGAATTGGTGGAACTGCCAGAAGCCGATCGCGCTGAATTTCTCGAATCGCTGGGTGTGCAGGAAGGCGGCTTAAAGTCTCTGATTCGCGCCACCTACGATCTGCTTGGACTTCGCACCTACTTCACGACCGGACCTAAAGAAACCCGTGCCTGGACGATCAAAGCCGGGATGGTGGCTCCTCAAGCGGCAGGCGTCATTCACACCGACTTCGAGCGAGGCTTTATTCGCGCTGAAACCGTGGCTTACAACGATTTGGTTACGACCGGGTCGATGGGGGCTGCCAAGGAAAAAGGCTTGGTACGGAGCGAAGGTAAAGACTACACGGTGCAAGAAGGCGACGTAATGCTGTTCCGCTTTAACGTTTAGGTTCTGCCCAAGACAGGCTATCCTGATTTATTGGCAGTAATTCGGTTGAAATTGTCGAGGAGCCGTTGTGATCGACCTCAAGCAGCTACGGGAAAATCCAGAAGCGTTTCAGGCACAGCTTAGTTTGCGGGGCAAGTTTGATTTGTCTCCCCTGCTTTCGCTCGATCGCCAGCAGCGCGAAATTGAGGTGAAACGATCGCAGCTTCAGGCACGCAGCAACGAAATCGGCAAGCTCGTCGGGCAGAAAATGAAGTCTGGAGCCAAACCGGATGATGCCGAAATTCAAGCCCTGAAAGAAGAGGGCAATCAGCTTAAGGCGCAAATCGGCGAGCTAGAAGCACAGGAGCGCGAGATCAAGGCAGAACTTGAGAAAACTGTTCTCACTATTCCTAACCTGCCTGATCCAAGTACGCCGATCGGCAAAGACGAAGAGGAGAACGTTGAGCTGTACCGCTGGGGTGATGAGTACCTGCCGACGAATTCAGAGATTCTGCCCCATTGGGAAATTGGCGAAAAGCTGGGGATTCTCAACTTTGAGCGATCGACCCGCATTGCTCAGAGCCGCTTTGTGTCGCTGATCGGAGCAGGAGCCGCTCTGGAACGCGCCCTGATTCAGTTGATGCTTAACACCCACATTGCCGCAGGCTATACCGAAGTGCTGCCGCCGTTTCTGGTGAATTCTGAAACGCTGACGGCATCGGGGCAGCTCCCTAAGTTTGCCGAGGAAAGCTTCCAGTGCAAGAACGATGATCTGTGGCTCATTCCTACCGCAGAAGTGCCGATTACCAGCCTGTATCGTGACGAAATTCTGGATTCGACAGAGCTACCCAAACATTTTTGCGCCTACACGCCCTGTTTTCGCCGTGAAGCGGGCAGCTATGGGCGAGATACACGCGGACTGATTCGGCTGCACCAGTTTGACAAAGTAGAAATGTACAAGTTTGTGCTGCCGGAAACGTCGGAGGAAGAACATCAAACGCTGCTGAAAAATGCAGAGGCAATTTTGCAGGCGTTGAAGCTGCCCTATCGAGTTATTCAGCTCTGCACGGGAGATTTAGGATTTTCAGCCACAAAGACCTACGATCTGGAAGTGTGGATGCCCTCGTCCGGCAAGTATCGCGAAATTTCAAGCTGCTCGAATTGCAAAGATTTTCAGGCACGACGTGGCAATATTCGCTTTAAGGAAGCAGGCAAAAAGGGGACGCAGTTTGTTCACACGCTAAACGGCTCTGGTCTGGCGGTGGGTCGCACAATGGCGGCAATTTTGGAAAACTATCAGCAGCCGGACGGTACGGTAAAAGTTCCAGAGGTCTTGCAGTCTTACTTACAGCGCGATGTGCTTTAGGATGTGCTTTAAAGGTCAGTGAGAAGCAAGTTTGAAAGCTGCATTCTCGATCGACGGGTCATTCAACCAGATCCAATATCACTTCAGCTCTGGAAAACCAGGCTCGATCGCTGTAGTTCTATTCAGAGCATTCAGTTCACTCCTTGCATCGGGTGGCTGATTCTTGTTTTGCAAACCTGAAAATTGATCGCTACAGTTATGAAACTTTCTCGCTGGATTGCTGTATTTGGACTGAGTCTGACAACATCGCTAAATTTAATTCCTGCTGCCGCTGCCTCTACCTATCAAAGCAGTAACAAAAAAACCACGATCGTTTTAGAAGAAGCCACACAGACCGGTAACACGACCCGGCGCGGCTTTTATTTCACAGAAAGCGCAGGTCGGCAGTGGATGGGCGACATGAACATCACCAGTACCAGTGCAGGAGCCGGACAAACGGTTTATAGCGGCACGTTTACGGATCGCACCAGCGGCCCCGGAACGAACCTCACCTGTACTGGAAATATTCGCATTTCCCGGCAGCAGCCTGGAGTCGCCAATCGCGTTGGGGCACAGGCAACCTGGCAGGTCACAGGCGGATCGGGCTGTCCCTCAATTGGTCAAACCTTCACACTGAGCCTTCAGGAATCCCTGCCCCGTCCCGATCGCAGCGGTAACTTCACCGCGCAAAATGCCAATACCTGGATGAGCCAGACTAACGGAACCGTGACCTGGCTCCCCTGGCGGGTGGTTTCTTCAGACGGTCAGCTTAACTGTCGCGAGACGCCTAACGGTGCAATTAAGCAGGTTTATCGAGCGAATGACCAGATCCTGGCAGAGACACGCGGAGGCAACGCCTTCACAGTCGCCAACGGCAATCCCTGGATGCTGACGCGCAACGGCTGCTATGTTCGTGCGAATTCTCAGTACATTCAGCCCGTATCGGCAACTTACTAGTCGGCAGCTTATCTAGTCAACAACTTACTAGTCAACACCAACCAGTCATCAGGGCTTACCGATCGATCCACTTTACCCGGACAAAATGCGTCGGATAGCCCTGACGCTCACCGAGAAAATGAATTCCTTCGATCGTCAGATTAAACGGAATTGCGGTCGTTACATACTTTTGTGCCCAGCCGCCCAGTTCTGGGGCAAGCTGCATTGCCGTCATTGTGGCTGCCCCCAGTCCCAATAGTTGACCGATCGGCTCACGCGGCAGCACCAAATGAGTGCCGATCGCTAGCCCTGCGGTGAGCAGCATTCCTACCGACATATTCGTGCCACAGCGAGGATGCACTGCCAAATTCCATTCGCCGCTCACAATCCGCTCAAGTGCTCGTTGGGTCGCGCGACGCAATTGTGTAATATCAAATTTGCCGTAGAGATAAAACCCTTCGCTGGTTGACATTCCGCCGACCTGCTCGGCTTCGGATGGGCTGGGGAAGAAGCTAAAGGGGGCAGACGCGGGGCGAGGCGGCATGGATTCTGTTAAAACCCAGGCGGTAGCGTGTTCTAGCGCATGAACCTGCCGCACCATCAGCAGTTCCTTCAGCCCTGGCAAAAAATCGAGCTGCCGCAGCAATTCTGAATCTTGAGTGAGATGAGGCGCAAACTCAAAGGGAAATTGATGGTTAGATTGTTGATCAGAATGACTGTCAAAAGGCGGTGCAGAAGCAGCCATCACAAAACTCCTGAATCACTGTGAAAGGTCAAAGGTTAAGCCGATGAAGAGACCGCAGAACCAAAATGCTTGAGTCTTTCTACTCTAGCGGAATTCCCCGATCGCCAGGTTAGAAGACTGTATCGCCTGTCACAATATTTAATTCAGGATTTAATCCTGAATCGACTTCAGGATTGGATTCAGGATTGAGTTCAGCAAGGCAATCAATGGCTGGTCGCTAGCCTGCCGACTGTCCTGATGAATTTGGCACGGCTGCCGCTGGAGTTGTACCGGCACCAGGCGCACCGCCCTCACCGATCGATCGCACCACTTCGACACCAAACTGCTCCAGCACGACCACTGGCTCAATGCCCGTATTCATCTCGATGCGTCTGACCAGAACTTGACCGTTTGAAAGGCGTTGCCCTGCCCGCACATAGCGGCTAGTTGGCTCGTTTGGGGCAGTGACGATCGCATAGGGAGTACCACCAATTTGCACGACGCCTGTTACCTGTACGGCTCTTGCCAGTTCGGGCTGGGGTGGAGGTGGGGCGATCGGAGTCGTGGGAGCGCGTCCGGTCAGGTTGGGAATGGGAGCCAGCGTTCCGGGGCGATTAGGGCTGCCTTGCCGTTGGGGAGTTTGTGCGGTTCGCGGAGCTTGACGCGATCGCGGAGTCTGAGCCGTAGGACGATTGGGCTGAGTTACACGCGGGGCAGGTGGAGTCGTTCTGCCCACCGGGACAGGTTGACCGGGTACAGGAGTGGGTCTTTGGATGGTCGGGGTCGTTGGCAGCAGAGCGAAGGGATCGTTGCGGTTGCCCTCGACACGCTGCACTCGCTGATTAGGGTCAGTAGAGCTAATCAGATCGGGTAAAACGATCGGAGCGGGCGGATTTTGGGCGGCTGGAGAGGGACTGGGATTCGGTCTAACCACGGGCGAAGGAGACTGGGTTACAGTTGTTTCGGTGGTTGAGGCTTCTGGAGTGCCAGAATCACAGGCTGTAATCGAGAAAGCCAGAGCCGATGAAGCCAGGATTAAAAAAGCTCGATGCATACCCACTCCCTTGATTTGATCTCTCTTGATCACTGATTTGATTCGTAGTTTGATCGATCGTTGAATTGGTCGTTTAACCGATCATATTTCTTGCCTCAATTGCTTCTACCTTGATTTCTTCTAAAGCAGAGCAAAGCCAATTCCGCGTTATCTCAATCTCATTCTAATTTGTTGACCTAAAGTAGCACAATTGTTTTACAGGTTATTTTCGAGACAAGAGCTTTTTGATTGAGTTTACGGTGACGATGGGGCAGCGGCTCTTGCAGCTTGAGTCGCCCCAGCTCCGACGGCAAAGGGGAAGTTTGCGACTGGATTTTGATCATTCACGGTTCCATTCAGGGTGCGCGTGTTGCCCTGCACTAGCAGCGTCAAGTTAAACGGAATTGCTTCTGAGCCAGAGCCACAGCGCTGATAAAGGTTAACCGCGATCGAGTATTCGCCTTGAGCTGCCTGACCAGGTAACCAAAAAATATTTTCAATCGGAGTTGGGGTAATTTCGCCGCAGCCTGCATTGGCGTCAACGTCAAGCTGCCCACCTGAAGCAACGCGAGGATTGGAATACGTGACCGTATTGCCGCTAGGGTCAGTCACCGCTAAATCTAAGTCGTCAGACGATGCCCAGCGAAGCGTCACCTGAATATCGCCCGTTCCGAGCTGGGGCGTTCCCGTCGTTTGAAAGGGCGTGGCAACCGGACAAAGTTCGCCCAGGTCAATCAAGCGTCCGCCTGCGTTAATCATGTAGCACCCCTGCCTTTCTTGAGCAGCGATCGAAGTTGGGACAAGCGGCAGCAGGAGCGGAGACAGCAGCAAAATCGATGCAAGGCAGTTTCCTTTTCGGAGCGATCGCGACAGAAGCTTCATAAGAAAAAGGGTGCAACAGGAGAATGAGATCGAAAGGAGATTGCCTTTACTATTCCCTGTTTGACAAAGAATGAATCAATTGCACTCACTGTGGATCGATAGAGTTAATCCATTTTCACGTCCGAATCGGTGCCCTCTTATCAGAATGACTGCTGATTGAAGGCTCATGATTGAAGGTTCAACTCCCAGCAGGTTTTTATCGTGGGTTCAGAAATGCTTTTAGCGTGGTTAGTCTAATCCACTCCGCTACAATTGGTGGTTTTTTATCTAGCGTTGCGCTAATGTTGGTGGGATAGCGATATGTGAATTTTGGACAATTAGCCAATTCATGGTCGAATGAGGAGATTTTTGATGAGTATGCAAAATCTTGGACGCACCGCGCTGAGCCTTGGAACTGCTGCCCTAGCGGGACTAGCGATCGGTGCTGGCATTTGTATGACTTCTCAGCCTGCTTCTGCCCAGGCTGCCTACGGAAGCTATATCGGGATTGGCGCATCGGGTGGACTTTCTAGCGGACCTAACGGCGAAAGTAGCTCGGCAGGAGCAGTTATTGCAGTGCGTTACCGATTGCTCGAAGCACCGATCTCGCTTCGTGCTCAGGCTCTCATTTCCGATCGCACTGCGTTTGTGCCGACCGTATCTTACGATATTCCAATCAACTGGGATACTGATGCTTATATTGGGGCGGGCGTTGCGCTTCAGAGCGGTGATGCAGAGAGCAGTTCGCCGCTGGGAGACCAGACCTCGTTTGTGATTCAGCCAGGGATAGACTACAGCTTCCCCGATACGAACCTAGTGCTGTTTGGCAACGCGATTATTGCCTTTGATGCCTATCGAGACAGCAACCAATCTGCCACTTCGATTCAGGGAGGCTTGGGTGTAAGGTTTTAGAAGAATTTAGGCGAAAAACGCTTGAATTTCAAGCCATCCTCACGATCGACGATGCACCATTGTCGGAGTTGCCTGGTCAGTGGGCATGACAAGCACTTCGCTGATATTTACATGGGGCGGGCGGGTTGCACAAAACAAAACAACGTCTGCGATATCTTTGGCAGTAAGTGGAATTGTGTCCTGGTAAACGCGCTTTGCCCTTTCTGCATCGCCTCGAAACCGCACTTCGCTAAACTCAGTTTCGACCATCCCCGGATCGACTGAGCTAATTCGCACAGGTGTTCCCAATAAATCAATCTTTAAAGATTCGGTGAGCGATCGCACAGCGGCTTTGGTCGCGCAGTAGACATTTCCTCCGGGATACACCTGATGTCCGGCAACCGAGCCGATATTGATAACGTGCCCGCGCTGACGCTGCACCATTCCCGGAAGCACAGCACGAGTGATGTATAGCAAGCCTTTAACGTTGGTATCGATCATTTCTTCCCAGTCTTGAATCTCACCCTCCTGGAGTTTACTCAAGCCCCGACTTAAGCCTGCGTTGTTCACCAGGATATCGATCGCCTTCCATGGATCCGGCAGAGCTTGAATCACAGCTTCTACTTGAGGACGATCGCGCACATCCAGCGAGATTAGGTGAGCCTCAGTACCGTACTGTGCCTTTAGGGTTGCCGCGAGGGTTTCCAGGCGATCGACTCGTCGCGCTGTCAGAATCAGTCGGGCGTTCGCAGCCGCGAAGACTTCTGCACAGGCAGCACCAATGCCGCTACTGGCTCCGGTAATCAGAACGATTTGATGGGGAAGGGACATGACCTGGATTCCGATCGTTTCAAAGTTCGTTTCAAATGTTTACAGTACCACGCTTGCCAATCAAGGATTCCAGAGAAGGTCTGTTGCAGAAGGTGAGAAAATCTGCTGGAATCGCAAGAGATCGGATACAATCAAAGGTCTGTAATTTGCTGCTGTTGAATCTACTTTTAACGCAGTAAGCCACGGGGGTGTGGCGGAATGGTAGACGCTGCGGACTTAAAATCCGTTGACCGATAAAGTCGTGAGGGTTCAAGTCCCTCCACCCCCATCAGTTTCTAGCGAGATCTATCTTTGCAGGTAGTCCTGCTGCCAGATGTGATTCACTAGGCAGGGCGGGAAAATCAGGGAGATGTTTCGTCAGGACAAAAAGCGATGGCAGTTCAGCAAGATCCGGTACAGAAGCAACCCGCAGGCGTATTGCATGACAGCGAGCAGCCGCTTGGGAAGAAGCCCTCTTTTCTGTTTTTGGTCAGCACCTCGATCGGGGTATTGACGCTTCTGGCGATCGCAGCCGGCGCATATTACGGAATCATCCGGTTCTAGACATTCTGCCCTGGACTCGATGCGTCAGACATGAGAGGGTAATGACTAGAGCATTGGCAACCTCTCATGTAGATTGGGTTCATGCAGAATTGGTGGCGAAAAAGACTGTCGCAGAGAAAGTTGCAGAAAAAGTCGCAACAAAAGCCGCAGACAAATCTGTGGCAAAAAGAACCCCAGTTGCGGCTGGTTTTGATGATCGCGATCGCTTTCTGGATCGTTTGCTGTGGGTTGGCATTACAGCGATATTTTAATTTTTATCCAACCTACGTTTCATTCGACCAAGGCATCTTTAATCAGGTGTTCTGGAATAACTTACACGGGCGCTGGTTTGAAAGTTCGCTGTCGTCTACCGAGTCGGTTGCCGTGATGCAGGGCGACGTGCCCGACGTAACCTATCGACGATTGGGGCAGCACTTTACGCCCGCGTTGCTGCTGTGGTTGCCCTGGTACGCGCTGTTTCCGTCTCCGGCAGGCCTGTCGGTGCTTCAGGTAACGATGGTGACGCTCGCCGGACTGGTGCTGTATGCGCTGGCACGGCACTATCACCCGCCGCAGCTTTCTGCCTGGATTGCGGGAAGTTACTATGCGGCGATCGCGGTCATTAGCCCTACGGCTGCAAACTTTCACGATATTTGCCAGATTCCGCTCTACAGTTTTGGCTTGTTTTGGGCGTTAGAAAAGCGTCGCTGGTGGCTGATCGCTTTGCTGTCAGTGCTGATTTTGCTGGTGCGGGAAGATAGCGGCATTTTGCTGTTTGGCATTGGGGCTTTTGGGATTGCCAATCGGCGATTTCCCCGAATCGGGATTGTGCTTTGTGTGATGAGCGTGATTTATGTAGTGACGCTCACCAACGTGATCATGCCGATGATCTCGCGGGACATTTCCGATCGCTTTATGATCGAGCAGTTTGGGCAGTTTGTGGGCGATCGGGAAGCCTCAACGCTGCAAGTGCTGTGGGCGATCATTAGCAATCCCTGGCGGCTACTGGTGGAACTGGTAACGCCGATCGATCGAACGCTGCGCTATTTGCTGGGGCAGTGGTTGCCGCTCGCGTTTATTCCGATTCTGTCGCCGAGTGCGTGGTTGCTGGCGGGGCTGCCGATGACCAAAACGCTGCTGCAACGGGAAGACATCACGGCTTTGTCGCTGCATTTACGCTATGCCATGACTCTGGTTCCGGGACTGTTTTATGGCGCAATTTTGTGGTGGACGCAGCACCCGGATTTATTTAGAAAGCTGAGGTTTCGTCGCTTCTGGGCGTTTTGCATTGCGCTGTCGCTGCTGTTTACCGTCACTTCAAACCCGAATCGGGTTCTGTCGTTTCTAATTCCTGATTCGTTTCAGCCATGGGTCTATGTTTCTCCAGTGCGGCAGGCAGAACACAGTCAGGCAATTCGATCGCTTCTAACGCAGATTCCGCCCGATGCCAGCGTAACGGCAACTGACCATATCGTGGCGCATTTGTCGAACCGTCGAGAGGCACAGCGGTTTCCCGGAACTCGGCTGCGGAATGACGATCGCGAGGTGATTCGCGTCCAATATGCTGTGGCGGATCTGTGGTATTTGCAGCAGTATGAGCCTGCCTTTGCTGACTATCGCCAAACCCTTAAAACCACCGCAGACTGGGTTTCAACCTTGCTGGATCGCCGCTATGGAATGATTGATTTTGAGGATGGTGTGGCACTGATGCAGCTTCGTGCCCAGTCCAATCGCGATGCACTGGCGGCATGGACGGCTTATCGGCAGACTCTTGAGCCAATTTTTCAGAAGGGGTAGGGAGAAAGAAAAAATCTACTCTAAATTACCCCAAATGCATATGGCGGCAGAAAAGGGATGAATTAAATTTGATTCATACCTTCCAAAAACTACTCGCCTCATCCGGGTATCAACTTCGCATCTAAGTAATAGGGATCATGATTGGCAAAGTCATCCTGAGCGGAATTGCAGCAGGAATGACAATTTATTTTATGGCGCAGACTGACAATCCCACCTTGCAGCTTGGCGGGGCGATCGTCAGTTCAAGTGCGTTTGGCTTTACAACTACGCGGCTGCTGCTTGACGAAGAGCGAGAGCGCAAAGCCAGGGCTGCGGAGGCAAGGGCTTATGTTTTGATGCTGAGACGGATGAATCAGGAACGCCTGCGCCGACATCCGCCGATGCCCAAAGCCTGTCGCGGCTGTCTTCATTTTCACGGACGTACCTACAACGGCAATTATCTGGTTTGCGGGATGCACCCTTACGGAGTCGAAACCGAGACGTGCAGCGATTGGGAACAGCGATCGGAGGATATGTCTTCTCGCTAAGCTGATTTTTGCGAGGTTAATGATTCGACCTTCTGCATCAATGCTTGCCCTCTCCCTAAATGTCTCGCCCACCCTGAGAGAGAAACCTTAAACTTCACCTGACTCATGCTCGATCGTTTTGCTTTTCTTCGTCCCTGCTGGGAGGAGGGACTGGGGGATGCGGGGAATTTTCGATTCCTGCAAGAGATTTTATGATCGCGATCGCCCCCATCGTTACGAATAAAACGCAATTTTCCCAGCAGGTCTACTGATTGCGAATCGAGCCGTCGGGCATCGTTGTATTTCTAAAGGTTGCACCGTTCAGGTTCGTGCCCGTCAGGTTTGCACCTCGCAGATTTGCCCCAGTCAGATTCGCTCCCTGAAGGCTGGCTCCGCTCAGGTTTGCCTGGCTGAGGTCGGCGTTTTGCAGGTTTGCGCTGCTGAGATTCGCGCCGGTGAGGGTGGCTTGCGGCAGGGTGGCAAACGCGAGATTGGCTTCGCTCAGCTTGGCAGCTCCAAGATTTGCCCGATTAAGGTTGGCATAGGAGAGATTTGCCTGAATCAGGGTTGCGTTGCTGAGTTTAGCGTTGCTTAAATTGCTGAGCGAGACATCTGCAGAAGTCAGATCTGCCCCGCTGAGGTCGGCACTGCTCAAGTTCGAGAAAAACAGGCGGGCGTTGCTCAGGTTGCTGCGAAACAGAGCCGCATTGCTTAAATTGGCAAAGGTCAAATCCGATCGCCCCAAATTTGCCCGAAATAGCTTTGCCCCGCTGAAATTGGTGCGGCTCAGCTTTGCCTCACTCAGATTCGCGCCGCTTAAGTCTACGTTGGGCAGGCTGGAACCCGTTAAATCTGCATTGCTCAGATCTGCGCCCGCCAGCAGAATAATTGCCTCATCGCTGGTAATCAGATTCGACTCCAGCAGAAACCGAATGAGCTGTCCTTTGCGCTGTCCGTCCAGTCGGTTGAGCAGTTCCAGCGTATTTTGAGTTGCCAGGTCGCGAAGTTGGCTGTCAGGAGGGGATTCTTTCAGCTTTTGATCGACGACCATGTCGTGTATTTGGTTCTGATAATTTTCGAGCTGGCTCTCACGATCTGATCCGATCGATCGATTCATCGTCGCCCGTCGAAACGGTTCATGCTCTGACTCATCGGCTCGTGCCAGATTGTTTACTAACAGCAGCCCGATCGTCGTCTGTCCGACCGCCAGCAGCCCAATCGCCAGCTTTAGCCCAGCCCAACCCGAATGACGATATCTGGATGTAGCCATTTTTTATACCGAAGCAAGAAATAATGGATGCAGCGTGAGGAAGGCGTTTCAAACGATATCCGTCGATCGCCACGCTCGCTCAGGATGAAATTTGAATTTGCTCCAGGAAATTGGATGGAGATTGAATTGATTTTGATTCTGGAAAGTTTTGGGAAAGAGGAGGGCGATCGGAAAGTAGGTCTGGGGGTGGGTTTGGGGTGGGGGTAAACCGTTGCAGCCCGCTAAGCCTCAATCATTACCCGCAAATTGCCCCGCTTCCGAGCTATCCGGCAGGCAGTCGTCCCGTTCAATGCATCAACTGAAGGCACTTAATTTAGTCTGATGGCAATTATCTAGGCTTTAAAGGGTGCCTGAATTACCTGAGTCTCGCGTATGCTGGTGATTATGCAAGCAAAGCCGCGCCGTCCTCGCCGTCCTCGCAGACGCAAACCTCAGTCAAATTCCTGGCTGCTGATGGCAGTCGTA
This sequence comes from Leptolyngbya sp. GB1-A1, assembly GCF_039962475.1. Lineage (NCBI taxonomy): Bacteria > Bacillati > Cyanobacteriota > Cyanophyceae > Leptolyngbyales > Leptolyngbyaceae > Leptolyngbya > Leptolyngbya sp. GB1-A1. The sequence goes on along the minus strand of NZ_JAMPLI010000025.1, from coordinate 39,452 downwards.
TGGCTACCCGTTGCTTTGGTGTTGCCCCGGCTGTTGCAAGGCAATTTTTCCGCTTCGCAGAATGAATTAAATCGTCCAACCGCTGACGCGCCTGCTGCTGCCGATTACCCCAGGGGGGGGGCTGCTTCGCCTCGTCTGGCGGGTTTTGAAAATGCCTTTCAAGCTGTTACCGGGTTATCGCAGCAGATTGATCCCAGCAGTCAAACCAGGGAAGGCATTACTCAGGCACAGTACGATCGCTGGAGACAGTCGCAGGGACAGCCGCCGCAGCCGATCGCCAATCTTCAGCCGTCGGAAGTGGAAGCAATTTATCAAACCTATTGGCAGCAGGGAAACTGTGGCAGCTATATCGCGCCGCTCGACATTGCCTGTCTGGACACGATGCTTGCCTTTGGTACAGAAGACGGCAGATCTTTCCTGGCAGCCTTATCGCCTAATCCCCAGCAAGCAGCGATCGAAGTCACTCGACGGCGAATTGCTTATCGCCAACGTCAGCAAACTTCCAGTCTTAGTGGCATCACTCCGTCTGGTATGGAAAACGCAAGTGCGGATCCACAATCGCTGATGGCTGGACTTGGCCGCGATCAGGCACTGCAAGCGTTTCTAATCCGCGATCGAGCAGGAGGCAATCGGCTTGCCACGCAGCCGCCCGGAAGGTCGCTGGCTGAATCCAATTTCTCAGACACTCCCCAAGCAACTTTCCAGCCTAATCCAAATCGTTCTGTCCGAAGTCCTAATCGCCCACCGTCCCCCCATGGCGATTCCGATGCAGGCTCACCGTTTCCAAACTGGTCACAAATTAAGGGATTGCTGCCCAGTTGGCTACGCGGCAAAGATGCTGATCCGCTTGTTGTGCTGGACTCAAGCACCCTTTACGCCAACGCCAAGCCCTTCACCGTCGAACTCTGGATTCACGTAGACAGCGGCTATGCCCCCGCAGCAGGAATTATTTTGCGATCGGATGGCTTAGTGCTAACCAACCATCATGTGACTGCCAATAACCCTACGCCCACCATACATCTGGCAGACGGACGCAAATTTGCGGGACGGGTAATCATCAGCGATCCGGCGATCGATCTGGCTCTGGTGCAAATTGAGGGCGCAAACGGGCTGCCCACCGCAAACCTGGCAGATAGCACCAAAGACGTTCAGACAGGGGATACCGTTTATGCGATCGGCTCACCGATGGGAACCCACTGGAAAATGAGCCAAGCACAGGTGATGCGAACGGATAGTCTCTGCGGCAGTCGTGCCCTCGATCGTCAGTGCATCCGTACCCCAAGCGGCTTTTTGTATCCGGGCAATAGTGGCGGTCCACTGCTTAACAACAAAGGCGAAGTGATCGGCGTGAACCGTGCCATTCAGGAAAGCACCGGACAGGGCGTGAGTATTCCAATCGAAATCGTACAGCAGTTTCTAGCTCGATCGCAGCAGCAGTTATAAAGGGGTTTGAGAAGCTCCAGAAGCTCTAAACTCTAGAAGCTCTAATGTTTTAACTGGGGCGATCGTGTAGACACAAGTTTTCTGATTGGTTTTCAAAACTCTTCAGCCCCCTAAATTCCCCAAAACTGAGGGACTTTGAGCATGAGCGGAGTTAACTCAGTTCTTCCCAGCATCGTGCTCCTGCCCTAGTCCTTCCACAAAGCAATTCCCCCCAGCAGTCCGTTCACATTTGGCACGATCGTCACATTCTCAGGCAGTGTAATCTCGATTTTTTTGGCATTGCCGCCGCCCAGATATAGCCGATCGTAGTTAAACGCATGGCTCAGAGTGGCGATCGCCTTTTGGAGCCGTTCGTTCCAGCGTTTCTTACCAATGTCGTCAAGGGCGGCTCGTCCAAGCTGCTGCTCGTAAGTCTCGCCTTTGCGAAAGGGATGATGTCCGAGTTCCAAATTGGGCACAAGGATACCGTTGATAAACAAAGCAAAGCCGGTTCCAGTTCCCAGCGTCATCATCAGTTCAACGCCCTGCCCTTCGATCGCCCCATATCCCTGCATATCAGCATCATTAATCACGCGCACAGGTTTGCCCAACGCTTCAGACAACGCTTTGCCCAAATTGAAGCCAAGCCAGCCGCTATCCAGATTTGCCGCCGTGTAGCACGTCCCCTGCCGCACGACCCCCGGAAAGCCCACCGACACGCGATCGAATGATTTGTCTTGTGCAAGCTGCCGAATTGCCCGCAAAACCGAGTCAGGCGTTGCGGGTGCAGGCGTGTCTAGCCGATCGCGCTCTGAAAGCGGGTTGCCTGCTGGATCTAAGATCATCACTTTCACCCCACTGCCGCCAATGTCTACCGCCAGAGTGAGCGGCTGTGCAGAAGTAGGAGCCATGTCGGATTGGAATTCCTCCAGCATTTACGATCGTCCTTTTGAATGGTTGCCTGAATTGGGATCTAAATCGGGATCTAATTTTTGCCTGAGTCGTTGCCTGGCTTCACGGGGGCGAAGCGATTTCCCTTAAATTCTATCAACTTGATTATGGAGGCTAATGCGCCGCGCTCAACGAATCTTTGCCATGATTTTAAGAAGCCTCGCCGCCTTTAAAAATGCGCCAAAATCCTCAAATCACTGCTCTACTTAAGCAAATTCGGGCATGGCAAAAAGCCATTTCCACCGAACTTAGCCTTCAATTAGAAAGTCCCGCTCACGCTAAAGCTCCGCGACATCTCATCCTGATTCTGTTTGTGCTACGGCTGCTGGAGCAGCAAAATCAGGGTTCATCAGGCTTCGCTTCAGATCAACGGTTTCATCCGGGCAAGCTATCCCCGCTCAAATCGCAACCCGAATCCCTCGGGCAGTTGCAGCAGGGCGATCGGCTCTATTCCCGTTTGGTAGAACTGTGGCGATCGGTACAGCCCCATTTTGCTAGCTTACCCGTTGCGCTGGAGCTTGAACCCGATCTGCCGTTAACCGATCGACTGCTGCGATCGATCATTGGTCGTCTTCACCAATTAGAGGATTTGTATTCACTTTGTTCCACTCATTTGTTAGGACAGATTTACGAAACCTTATTGAAGGATTCTCCTGTTCGTTCTTCTCAGCGTAAATCTCAAGGCATTTACTACACCCCTGCGCCGATCGTGCAGTTTATCGTGCAGCAGACGATCGATCGATTGCTCGAATCCTCTAAAGCATTGGCTGATGTGCAAACCGTTTGTTCCCTGCCGCGTTTACTTGACCCTGCCTGTGGCGGTGGTGCTTTTCTGCTGGAGGCCTATCAAGTTTTGCTGAATTGGCAGCTTCAACAGGTGGTCAACCATTATCCAACCGGGCATGACCTGCTCAGGCGAAACAAATCAGGTGAATGGCAACTGTCCTGGGCAGCCCGTCAGCAGATTTTGCAGCACTGCATCTATGGCGTAGATCTCGATCCGGAAGCCGTCACAATCACCCAGATTTCGCTGTGGCTGAAACTGCTCGAAGGCGCGATCGGGCTAGACAATACGCCACCTGATCCACTGCCTAACCTAAACGCCAATCTAAAAATTGGTAATGCCTTACTCGATGAAGATGCAATTTCTCTCCAAAAGAGAACTCGTGAAACAGCAAAACTCGATCGTGCAACCCATCCGCTGAACTGGGAAACTGCCTTTCCAGCAGTAATGCGATCGGGAGGATTTGGTGGAGTGATTGGCAATCCGCCCTATCTAGATTCAGAGCAGATGATGCTCTCCTGTCCGACTTGGCGCACCTATTGCGCGACCCACTATCAAACAGCGATCGGCAACTGGGATTTATTTTGCGTCTTTATCGAGAAGGCGTTAATGCTCTGTCGATCGGGGGGTATTACGAGTTTGATTGTGCCCAATAAGCTGGCATCGGCTCCCTACGCGGCACAGGCGCGATCGCTCTTGATGCAACACCGATTGCTGCTGATTCGCGACTATGCTCAGGTTCCGGTCTTTGCAGCATCAGTTTACCCACTGGTGTATATGGTGCAGAAGGAATCACCGCCGAATAAAACCCCGGTGCGCTACGAGGTCATGGCAAATCTGACGCAGGTGCAGCGATCGGGCTGGCTCAACCAGAATGCAGAAAGCCCTGAAGCCTGCTGGCAGTTCGCCGAGTCTGCGGTTCACGCTCGTTTAATGCAGCGATTGCAGCAATTGCCTACCCTGGGATCGATCGCCCAAGTCTACGGAGCCGCTACAGTCGCGGAAGCTTATGCGCTGCAACCCTGGCTACAAAATTGCGCAACGCCTGCCCCAGAGCATTTTCGCTTTGTAAATAGCGGCACGATCGATCGCTACTGCCTACAGTGGGGCAAAAAGCCAACTCGCTATCTGGGACAAATTTATCAGCACCCAATTCTAAGCAGCGATCGACTGCACTATCTCACGGCAAGACGGCAGCAGCAGGCACGCCAACCCAAAATTATCGTTGCTGGGCTCTCACAGCAGCTAGAATGCTTGCTGGATGCGACAGGAACCCTGCTAGCAGGCAAATCAACCTGTATTATTCTGGGAATTCCCCAATCGATCGACTGGCGATATGTGCTGGCATTACTGAACAGCCGTTTACTCACTGCCTATTTGCGCGATCGCGCGAGCGGAAATCAGCTTCAGAGTGGTTATTTGCGAATCGGCACTGCACAGCTTAAATCTCTGCCCATTTATCTCCCCGACCCTACCCAATCGATCGACCGTGAGATCTACGCAGAAATCATCGATTTAGCTCAGACAAGCATCAGTGAACGATTGCAAAATACAGTCGATCGATCCACAAAATCTAATACAAAAATCGATCTCCAGATAGATCAGCGGATTGCACATCTCTATCAATTGACAGATGAAGAAGCGTTGACAATCACGCAAACTCATGTCAACAGGGACAGTTCAGCAAGGACAGTAAACGCTAGCCCCACCAGGGGAGATTGATTCAACCAGAGCAATTTTTTTCCGCGCTCTTACTTGCGGTTCATTGCACCTACACCACCGAACAGCATTGCCAATCCTCCTATCAAAATTACGATCGCCAGACCGCCGATTGTCCAGTCCAGCCAAGCCGTATTTTCCATACCCATTCTGCTGCCTTTTGCTCACAAATCGCGCTTTGATCTTAGCCTGTTTTCGCTTATCTTTTGGGCGAATCCTGGTGTTAGATAGAGCGTTTTGCTGAGGTCGATCGCAGCTTGCGGATCACGATACCCTGCGTGGGGCTAAACAGCAATGCCAGCAAAAATAGCGCGAACACAATCAGCGCGATCGTCGGGCCTGAAGGCAAATCCAGAAAATAGCTGGTGTACATTCCCGAGACGCTGGCAAACACGCCGATCGCCGCTCCAAGAATCATCATCCAGTGCAGCTCTTTCACCAACAAATAAGCGGTCGTTGCCGGACCGACCATCAGCGACACCACCAGAATCACACCAACAATTCTCATTCCTGCAATCAGAGCCAGCGTGATACCTGCCATCATGCCTAGATTAATCCACTGCACAGGCAACCCAGACGCTTCTGCACCCACTCGATCAAACGTAAAAAACAATAGTTCTTTATAAAAAAGTTTGATACAAACGAGAATTACAAGGCTAATGATCGCAGTTCGCCCTACATCGCTCCAAGTGACACTTAAAATATCGCCGAATAGCAGATCAAGCAAATCTAACCGACTCTGAAATAGCGTCAGCAGCGTAATTCCCAAGCCAAAGAAACTGGCGAACGTAATTGCCATCGCCGCGTCAACCGACACCCGCGACTGCGATCGAATCCAGGCAATCACAAAAGCACTCAAAATTCCAAAAATAAACGCACCGATCAGCATCTCAATGCCAATAAATTGAGCGATCGCTAACCCCGGCAAAACCGCATGGGCAATTACGTCTCCTAGCAGTGCCATTCGCTGCACAATCAGATAGGAACCGACGATCGGACAGAGAATGCCGACGAGAACGCTGATGACGATCGCGCAGCGCATGAAGTCGTAGTTTAGCGGTTCGAGCAGCAGGGAAAGCATGGAGAGTGAATGGGGGGTAGCGTTTTATGATGCTTTTAGTGTGAGGGTCTCCTTTTAGATTAATCCGCGATCGCAAAAGCTCTACCACTTCTGACACGGTTTAGGTTTAGCAACGGTTCAGCCGTGATTTAGTCGTGATTCAGCAGTTCAACAGAAAAAGGGAACCTCCGATCGCCGTGACCGATCGCCCTGCAAATTTTCCCCGTAGGCGCGCTGGATATTTTCGAGGGTCATGACTGCCTGGGGCTGGTCGTCTGCCAGAAGTCGCTGGTTGAGCAGCAGGAGGCGATCGTAGCGGTGCAGTGCATCTCCCCATTCGTGGCTGCAAATAAGCAGCATTTTGCCCTGCCGCTTTAGCTCGGTAAACACGCGCAGCATAATTGCCTCTGTTTTTTTGTCAATCCCGGCAAAGGGTTCGTCTAGCAGGAAAATTTCGGCTTGCTGAGCCAGGGCACGCGCCAGAAATACGCGCTGCTGCTGTCCGCCAGAAAGTTCGCCGATCTGCCGATGCTTGAGATGCAGCATATCCACCTGGGCCAGTGCTACCTCGGTCTGCCGCGCTGCCTGAGGAGCCGGACGACGAAACCAGCCTGCCGTTGCCGTATGTGCCATCATCACCACATTCCAGGCAGTAATGGGATAGTCCCAATCAATTTGCGATCGTTGCGGCACGTAAGCAACCTGGTTTCGCTGGCGACGAAGCGGCATTCCGCCCAGCAGCACCCGCCCCGTTTGCAGAGGAACCAGTCCCAGAATCGCTTTGATCAGGGTACTTTTGCCCGCTCCATTGGGACCAATCAACCCCACTAACTCACCGGGAGCGAGCCTCATCGACACATCTTCCAGTGCTCCCGCTCCCCGGTAATTGACAGAAACTCGCTGCACCTCTAGCATGACAAGTAAAAGATTATGAGAATCATTTTCATTCTCACACCTGTCAAACAGAAGATCAACTGTCGTTTAAGGTAAACCGGAGGTTCAGAGATGTCTGCTGATGCCCCACTGACTCAATCTCGATCGAAGATTCCATGCAGGCAAAAGGCGCGATCCGCTCGTGGGCTAATTGCGATGTGCTTCGCGGTCGGCTTTAGTGGATGCACTCCTGCGGCTCAGCAAGCTGAAACAAATCCTGCGGCTACCGCAAACTCTTCCTCGGCAGAGCGTCCCGCTGTGGTTGCCACAAGCAGCCTGCTCTGTGATCTGACTCGTCAAATTGCCCAAGAGACGATCGACCTTACCTGCCTGATGCGGCCCGATCAAGACCCACACGCCTACAAAGCCACACCTTCTGATCGACAGGCGATCGAAACTGCCGATCTGGTGCTGTACGGCGGCTACAGCTATGAGCCAGAGCTAATTCGCCTTGTGCAGGCAACGCAGACACCCGCCTCCAAAGTTGCCGTTTACGAAGCAGCCGTTCCCAATCCGCTGTTGGCAGAGCCGCACGATCACGAAGAAGGTGAAGCGCATGCCGAAGCAGATCATGACCACGAGCAAGGCGAAGCCCAGGCGCAAGCCGGAGAAGCCCAGGCTCCTGACCCTCACGTCTGGCACGATGCAACCAAGGGCATAAAGATTGCTGAAGTTGTGCAAGACCAGCTCACTCAACTAATGCCCGATCGCGCCAATGAGTTTGAGCAGAATACTGCTACGCTCACCGCAGAACTCTTGCAAATCAACGACTGGATCAAGGCTCAGGTCACAACAGTTCCTGATTCTGCTCGTCAGATTGTGACTCCTCACAATGGGTTTCAATACTTCGCAAAAGCGTATGGAATGACAATCAGGGGCGCGCTGGATGGCCTGAGTAGCGAGGAAAAACCTTCGCCTGCAAGATTGGCAGAGCTGGTCGATACAGTAAAGGAAAGCGACGTGAAAACCATTTTCTCTGACACGACGACCAATCCTAATTTAATTCAGTCTGTCGCCCGCAGTGCCGAAGTGCAGGTTGCCGAACAGCCGCTTTTTATTGAGGGTTCTGGTGGTGAAGGAACTGCTGCGCCTACATACCAAGCCATGCTGGTTGAAAATACCTGTACCGTCGTCAATGGGCTGGGGGGACAATGCGATAAATCCGCTTTACCCGATCGCTAAAGCCTTGCATTTGCTCTAGCCGGTCATCCGCGATTCAGTTACTCCGCCGCTTCATTGCGCTCCAGAAGCGACAGAACCGACTTGGGCAACAGCTTGTCCTTAAACCAGATGAGCTGCGCGGGAGTATCGGTAAATTTTACGCCTGCTTTCTCTAGATTCAGCCGCTCGGAAATCGCCAGAATCAAATCATCTCGTCCTGATTGCCGCACTTGGTAAAACTTCTTCCGCAGATATTCCGGTCGCCAGTATCCGACAATTTCCAATAGGAACGATCGCCCGTCGGGGTGAACCAGGCGAAAGTCGGGGATCATGACGCTGCCGGGAATCGGAATTAGATCAACTTCGCGTTCCAGCTTCCATTCAGTCTTGAGCGAATCCCAGCGATCGGCAAAGGAAAATTCCAGCATACTGTCGTAGGGTTTTCCGGCAGGGTAGTGGCTCACCAGCCCGCAGGTATCAGCAAGGGTAAACCGCCGCAGCTTTTCCTGTTTGGAGTAGGGGTCTTTTAGCAGCAGATCTGCCGCCAGATTCCATTTGGTGACGTGCAGCAGCGCAGGGATCAGCTTGGCAATGTCGAGCCCATAGCGGTTACTGGGTTTAAACAAGCTCGTGGGACCGTCGATCGCGATCGTAAACCCATGATCGGCATCGCCTTCGATATAAGTCATCAGCCCAAACAACTTTAGATAGCGAAACAGCAGCTTGTACTCGCCCGGATCATTGCGGTGCGCGTTGATCCGAATCTGGCTGGCTTTGTAAAACACGCCCTGCACCTGAGATAGGTTATAGCGATGCAGCAGGGCTTCGGGTTCGGGTGGCTCAAACTGGGTCAAAATCCGATTTTCGTTCAGGTCGGCATACAAGCCCGATCGCACTTGATCAGTTAGCACTTCATAGCCCAATTCGTGGCTAAGCTGGGTGGCGATCGTGGCTAGCGTCTGGTCAGCAGCCTGAGGCAAAGAAGCCGAGCGCGCTGAGAGGGCAAACACTTTTTGCCGCAATGCCAGGGGATCGAGCGGACTGACAATTTCAAACGTGCTAAACGCCTCTGCCCGCAGCAAATGAGCCAAACCGCGCTTGATTCGATAATCAGTATTCTCGCCTTCGAGTTCCTGAAGCTGGCGATCGAGTTCGCTCTGGGGCTTGCCCTTAGCTTCTCGAAAGACCGTAATTAAATCCGTCGCCATTGCCAGATGCTTTTTGTCGATCGGCAATCGCTTGGGCTGGAGTTCTTCGCCGCTGTGACGGTGGAGCAGGAGATCGGAAGGGAGCATGATTGGGGTTTAATCGAATAATTTCTGAGTCCGATTCTGAGCCATAGCAGTTCAGCCGCATTGCTAACTGGATGAATAACCGTGCAGTACAAACGATCGGTTTTATTACCGTATCATATTCAGATTTTGAGGTTAGGTTGCACAGAGCCTTCTCAAGCAACCTCAAATCCCATGACTCTTGCCAACTACCCAGTGACGGCGGAAAAAGCGAGACAGGCTGGATTCCTCAAGCGGCAGGAAAATCGGGCGACCGTGGGGACAGGTGCGCGGCTGGCGGGTTTGCTGCCACTGGTCAATCAGCTGCTGCATTTCGGGTTCGCTCAGGGGTGTGCCGTTGCGAAGGGCGGCTCGACAGGCAGTTGCCACCAGTGCCGCTTCCAAATTGCCGCCCAAACTCAGTTCGACGATCGCCTCCGCACAGTCCGATCGCGCTGCCAAAATTTCGGGAACGGTTCGCACTGCCCAAAGTCGATCGCCAAAGGGTTCAGTCTCAATGCCAATGCGCTGAAGCTGCTCAAGCTGTGCGGGCGAAAGTCCTTCGAGCACCAGGGGCGGATCGAGCGTTACCATCTGCCAGTGGTTGCACAACTGCTCATAGAGAATTCGCTCGTGGGCGATGTGTTGCTCCACCAGCCAAACCCCAGTCGGATGTTCCACCAGGACATACATTTTGTGAATTTGGGCGATCGCCTTTAAGGGAATCAGGGGAAGTTCGGGTTCGTGGGAGCCAGGAGCCGGTTCGGGTTGGAGATTCCCATAGGAACCGCCTACTTCTGCTGCTTTGATGATTTGTCCCAGTGCCGCCGAGTAGGCTGTATCGGGGAGGGTCGCTTCACTCAGGCGCAGTGCCCGCTCGATCGCCTGCATAATTTGTTTTTGCCAGCGATCGAGATGATGCAAATAAATTTCTGCTTTGGCGGGGTGGCGATTCCAGTCGATCTGCTCTGGGGTTAGCCGCAGATGCACAAAGCACACCGGAAACCGATCGCGGGGCAATGTCCGCCGAAAGCTGGCAAGAACGCTCTGCTCCAGTTCCGGGACGCGCACCGTCCGCCCATTCACCGCAACTTTGATCCAGTCAGGGCGATGGCGATGGCAGCGATCGGGCAAGCCCACAAGCAAATAGAGCGAACCGTTTAGAAAAGCATCTTCCGCTCCATACTTTTCGGGCAGATGCAGCTTGAGATCCTGCAAATCGCCTAACTGCACATCGCGCAAAAACTGCGGCAATATCTGACGAGTCGAAGCTCCGCCGCTAATGGCAAACCAGAGGCGATCGTTTTGTTCAACATGCCAGGTGACATGGGGATGACACAGGGCAAGCTGCTGGATGGTGAGCTGAATCAGGCGCAGCTGCTGAGCCAGAGACGGCAATCCCTGACGACGTGGGAGCCATCTGCCGAATAAATTACTAACGGTGACGATCGTACCGGGCGCAAGGGCGATCGCTTCTGCCTGGAGTGGTTCTCCCTGCGGACTGTAGCTGATTCGCCATCCAGCATCTTCTTCAGGAGAACGGCTGCAAATTTCCAGGTCTGCAAGCTGAGCCAGACTGTGCAACGCCTCGCCCCGAAACCCCAAACTGCTGATTTGCCACAGGTCAAGGCTAGTCTGAATTTTGCTGGTGCTATGGGGCTGAGCTGCCTGCTCCAGATCCGCCAGAGACATTCCGCCCCCGTTATCTGCCACCCGCACCCGCCAGCGCTCCGCCCAGATAGAGATGGTGATTCGGGTTGCGCCTGCATCCAATGCATTTTCTGCCAGTTCGCGCACCACTGCCGCCAGCGAGTCGATTACTTCACCCGCCGCAATCAGATGCACAACGTCATCGGGAAGCAGTTGAATCTTGGAAGTCATGCCCCCCAGTGTAGGACATTGACAGGGGCAGTGTGGGGCAACTCCTACCCTCTTCCTGGTCTTATGGCCGGATTCGGGAAAAGACTCTGAAGCGAGCCATCTCGATCGCCCAACGTTTCATAAAAGAAAAAAGAGACTCCGGCAAACCGTCGATCGCGGGTGACGCGCACCTGATCGATAATGCTCTGGGTCTGGACGGGGCGAATTCTTAAGCCTGTGAGAATGCCGATGCCGACTGGAATTCGCTCACGGACGCGGCGGAGTTCGGGGCGATCGAGTTCGCTCAGGAAGCGATTGAGGTCGGTGCGGTAGACCTGCACGATCAGTTCATCGATGAAGCCGAGTCGCTGCCAGCTATACCAGTCTTGCAAATAGTTCTGATAGGCGAAGTCTCTGGGATTGGGCGACAGAGACACCAGACAGTCGGGCTTGCGGGTTTTGACGGCCGAATAGATTTTGACCATCAGATCAGAAACTTTGCCTGCCCGCCAGCGCATCCACTCAGTGTCGCGGGGGTTGGTGGGCGGCATTTTGCCTGTTTCCTGCTGATAAAGCTGCTTGGTGTAGTTGTCGTAGCCCAGCTCGGTGGGTGTGCCAAAGTGATCGTCAAACTGAATGCCGTCGATGTCGTATTTCTCAACCACTTCTGTGACCAGATCCACTAGCAGCTTTTGCACTTCAGGATGGGCGGGATTCAGCCAGACTGATTGATCTTCGCCGTGCATATTGAAAGTTTGGCTGCCGTCTCGCCGGCTCAAGACCCACTGCGGATGACGCTCTACCAGCTCAGAATCTGCCGGAGCCATCAAGCCAAACTCAAACCAGGGAATCACCGACAAGCCACGATTATGCCCAAGCTCGATCGCCTCTGCCAGCATATCCCGATCTTTGAATGCCGGATCGGGGTCAACTTTGATGCTCGTTGCGGCTTCTACGACTTTGCTGGGGTAAAGCGTGTGCCCACTCTGCCAGACAGTCGGATAAACGGTGTTGAAGTTGAGCCGTTCGAGTCGCTGCATTGCCCGCCGCAGGTTGTCTCGCGAAAACAGCACATCGCTATCTACATTGGTAAGCCAGACGCCCCGGATTTCGGTGGGGGGAGAATTGGTGATTCGGGCAGCCTGAACCGACTGAGCCGCCGCCGCGATCGGAAACTTGAGAATCAGGGCGATCGAAAAGCCGATTCCCAGAAATGTTACCCATCGCAAACGATGTAGCCTGCTTGCTAGCTGAAACGGGCGGTTTAGAAACTGACCCTGTTGAAACTGCCGCTTCAGCCAATAAGCGACTTCTGCGAGACTGACTTGATTTCCCATATCACCCACTCACCCACCTTAAAAAAGCAATCAAAGAAAAGCAACCGCCTCAAGAGGATAGGACATGAGGGGAGGCACTCGTCAACAGGGGAGCGATCGAACCGAGGTGCCTGAGATTACATGGTGGTTTTATCTAGAGGTTTATTTGGGAGTTTATTTGGGGGTTTCTCTAGCGACTGCAAACCCACTTCCAGAGCGGGTGACTCTTCCCCTTGCGCCGGATTCGCAGCACTTGTTTTTCGAGCCGTTTGCGCTCAGCAATGGGCAACTTCCAAAGCACATTGCGGCTTTGCCAGACTAATGTTGAAACCGTCATTCCAAGACAAATCACCAGCCCAAAGGTGGCAAGTCGATTGTAAGCTAGCCCATACCGAACCGCAGTCCAGGTGAAATAATCCCGCCACAGCGCAAACTCCGATCGCAGACTCCAGAGACTCAGAGGGGCGATCGTCAGCCAAAGTAGCCCAACGATCAGCCATCTTGCATAAACGGTGAGCCGATGAAGCCGCTGAACCTGCTGCTCAAACTGCGGATCATGCTTACTGAAGTCTTTCGGTTCTGACCCGGAATCGCCGGATGTTGGCATCAAGTCTTCGTTTCTCGCCATACTGATTTGCGTGCTTTAATTCCGGGTTTTCGACGGTTGTTTCGCTGTTTCCCGAAGGAGTAATTTTTTCGCTGTTTCCCGAAGGAGTAATTTAAGGAGTAATCACTGTTTCTATTTCAGCCCAGGGCTGATAAGACTGCGGGTACTAGCAAGAAAAATTCATTTGAGTTTCCTGAATCACAACCCAGAATCCTTTCAAAATCAGAATCCTTCCAAAACCCAAAATTCGCTCCATACTGCACAAATGAAATCAATTTAATACATTTGTACTAAAATTATTTTTATATCGTTGAATATCCTGCCTCGTACTTCTTAGAACTGGTTTGAATTCGTTTGAACTGGTTTGAAAAGGAGTAGATGCCCTGCATTGCCCCTAAATTTTCCAATGCTGGGGGCTTTTAAAGCCAGAAAAAAGCTCAGTTCCCTCCAGTATTGACTCACCAGGAACGGTTCGAGTTAATTTCACAGAAAACCTGGCTCCTACTAAGGGGTCAAAGTTTCCCAAGTTAGGGATTCAGGGGGCAATGTAGAACCTTTTCACAGGATTCAAACAGCCTCTCACCAACAGGTTCGTTTTGTAATTCAAGCTCATTTTGTAATTTGGGAAACTCCCTATGAGCGTTGACCAAACCTCGCAGCTCATTCAACTTATGCTGAACTCCGTGCTGATGATGGCACTTTGCGGCAGCCTTGCGATCGGTCTCATAATTCGGCAAAGGGCGATTGTCTCTCAACTGCGGCTACTCAAGCCTCTGTACGAAGATGCAGCTACTGGGCTGCGGCTATTTCCCCCAGAGCGGTTTTTGCAGCTCAAAGCCCAGCTTCGCCTGCTGCGCCGTCACTATCGGCTAATTCGCCTTGCCTGCTGGAGCGCAAATAGTGCGCTGGTGCTGTGTGCAGGCAGTACGCTCTTGTTGGCTCTCCGCACCCTGGTTTTGCTAAATCGGCTAATTCCCCTTTCGCTGCTGCTGTTTACGTCCGGTGCTGCCCTGCTGTTGCTCGGTATTGTTCTGGGATGGTTAAGCCTGATGGAGCTGAATTTTTTGGAAGACAAACGAGAGCCTGAACCCAAACCCGAATTTAAACCGGGACGCAGCCGCTCACTTCTGCAAGAACGAGAAACTGCCTCTGCTCGACTTGTGCTTCGCGCAACTCCAAAGGAACCGCTGCCTGCTTCTCTGCCAATGTCAAATATCAGCACTGCCCAACCCGCATCGCGCTCGCGGCCTCGCCATCAGCTAAAGCCACCTAAAGCATGAGCATTTTTTTGCAGCACGTTAACCGATCGCAATCCTTGACAAGGGGCTATATAATCAGCACATCTTTTGCAAAAGTTAACGTAATCATCGGGTTGGCTCACCTTATCTTTATCCATGCTGCAAGGTAAAACTTCCTCGGTTTTCACGCTGTCGCTGCTGTTGACGACCGCTGCCCCCACCTGGCTTCCGGCAGTCCTCTTCACGGATCCTATCCTGGCGCAATCTGCCCCCACCTCGTTTCCTTTGCTGGATTCAGTGCCGCGCGGTACGACGATTCGAGTAGATGGCTCGGACAGCATGGCAGGGATCAACCAGGCACTCAAGCAGAAATTTGAGGCGCAGTATGGTGGCACAGTAGTGAACCTTGCAACCGAGGGAACAGCAGCAGCCCTTAAGGCAGTTTTAGACGGAACGATCGACCTGGCAGCGATCGGGCGACCCTTGACTCAAGCAGAAAAAGCGCAGGGACTTGTCGAAGTACCCATCACCCGCGAAAAAATTGCCATTATTGTCGGATCTAATAATCCGTTCCAGGGCAGTATTACCTTTGAGCAGTTCGCCCGCATCTTTCGCGGAGAAATCACCAATTGGTCACAGCTCGGCGGGGCACCTGGTAGAATCCGCTTCGTAGACCGACCCGACAGCAGCGATACTCGACAGGCATTTCGCAACTACAAAGCGTTTCAGGGCGCACCGTTTAAGACAGGCAGCACTACCACTCAGGTCAGCCAGGATAGCACCGCCGCAGTCATCGCCAGGCTAGGACGTGACGGCATTAGCTATGCGATCGCCAATCAGGTGGCAGATGAGCCAAACGTGCGGATCTTACGGATGCATCGCACACTGCCCAACGACCCCCGCTATCCCTTCTCTCAGCCGCAAAGCTACGTTTATAAAGGAACGCCCAGCGCGGCAGTTCAAAGCTTTCTGGGATTTGCCACAGCTCCGATCGGTCAGACGACGATCGCTCAGGCAAAAACCACCGATCAGGCAAAAACCGCAGAAGCAAAGGCAGTTGCAGCAACAGCCGGGGAAACGGCAACAACGGCAAATCCTGCATCCAGCCTAGCCACTTCTGCAACGGCAATCGCCACCGCTTCGCCAGCCGCAGTCGTTCCTGTTACTGCTTCTTCAGGGGCAACAGGCACAGAGCCAAACACCGCGGCAGGAACCACGGAAGCTGCCTCACCAACCGCAACTAACCCAGACCCAGCCGCAGGAACCACAGGACCTGCCGCAGCCGATCCGGCAATCGCAATCGCGAATCGTACCGGGGGTTTAGGTTGGCTGCTGCTTCCGCTCGCGCTCCTGGCTGGGCTGCTGTTGTGGCGATCGCGCCGCAGACCCTCGGAAGCTTCCGATCGTCCTGCCAATCCGGCGATTCCGCCTGCACCATCCGGGACAAGCACATCGAGCACGGGCACAACGCTGGCACAACGCACGGGTTCCGTCGTCTCTGCCGATCGCCTGGAGCTCATGAATGATGCCCCTGGTGGAGCGGTTGCCCCTCGATCGGGGGAGGTTTCTGCACCTGAGACAGCGTCTTCTGAAGCAGTTATCCTGCCTGCTGATGAACCACCTGCTAAGACAGAAATCACAGCGATCGATCCTGAAATGGTGGAAGAAATTCCTTCAGCAGCGATCGATCCGGCGATTCCGAGTGCGGCGATCGATCCGGCTTTGTTAGGCGGGGCAGCTCTGGTAACAGGAACGGGTGCGCTGTTTGGCTTGCCCGAGCTTCGCGATCAGTCAGAAAATGCCTCGGATGCGATCGAACTCAATCCCCTGGAAACTGAGCCTGCTTTGCCTGAATCCACAGAAACGGCCTTGCCGGCCCAGGAAATGGCAGCCGAACTCGTAGCACTTCCATCACCTGAAGCAGTAGCGCAATTTCCAGAAGCTATCGTTGCCGAAGAGGAAATGGCAGCCGAACTGCTTGCAGAACGAGACGCCACAGAAGGGGCTGAAACAACGATCACCTCCCCGGTGTCGCCCAACCCCGCTGCCCCACCTGATGCAACAATTCCCGTAGCAGCCGCTACCGCCGGAATGTTTGTGGCTCAGTCGCGCCTAGCGATCGAAGAAACCCAGGAAGAAGAATTGCAGTCGACGATCGAGGCAGCCAAGTTCTACATGGGGCAGTCTGACCTGTCGAGCGAAGAACTGGCAACCGTGGACGCAAATTTGCCCGATCTGCCCGGAGGCTATGGCGAAAGTCGGATTGTGCTGCTGCCCCGCGACCCGCAGTGGGCTTACGCCTATTGGGACATTCCGGCAGAGCAAAAGCAGTTGGCTCGACAACAGGGCGGCAGTCGATTTGCCCTTCGGTTCTATGATGTCACCAATATTGATTCCAATCGCCATAATCCCCATAGCCTTCAGCAGTACGAATGCGATGAAATGGCGCGAAACTGGCACATTCCGGTTCCGCTAAGCGATCGAGACTATATCGCTGAAATTGGCTATGTCGCTGAAGACGAACGCTGGATGATGCTGGCGCGATCGCAGCCTATTCGCATCCCACCTGTTTATCCATCGGACTGGTACTCCGAGCAGTTTCTCACGATTGACTGGCAGGCAGACCTGCGCGACAAAGCGTTCCTGGAGCTTGTGCCGCCGGGTGAACGCAAAACTTTTAACAACCCTATCTACGATCGCATCTTTGGCTTGACCGAATCTGCAGAGGCACAGCGCGTCGCCGGATCGCTCTACGGCTCAATGCAGCAGGTTCCTGAGCAGACAATCAGCTCGTTTGCATCGGGAGCCGGACTGTCAGCCCGTAGCGAATCTGGCATTGGCATGATGTCCGGTGTAGGAATGTCCGGCGTGGGGATGTCGGGCGCGGGAATGTCAGGTGTGGGACTGTCAGGAATTGGAATGTCCGGCGCGGGAATGTACACGATGTCGGGCATGGGAGTAATGGGAATGTCGGGCGCGGGAATGTACACGATGTCGGGCATGGGAATGTCAGGCGTAGGCTTTTCTGCCTCTATGCCGCCGATGCGTCCGCGTCAGTTTTGGCTGATTGCCGATGCCGAACTGATTGTGTATGGCGCAACCGAACCCGATGCTACCGTCACGATCGCAGGTCGCCCAGTGCAGCTCAATCCAGACGGCACATTCCGTTTCCAGATGTCTTTCCAGGACGGTGTGATTGATTTTCCGATTTTGGCCGTTGCCGTTGATGGCGAACAAACGCGATCGGTTCACCTTAACTTCGAGCGCAAAACGCCTTCCCGCAATACCAACACTAAGGAAGAGGCGAGAGATGAGTGGTTTCCAGGCTAGATCGGTGATTTCCGGCTTAGTTCGAGCAGGAGAAGCATAGAGGATGCGCCACCCCGCAGGGGTTTTACCCCTGTACACTGCCTTGATCTAAATGGGTATCGCTATAAGAGAACAGCAGGAAGAAATCTCATGGCGCAACTGGTCCCGATTCAGCTCAGCGACGGCACGATGATTTACATTGAGGCGATCGAAGATACGACCGTCTCCAGTGACCCTGGTACATTCGCCGACGAGGAACCCGAAGAACAAACGCGATCGGGCGGCAAAGGCTTGGGAGATGACATTCGGCGATCGACTCGCATCTTTGGCACTCCGTCACTCACGCCCGATCAGCGATTTCAGCAGCTGCAAACCACGATTCGCACCTACACTGCCTATACGCTGAATGCCTTTCGCAATCTGGCAGTTGCAGAGGTGCAAAAAGTATCGCTAGAGTTTGGCGTTAATGTCAGCGGCGTAGGTGGAATTCCCTACATTGCCTCAGGAACCATGGGGTGCAATCTGAAAATTACGGTGGAATGTACCTTCCCCGATCGCGTTAGCGGAACAACTGCCCCTCGCCCGGCTCAGCCCAATCCCAATCAGCCGCCGCTGCCCCCGCCGCCTCCTGGCACACCTCGATCGCCAACCAATCCTTAATCTGGCAGATGATTTGTGGGTGAAGATTGGGTTCACTGCTAAAGTCAGCGTTAACCCCGTTTCAGGCTGGTTGTATGAACTCCGTTGATTTGGCTTTTACGTCCGCGATCGATCAAGCAAGGCTAATTCGCGCCAAGGAAATTTCTCCGCTCGAACTCACCGAGCTTTATCTAGAGCGGATCGAGCGGCTCAATCCCCAGTTAGGCAGTTTCTTTACTGTCACAGTCGATCGCGCCCTCAGCGACGCCAAAGCCAAAACCGCTCAGCTCATGCAAACCGATCGCGCCGAGGAGCTGCCGCCTTTTTTTGGAGTGCCAACGGCGATCAAAGATTTAACGGCAGTTGCAGACGTGCCTTGCAGCTATGGGCTGCGCGTGATTCGCGATCGGATCGAAAAGGAAGACGCTGGGGTAGTGACTCGCATTAAAAACGCCGGATTCATTCTCCTGGGTAAAACGGCAACCTCCCAGCTTGGCTCAACTCCCTACACCGAGCCACCTGGATTTCCCCCAGCCCGCAATCCCTGGAATTTGGACTACACGGCTGGCGGTTCCAGTGGCGGGGCAGCTGCGGCGATCGCGGCAGGTCTTTGTGCAGTAGCTCACGGATCAGATGGCGGCGGATCAATTCGGGGCCCGGCTGCCTGCTGCGGCATTGTCGGTATCAAACCATCTCGCGGTCGCGTATCGCTGGCTCCTGTGGGCGATCGGCTTAGCGGCTTAGCCGTCGATGGACCTCTGGCGCGAACCGTGGCAGATGCGGCGGCAATGCTGGACGTGATGGCAGGCTACACAGTGGGCGATCCTTACTGGCTACCTGATCCCAATCCTTCCTTTTTAGCGGCAGCAAATCGATCGCTCCAATCCTGCAAAATTGCATACATCACAGATTTTCCGCCGATCGGCGAAGCCCATCCCCTTTGCAAACAGGCAGTTTTAGACACCGCTCAACGATTAGAACAGTGGGGACACGCGATCGAACCCGTGACCCTCAACTTTACCGACATCATCGAACCCTTAGTCACCGTTTGGCAGGCAGGCGTTGATGTAGGCGTGCCCTGGCTGGTGCTGAATCGATTCAATCGCTGGCTGCTGCGGCAGGCAAAACGGCGATCGAGTGGGCAATATCTTCAGGCAGTTTCTAAGATGCAAACCGCAGCACGTCGAATTGTGGCAACTTTCAGTCCCTATGATGCGGTCATTGCTCCCGTGTATCTGCATCCCACCATCCGCGTCGGTGAATGGAAATCGCTCAGCTCCACCAAAACCCTCCAGCAAATTATGAACTGGATCGCCCCCTGCCCTCCCATCAATGCCACTGGGCAGCCCGCGATCGCCCTCCCCGCCCTGTTCACCGAATCCGGCTTACCGGTCGGCATTCAGCTCATCGGTCGCCCCGCCGCCGAAGAAACTATCATTTCCCTCGCAGCCCAACTCGAAGCCACCCACCCCTGGCATAGCCCCAAGCCCCCGATCGCCCTATAACCAACCCCAGAACAAACTCACGCCCCACCTCTCCATCCCCTCACACCCCATGCCTCACTCCCTAGGAATCGACTTCGGAACCTCTGGCGCAAGAGCGATCGTCCTTGATCCTGCACTGGAAATTCGATCGTCGGTGAGCTTGCCCTTCCCGGCAATCTGCTCGAACTGGACTGGGCTATGGCAACAGACGCTCTTTGATTTGCTTCAACAGATCCCCCTGGAACTCAGGCACACGATCGCCTCGATCGCCATTAACGGCACATCTTCCACCGTTTTAATTAGCGATGCTACCGGAAATCCACTTAGGGCGCCTCTGCTCTATAACGACGATCGCGGGTCAGTCGTGCTGGAGCAAGTGAAGTCGATCGCGCCGCCCAACCATACGGTGATCAGTGCTACATCGAGCCTGGCAAAGCTGTTCTGGTTCAATTACGCCGAAGGGGAAACTGCTTCGCATCGCCAGCTTCGGAATACTTCAGGACGTTACTTTTTACATCAGGCAGATTGGCTTGCCTTTTGGCTACACGGGCAGATCGGCATCAGCGACTATCACAACGCGCTCAAGCTCGGCTATGACGTGGAAAATCTGCGTTATCCAGACTGGCTGCAAACTCCAGCTATGCCGTTTGAGCTGCCCAAAGTTTTGCCTCCCGGCACGCCGATTGCCCCAGTCACAGCTGCACTATGCGATCGATTTCAGTTTCCGCCCCATTGCCAGGTTTGCGCCGGAACTACCGACAGCATCGCAGCAGTTCTGGCAAGCGGTGTCCAGGCAACAGGAGAAGCTGTCACTTCCCTCGGTTCAACGCTGGTTCTGAAACTGCTCAGCAATACCCGAATTGAAGATGCCCGATACGGAATCTACAGTCATCGATTGGGCGAACGATGGCTGGTGGGAGGTGCATCAAATACGGGCGGAGCAGTGCTAAAGCAATTTTTTAGCTCAGAGGAGCTGGTGCAACTGAGCCAGGAGATCGACCCTTCCCAGGAAAGCCCACTGGACTACTATCCGCTGCTAAAACCGGGCGAACGATTTCCCATGAACGACCCTCAGCTAGCTCCCCGCCTGGAACCCAGGCCCGATCGCCCCAGTGAATTTTTGCACGGGCTGTTGGAGAGCATTGCCCGGATTGAAGCAAAAGGCTATCGCTTACTTCAGGAGCTGGGAGCCACCCCACTTCGGTATGTTCACAGCGCAGGCGGCGGCGCAGCAAATCAAGTCTGGCTCCAAATTCGATCGCGCCAATTGCAGGTTCCGGTGTTTGCAGCCGCTCGAACTGAAGCCGCTTATGGCACAGCCCGGTTAGCAATGCAGGGCATCGTGAATTAACAGGCTGTAGGAAATGCTGAAGGGCTACAAAAACATAGAACGGACGATCGGGATGCGAATGAAATGAAAAAAGCACTGCCTCTCCACTTTTTTAGGAGAAAGAGAAACAGTGCTCTAATTTAAGAGAAACAGTGCTCTAAACAGAAGGCTCAGGAATCAGGGAGATGTTACTCCTGCGGAGCTGATTGAGGAACAGAGTCACCCTTCTGGCGGCGGAGTCCCAGTGCTCCCGCAGCACTCAAGCCCAGTAGACCGAGCAGCATCGAGGGTTCAGGAACGCTGGTGAGATCCTTCACGTTCGCTTCGCCGATGTCTACAACAAAGACCACATCGTTGAAGTCACGATCCGAGTTTTGGTTTTTGCCACCCTTTGCCCACAGGTCACCGTACAGGTCTTCAAAACCCAGCATCAGATATTTGCCAAACGCATAGGCAACAACGTGCTGAAGTCCGTCTGGGTTAGATCGGGTTTGCGTTCCAAAAATGTTGGCGTTTTCGCGCAGATCTCGTCCATCTGCCCGCAGCCAGAAATCAAGCTGAGTGCCCCCCAAGATCTTGCCGATCTGCACCCCGTCGCCGAGCTTCAGGGGACCGCTATTTTCCCGCATGATAGCCTCTGGCGAGGCAATATCTCTGAACACTAAGCCTGATTGGTTAGTGGCACCCGTTGCTTCATAGGCGAGCTGGTTGCGAAAGCTTGCACCCTCGTTAATAAAGTACACCGAAACATCGTGGTCATACTTCAGCTTCAGCTTGGTAGGGTCAAGCAAAAATTGACCGCTATTCGGGATTGCAATTCGTTCCTGCTGCACGAACTGCTGAAAAGGCGCGTCGTTGAACCCGGTCTGACTCTTTCCCTGAATAGAGGGCTGAGTCCAAGAATTATTCCAGGCAAAAGCAGTTGCCGGAGCAGTGGCACTCACCACGCCCGCAAGGGTAGTAGCAGCCGCAAAAAGACTAGAAAGAAGCGTTGTTTTCATATCTAAAGTGAGTGGAGTGAATAGATGAGACGACTAACTTCAGAAAACAGCACGCAAAAAAGCGTCTGCTCAAACATGACCCATCAGGCATAACTCATCAGGTGATAATTGTCTCCGCGTAACATCCGTTACTATCACCACTTTGCCTTAGTCTTAGGAGAATTTGTTTCCCCTTTGTCAACTCTTCAATCAGAACGGTTTAGGCCAGCATTTTTACGGAATTCGTCTTTTATTAAGGCAGGTTTTATCCTGAAGTCAATACTAGTAGGATTGCTGATCCAAACGTATCAACTGTTTCTCAATAAATCTATTTTTTCAAAGACGAGCTGCTGCGAGAATTCCTGCAGGTGGCGATTTGACGAAATTCAGGACAAAACCGAAAGCAAAGTGCAGCTTCGCATAATTCTGCCTGAGCAATGGCAGCAAACCGCTGATTTGATGACGCAATATGACATTATCAATGCTAGCCCTACTGCCAAACAGCCCTTTGATCTGAGGCTCTGGTTTGCCAATTCCTGGATAACGACTGTCTTAAGGAATTCTGGGGAACTTGACCGCAGGGACAGGGATCTCTAGTGTGGGAAAGTGCCTGACGGGAGCAATGCCCATGACCAAGCTGATCATTCAAATTCCCTGCTACAACGAGGAGCGCACACTGGGTATGACCCTGTCTGAGTTGCCGCGCCAGCTTCCGGGAATTGACCAAATTGAATGGCTAGTAATTAATGATGGCAGCACCGATCGCACTGTAGAAGTGGCAAAAGCCTGCGGTGTGGATCACATTGTCAGCTTTCCTATCAATCAGGGCTTAGCAAAAGGGTTTATGGCAGGCCTGGAAGCCAGCCTCCGCGCAGGAGCTGATATTATTGTCAACACTGACGCAGACAATCAGTACTGCGCGGCAGATATTCCCAAGCTGATTCAGCCGATTCTGCTGGGGCAGGCAGATATGGTGGTCGGAGCCAGACCGATCTGGAAAACTCAGCATTTCTCCTTCATTAAAAAGCTGCTGCAAAATCTAGGTAGCCATATGGTGCGCCTTGCCAGCAATACTAGGGTTCCCGATGCGCCGAGCGGATTTCGCGCCTTTAGTCGAGAAGCGGCAATGCAGCTCAACGTCTTCAATAGCTATACCTATACCCTAGAGACGATTATTCAGGCAGGACAAAAAGGAATGGCGATCGTGTCTGTTCCCATTCGCACGAATCCAAATCTGCGGCGATCGCGGCTGGTCAGAAGCATTCCGTCCTATGTCATGCGATCGTCTTTTACGATCCTGCGGATTTTTATGCTGTACAAGCCGCTGCGCTTCTTCCTGCTGCTAGGAAGTGTACCGTTTAGCTTGGGCTTGCTGCTGGGCTTGCGCTGGCTGCTGCTGTTTTGGCTGGTGGATCCCACTCGATCGCGTGCCCCCAGCCTGATTTTGGCAGCAATGCTAATTTTGATTGGGTTTCAGCTTTGGATGTTTGGCTTAGTCGCAGATCTGCTAGCGGCAAATCGTCGTCTGATGGAAGAAACCCGACTCCGCATGCGGCGGCTCGACCTGGAGCAGAATGGCGATTTTCCCCCCGAAGAGAGACGATCGCAACGATTCAACCAGGACGAAAGTTAGGTCAATCGCTGGGTCAAATTCTGCGTCGCTGAAGTCGCTTTCGTCAATTCCGTTTACAACGGCATCACAAACAACGTTTAGATATTCTTTTAGATATTCCTTCCCGGCTTCATTGAAGCTGATGCCCTGCTCCTTCGAGCCCTCAAAGAACGGATTGCACAGCAGTTCCGAGTTATGCTCTAGTGTTGCCATTTCCTCATCAGGCATTTCTGCTGCGATCGCCTGTCTGACTGCTCAATTCTCTAATCAGCTCTCTAATCAGTTCTCTAGCTGCTGCGAGTTGATTTCGATCGTTGAGTAGGTTGCGCTGGAGGTTAGCAGAAAATAGGTCAGCGTGACGACCGAACCCACGGTTAAAAACGTCAGCACTGCCGCGAATAGCCTCTCACCCCTCGAAGTTTGCATAATTGTTACCTACTAACTTCAATCCTAATATCGCTGTCTCTATCGCAGTGAGGACAAAGGCTGGGGAGCAGGAACCCAATTTAGGGTAAGACTCCTGCATTCCGTCCTTGGCTGACTAGCGGTAGATACTATTAATAGATAAAGGATTTCTTCAGTTTGAAACTGTCAATTTTCGGACAAACCAGAGAAACTACGGAGATTTCTGCCTGAAGGGTAAAAAGCTTAACATTTTGTCGTATCTCGCAACACAAGCCCAACGGCAGTAGAAAGGGCGCCCAGTTTAATGGACGATCGTCAATCTCCAGCGTTCCTTGAAAGCGAGTTCACTCATTCCGCAAACAGCTCGTGCGATCGAACTCAGGAAGACGGAACGGCAGCAGACCGGATGCGATCAATCCATTGCCCCAGATTATCTTGATTCAAGCGATAGCTGA
The DNA here is from genome assembly GCF_039962475.1 of Leptolyngbya sp. GB1-A1. NCBI lineage: Bacteria > Bacillati > Cyanobacteriota > Cyanophyceae > Leptolyngbyales > Leptolyngbyaceae > Leptolyngbya > Leptolyngbya sp. GB1-A1. The sequence goes on along the minus strand of NZ_JAMPLI010000025.1, from coordinate 14,916 downwards.
GCGGATGGGCAATCAAACGAGCAGTGCTTTCAAAGAGCTGATCAATTTCAATCAGGTTGTTTTCTTGCAGCGTGCGCCCGGTAGCAACCAGATCGACGATCGCCTCCGACATTCCCGTGATCGGTCCCAGTTCCACCGACCCATAAAGCGGCACGACATCGACCGGAAGATCCAAACTGTTGAAATATTCGCTGGCACACTGAACAAACTTGGAGGCAACCCGACAGTGCGGCGGCAGCTCTAAGGCAGAACGATAGGAGCTAGACGCTTTCACGGCCACCGACATCCGGCAGCGACCAAACCCTAGATCAACCAGATGAGCCACCTGAGGACGCTTTTCGCGCAGCACATCATACCCGACGATGCCAAGCTGCGCCTGTCCGTATTCCACATACACAGGCACATCGTAATTTCGCACCAGCAGGGCCTTCGCAATCTGATTGCTGTCCCAAATCTCAAGCTGACGATTACCCGGATCGAGAAACGCGCTGAAATCTAAGCCGATCGACTGAAGCAGCCGAATACTGTCTTTGAGCAATCCGCCCTTGGGCAGTGCAACCGTAATCATGAATTCATCTCCCGAAAGCCGCAACGAACCATTATCCCGCAAGTTATGGGTTATTAGGCACAGGTTATGCGTTCGATCAATGCCTGTTCCACCCATGCCTGTTCCACCTATGGCTGTTTTACCTATGCCTGTTCCAGTCTTGATCTCTATCGATCGGCTCAGTTTCACGAATTCTTCATGAGGAAATGTCCTGATTTTGGTGAGCTAACTAGAAAAAAGTCGAATAAGCACCCCCTTAGACTTCACAAGATCCATTTATATCTCCTTGCCTGGTGTCAAACTCAACTCTAGCGGCTAGCTGCAATGAAAAAGCGTCCTTTTTTAGATGTTTTAGAGAATGCTTCACTGGTAGGCTTAGGGGTCGGCTCGGTTGCATCTCTGGTGTCCCAGCAGGCGTTTTATGCCACCGCTCCGCTCTCGCTGCTCGTGGTTTTGGGCTTACTGAACCGAAGGCAGTTTGAACAACAAACGGAGCAGGAGACTAAAAATACGCTGAATCAGGCCGATCGCCGTCTGACCCAGCAAATCGACGGATTAACGCAGCGAGTTGAGCAGATGCCGACTCCAGAAACCATTCAGCAGATTAAAAAAGGCGTTTTGCTTAAGAATCGTGAGCTGGCACAGCATTTTTCCACCCAAATCCTCTCTCTTCAGGAAACGCTAGACCAGCGGCTCACTCCTCTGGAACATCAAAATCTGCCCCTGATTCGACAAGAGCTGCAAAGCCTGGGCGATCGCTATCAACAGCTTTTAGAAGGACTCTCGCTGCTAAATACCGATATTGGGCAGCTTCAGGACAAAGACGATCGCCAAACCAGGCAACTGGAATACACCGTTTCCTCACTACAGGCGGAAATGATTGATTTGCGGGGGGAACTCGACAGCCTGGCGCATCATACCAAAGCAAATTCAACAGATCTACAAGAGCGGCTCAACCGAATCGATCGTCAGTTAAGCAAGCTGCCGCCTCCGGTGGATGTGAGCGTGATGCGGCAAGAATTGGCAGAAATGGTAAGGATCATTGGGGATCTGGTTTCAAAGCGCGACTTAGCGACGATCGTCGGAGAAGTGCAAGCCCTGCATCAAGATCAAGATGACCTTAAGCGATCAGTGCAGGCGATCGAAGCAGCGGCAATTAACTTGAAGCGCAGTTTTGGATTGTCCTTCAGCAAGGGAGAGAAAACCAAAATCGAATCTGAGTTTGCTGCTTTCTTATCGCAACAGCTTGGTGAGACTGCGGCATCGCTGAGCGAAACATCTCTGGTTCCGGCAAGCATCTACCCCGAACTACAAGCTTTGGCAGCGGGGTATTTAAAGAATTTGCGATCGCAGCTTGTCACAATCCAGGAGTTTACCGAACAGCTTGACCAGCAGCAGCAACAGCTCCAGGAACAGATTTATCGGCTGCCCAAGTCGCTCGATATCGTCGCACTCCAGCGGCAGCTCAAAGACTTGGCACGTCGAATTCCCATCGCAGAAAGTACGTTTGATGCCTTTCAAGCCAGAATCCAGGAGGTGCTGCAACAAGAGCTACAGGCGATCAACGAACAGCTTCAGGCACTCCCTGCAACGCCTCAGCACGAGTTGGTGTTTGACTTCAAGGCCGAAACTGCCGTATCGGGTACTGCCGGACATCGGGCACTGCTCGAAGCAGCCCTGGAGCAAACTCAGGAGCGGCTGATTTTAATTTGGCTCTGGTCAGACGAGTGCGAACTCGACGATGAACTGCTGCAAAAGCTAGAATCCTTTCTCAGCCAGAAGCGACAGTTAGATTTGGGCTGGTGTCATCTCGCCGACTACTCTCCAGGCGAAACGGTTTCATACCGCCAGCAGGAACGCTTGCTGAGCAAAATTCGGCGGGGCTGGAGCAATCAACCAGAGCAAACCGCTCTTCAGCAAACCCTGCAAAAGCTGCTGCAATTGAAACGGGCTTATCCAGAATATTTTCAGTTCAAGATCCTGGGAACCAGCGAGAATTTTTTGGTGTCCGATCGCGCCTTTGCCGTGCTGGGCATTGCCGACCCACTTAAAACCACGGCTGCCTCTACTGATCTGCACCTCAAACTCCGCACCACTGATCCAGAAGTGATCCAGCGGCTGATCGATCGCTTCGATAGCCCAACCCTTGACCCCGATGACCTCACCGCTTATTGGAATCGCGCCGTTACTCGCTACGACCTGAGCGACAAAGCCGGGGCGATCGAAGACTTTTATCACATTCTTTCCCGCCAGCCCGATGATGCGGTGACGCTAAACTCGCGAGGCATTGTCCTGTATGACGTGGGAGATTGGGAAGCTGCGCTGCTCGACTTTACCCAGGCGATCGCAGTGAATCCGCGCCAGAGTGCTGCCTATCTGAATCGAGGCTTTATTCGATCAGAGCAGGGCGATTTATGGGGCGCGATCAACGACTATACGTTAGCAATTCAGGTGAACCCAGACCACGCGCTGGCATACTTCTATCGCGGCATGGCGTGGCAAAAGCAAGAAGAACACCGGGAAGCAATCGCCGACTTCAGCAGCGCGATTCGACTGGCTCCCAATTCAGCCGTTGCCTGTTACTATCGGGGGCTGGTGTGGCAAAAGCTGGGACAGCTCCAGGAAGCGATCGCCGACCTGCAAAAAGCCGCAGAACATTTCAGCGCAAGAGGCAGCAAAACCAACGCCGAAAAAGCTCTGAAACATCTGGCAAAACTTCAGCAGGAAATCGAACAGCAGGCACAAATTCCTCTGATTGAGGAGTCCGAACTAACAGACGGAACCACTGGAGCGATCGAACTCTTCCAACCCGCTAGAGAAGGGGATCTCGGGCATCATCACTATCGAGGCAACAAATCTCAGAACGGGTATCGGGTCGCGGTCGTGGTGGCAGGAGACGATCGGCTAGAGAGGGAATAGGAGACAGAAGGTAGCGAAAGCGAATCATTTGGGGAAAACTCACTCTCCTCCACAGTTTAAAATCCCCCAGTCAAAGTCCCCCAGAATTACGAACTTTAGGGGGCTACAAAGCCTGCAACACTGACAGAAAAGACTGGCGAACCTCCAGTAGCGCTGTAGGGGAGCGGACTGAGGGTGAGGGCTGCACCACCGAGATACTCACCAGGCAAAAATCACAAAAAAGGGCAGGCATTCAACCTACCCCAGACAGTGAGTATTCAAAACCAGATTTAATCTGAGATTCGCAGATTAGCGATCGACTGAACCCATAATGATGTCGATACTGCCTAAAATCGGCATGATATCTGCAACCTTCACACCCTTCAACAGGTGCGGCAGGATTTGCAAATTCACGAAGTCTGCGGCGCGAATCTTCCATCGCCAGGGGAATACGGTGTCATCACCAATCAGGTAAATGCCCAGTTCGCCCTTGCCGCTCTCAACACGGAAGTAGTGTTCGCCCTTGGGAATCTTGAACGTCGGCGCAATTTTCTTGCCAAGGAACTGGTAGTCAAACTCGTTCCACTGCGACTTCGGACCTTCCTGCATCCGCTTGGCTTCCAGGTTTTCGTAGGGACCACCGGGCAGCCCATCGATTGCCTGACGAATAATTTTGACCGACTCGCGCATTTCATCAATGCGAACCCGATAGCGCGCCAAACAGTCGCCCTCGGTTGCAACCGCCACGTTCCAATCAAAGTCGTCGTAGCATTCGTAGTGATCTACTCTTCGCAGATCCCAGTTCACTCCTGAAGCCCGCAGCATTGGACCGGACAAACCCCAGTTGATTGCCTCTTCGCGGGTAACCGTGCCTACGCCTTCAACCCGCCGCCGGAAGATGGGGTTGTTGGTGATGAGCTTTTCGTACTCGTCTACCTTATCAACGAAGTAGTCGCAAAAATCGCGGCACTTATCGACCCAGCCATAGGGCAAATCAACTGCCACGCCGCCAATGCGGAAGTAGTTATTGTTGACCATGCGGTAACCTGTTGCCGCTTCCCACAGATCGTAGATCATCTCCCTTTCTCGGAAGATATAGAAGAAAGGCGTTTGCGCGCCAATATCCGCCATAAAGGGGCCAAGCCAGAGCAGGTGATTTGCAATCCGGTTTAGCTCCAGCATGATGACGCGAATGTAGCTGGCGCGTTTGGGAACCGGAATTCCTGCCAAAATTTCTGGCGCGTTTACCGTGACCGCTTCGTTAAACATTCCTTCTGCATAGTCCCAACGGCTGACGTAGGGCACATACATGATGTTGGTGCGGTTTTCAGCAATCTTCTCCATGCCGCGATGCAGATAGCCAATTACAGGCTCGCAGTCGATCACATCTTCACCGTCGAGGGTGACAATGAGCCGCAGCACGCCGTGCATTGACGGGTGATGAGGACCCATGTTCAACACCATCGGTTCGGTTTTTGTTTCGATCATTGACATAAATAATGCCGTCTCCCGATTACAAGTCCCGATACAAAACGCCTGATACAGACACGCCCGAATACAAAACGCCTGATGCAGTACGCCCGAATATAATACGCTCGAATACAAAACGCTCGAATACAAAACACCCAAATCCGACACGCCCGACGCTAAACGCTGACCGATCGCCTCAACCTCAGAAGATTTGAATGGGCTGGAGATCAATCGGACTGGATTCAGCCGGACAAGATTTCGTTTTGTTGCGCCTTCCCTCCCTCATTATACGGAGGAATCGGACGTTCTATAGGCGACGCGATCGATCGCACCGCAGGAATTTTCTATCTGTAAGTAAGGCTTGAACTTATAGGAAGTTACTGGAAGTTATCAGAATGGATAATCATGAGAATAAAAGCAGGTAAACGGTCAACTGGAGAATCCCCATGAGAACTTTTGAGACCGACCGTCTGCGGTTGCGTCCCTGGAATCCAGAAACAGAAGCAGAGCAAGCGTTTGAGATCTACAGCGATCCAGAAGTCGTGCGCTTTATCGGTTCCCCTGATGTTAGCGTTGAAGCTCGATGCGAGAAAATTCGGCAGCGTAACCAGAAGTACCTGGAGGTCAATGACGGCAGCGGCTATTGGGCGATCGTTGAAAAAGCAACTGCAACCCCTGTCGGAACCGCCATTTTTCAACGAATTCCCGATGGAGCAGGGCAGTTAACCAAGGATTGGGAAGTGGGCTGGCATTTGAAGCGCTTGGTCTGGGGCAGAGGGTATGCCACTGAAGCAGGACGGGCTTTACTGAATTATGGATTGACAGAGCTAAAGCTGCCTGTGATTTGTGCTGTTGCCAAGCCAGAAAATTCCGCATCGATTCGAGTAATGGAGCGGCTGGGCATGAGCCCAAAGGGACGCACGCAGAAATACTATGGCGCAGAACTCGTCCTATTTGAGCTGCAAGCGGGCAACCATCCAATTTCTGAAAAGGCTGTCCTCTAAAATGAATGAGATACAGCAGGAACGAAAACATTGATTGAACCTGAACAGATTGAGCCTGAACCAATTAAAGCTCAACCCAACAATTTAGAACGCTCTGCAACACAGTCTGACTTTTTGCACATTCCCGTTCTGGCAAAGGAAGTCATCGATGGGTTAGCCGTGCGATCGGGCAAACAGTATCTTGATGCGACGGTGGGCGGCGGTGGACATAGCTTGCTGATTCTGCAGGCGGCGGAAAATGTGCAGCTTATCGCGATCGATCAAGACAAAAATGCGATTCAGGCTGCCAAAACCAAACTTGCTGAGTTTGAGGAACAGGTGACATTTCGCCACACGAATTTTGCTGAGTTTGCTCCAGGGGAATCCCAATTTGACGGCATTCTGGCGGATTTGGGCGTGAGTTCTCCCCAGTTTGATACGCCCGATCGCGGCTTTAGCTTTCGTCATGCTGCCCCACTCGATATGCGAATGGATCAAACGCAGGACGAAACCGCAGCCACAGTCATCAACACCTGGGATGAGGCAGAACTGGCGCGAATTTTTTACACCTATGGCGAAGAGCGGCTGTCTCGCAAAATTGCCCGCCGCATTGTAGAGAAACGCCCGTTTGAAACAACCACTGAGCTGGCGGAAGCGATTTTCTATTCCGTGCCGCCGTCCTACCGCTATGGCAGAATCCATCCGGCAACGCGGGTGTTTCAGGCACTCCGAATTGTAGTGAACCGCGAGCTGGAGGTTTTAGAAACCCTGCTGCAAAAGGCTCCCTGCTGGCTGAAACCGGGTGGACGACTTGCGATTATCAGCTTTCACAGCCTGGAAGACCGGATGGTGAAACACGCTTTTAAGGACTCTGAGCTGCTGCGACCCATTACTAAAAAGCCGATCCTCGCTAGTGAAGCTGAAACTGAGCAAAATCCGCGATCGCGCTCTGCCAAACTCAGGGTCGCAGAACGAATCGTTGAAGCCTAGAGGATGTTTTAGCAGTATGAAAGTATGTTGCCTTTGCTCCCAAGCCTTTTTTGCTTTCTGATGTCTATTTCAGCTTTTGCCTGATAAAGGTCAGGAGCTGAGTCATTTGCTTCTTGAGCGTATCGATTTCTGACTGCATTTTCTCGATCTTCTGATTCAGGGCAGCAATTTCGGCAGCGTCAGCAGTAGAAGCGGCGGCGGGTGTGGCGTTAGTGGGAGCGATCGTCGGGGCAACCGTTCGGGGGCGGGGCAGTCTGGCTTTTGCCATTGCAGCCTTGATTGCCTCGATTAGCTCCTTTTGCTCAAACGGTTTCTCGATAAATTCAAAAAACTCAAACGGCTCCGAAATCTTTTCGGTGACTTCTTCCCGCCGACCCGACATCAGCACCAGCGGAATCGATTGCAGTTCGGCACTCGCCTGCACCTGCTGAAACACTTCCCAGCCACTCATCCGGGGCAGCAGAAAATCCAACATGATCAGGTTGGGGCGTTCTTGCCGGATGCAGTCGAGTCCTTCTACGCCGTCCTTTGCTTCGAGAACCTGAAAATTGCCTTTAGGCAACATATCTCTAACCATGTTGCGGATGACTCGGCTGTCATCAATCACCAGAATTTTATGACTTGCCACAACAGACTCCTTTGCAATGAACGATGAACAGGAAGGGTAGAAAGGAAACAGCGAGTTGCCAGAATGACGGCTGAAGACCGGTAACTGGGAACAGATCCTCGAAACGCTTGCGGAGATCAGGAACTTGAACCCGACGATCGCTGCTGGAGATGCACAAACTGGAAAAGAAGCTGCATGAGACAGAGAGCTTAAGCAGAATTAACCTGAAAAGCGACTGAGCGACTGTTGGCTAGGATATAACGATCGCACCAGGATAAGCGACCCCTTACCGAAGTTCGATCTTTAACACCTCTCTGTCAGCATTCCCAAAATTAGCGCAAACCATAACAGTCGAGAACTTCGGACAACCGCAAAATCCAGGGGAAATTCTGAGGCAAGGGAGACAGAATGAATCGCAGGCGTTCTGAGAATTTCCTGCTAGAGTGCGTAGAGGAAGGTAATGTCAGTCTTAGATGGTCAATCTACAGTAAGCCCACAGCCTACAGTAAGCTTACAGTCAGTCCACAATCACTCCACGGTCAGTTCATAGTAGAGGGTATGTCTCCAGAGTCGATGCAGATGCAAGAAACCGAGGCTGAAGCAGGGCGGCTCGTGCAGAGCGTAGTCCCGGAAGCGTCACAGTCCGCCAATCTATCTGGTAATTCGTCTGGCAAGCGGGAGTCGCCTTGGGTAAACCTCCCCGAATGGCTGCGTCGTCCGATCGGTAGAGCTAGCGACATTTCGACGGTGCAGCAAATTATCAAACAGCGGCAGATTCACACTATCTGCGAAGAAGGACGCTGCCCGAACCGGGGCGAATGCTATGCCCAGAAGACGGCAACTTTTCTGCTGATGGGTCCGACTTGCACTCGTGCCTGTGCCTTTTGCCAGGTGGATAAAGGTCATGCGCCCATGCCCCTCGACCCCCAGGAGCCGCAAAAAGTTGCAGAAGCGGTGAGCCTGCTGAGATTGCGCTATGTGGTGCTGACTTCGGTAGCACGGGACGATTTGCCTGATGGAGGCGCGAACTGGTTTGTGCAGACGATGACCGCCATTCGCCAGCACAATTCCGAAACTCAGATTGAGGTTCTTACCCCCGACTTTTGGGGCGGACAGGGCAGCCAGGAACTCCAGAAACAGCGCGTGGGCACGATTGCCTTAGCCCGGCCAGCCTGCTATAACCACAACCTCGAAACGGTGAAACGGCTTCAGGGTCCGGTACGACGCGGCGCGAAATACGATCGCTCTCTGCGGGTTCTGAGCTTGGTGAAGGAATTTAACCCTGCGATTTCCACAAAGTCGGGCTTGATGCTGGGGCTAGGCGAAACCGAAGCCGAGATTCTGGAAACATTGCGCGATTTGCGATCGGTTCAGTGCGATCGGCTGACGCTGGGGCAGTATATGCGTCCGTCGCTGGATCATCTGCCAGTGCAGAAATATTGGACACCCGAAGAGTTTGATCGCCTGGGTGCCATTGCCCGCGAGCTGGGGTTTGCTCATGTGCGATCGGGTCCGCTGGTGCGAAGCTCCTACCATGCGGGGGAAGAAGGCTAAATCCCAGAAGCCTTACATCCCAGAATCCTTACATCCCAGAATCCTAGGGACGAACGACGCGCATTCGTCGGGAAACCGTGGTAATACCATCATCCCGCACGATAATGCCGGAAATCCATCGATCACCCGGAACGGCAGCAGCACGTCCCTGTTTAAACAAACCGCCTGCGGACAGCACTTCATATTCAACAGGTAAGGTTTGCAAATAGCCGCTGGCCTCAGTTGGCTCATCCTGGACTGCCCCCAGTAAAATGCGATTTTCGAGCGGTTCTTCAACGATCGCATCAAAATCAAACGCCTGTCCGATCGTGACTTGCTCTGGCAGCATGACTTCAACGGTGGGGGGGGTTGTGCCGCTGGCAGTCTGGCTGGTTTCCGATAAAATTTCCTGCTGCACGATCTGGTTGCCCTCAATGCGCTGGCGCGATCGGATTGTGGAAGTCAGATTAGTGGGGCGGTTTGCCTCGGTTTGGCTGCCCGTGATCGTGGTGGTGGTTTCAACGATATCGGCATTGCCTTCGCGCTTGTAGGAGTCGATCGTCGTTTGGTAGGTGAGCGTGGGATAGCGTTCCCAGAGTGCCTGCAAGGTCGATTGCAGCGTTTGATAGGTGAATCCGTCGGAGTGAGTGAACTGTGGGCTATAAAAGCTTATCACTGCCTCAAAGTCGCGCTGATTTGCGGCTGCGTCGATTTGGGCAATTGTCTGTGCGACTGCTGGCGGAAGATCTGCTGGAGCGGGAGTTGAAGGGGCTGGAGGGGTCGAGGGAGAGGGATTTGGCTGAGCGAGTGCGCGATTTGACCAGCCGATCGCCACACTTAGCAGCAGTGCCAAAACCAGCGATGCAAAGCAGTTGCCCCTGTGGTTGCCCCTCTGGGGGAATCGACAAGCAAGATCAAAGATTGGAGAAACCGCAGCGGGGCGGGCAGTGAACAAGCGGCGCATAGCGAGTCTGGGTAAGGAACAGAAGAGCTAAATCAATTTATCGTACTCTCGATCGAAAAATCCGGCGATCGACGGTGATTAACAGGTGATTATAGGCTAACCTGATTGAGCCACCGAGCGCATACCCTCCGGTGAATCCTTAGCAAATCAGGGAGATCCATCGTGGTTAAGGCAGGTCAAACCGCTTCTCAGCGATCGACACAAAAAGCGACAAAGAAACTTTTAATTGCAGCAAGCGGTACAGGCGGACACCTGTTTCCGGCAATTGCCACGGCAGCCGCCCTACCCGACTATCAGATCGAATGGCTGGGCGTGCCCGATCGCCTCGAACGTCAGCTTGTGCCAGAGCAGTATCCGATGCACACGATCGCTGTCGAAGGATTTCAGCAAAAGTTAAGTCTTAAAACGATCAAGATCGCGTTGGGACTGGGGCTGTCGATTCTTAAGGTGAGAAAGCTGCTGCGTCAGGGGCGGTTTAATGCGGTGTTTACTACGGGGGGCTATATTGCGGCACCGGCGGTTGTCGCAGCTCGATCGCTGGGTATGCCCGTCGTTTTACACGAGTCGAACGCGCTTCCCGGAAAAGTGACGCGTTTCTTAAGTCGCTGGTGTGACGTAGTCGGGTTAGGGTTTGCAGAAGCTACCGCCTATTTGCCCAGAGTCCGCACGATGCAGGTGGGTACGCCCGTTCGCCCTCAGTTTCTTGCTGCAGAAAAGGCTGATGCCCTACCCGGTTTAGCGATTCCGCCGGACGTGCCGCTGATTGTGGTGGTAGGCGGTAGCCAGGGAGCGGTGGCAGTGAATCGGCTCGTGCGGCAGTGTGCCCCGGCATGGCTGGAGACAGGTGTGTGGATCGTGCATCTTACAGGCGAAAATGACCCGGACGCACAAAGCCTGAGCCATCCCCATTATTTTGCACTGCCCTTTTATAAGGAAATGGCGACGCTCTTTCAACGATCGACCCTTGCCATTAGCCGATCGGGAGCCGGAACCCTGACCGAACTGGCAGTCACCCATACGCCATCGATCCTAATTCCTTATCCGTTTGCCGCAGAAGATCACCAGACTTACAACGCCAGAATCTTTGCCAACGCCGGAGCTGCTCAGCTTTATGCTCAGTCAGACCTCACCCCCGAACTGCTGACCAGCAAAGTGTTGCACCTGCTTCGATCGGATTCTCTACAGACAATGGCAGACGCCGCCGGAAAGCTGGCAATTCTCGATAGTGCCGATCGCATGGCGAAGGTAATTCAGCAGTTAACCGATTGATTGGAATGCGATTAACTGGGATACAGATTAATTGTGATACAGACTAATTGTGATGCAAATTAACCTCCCTGATGTCGTTGCTGAAGTGAAAGCAGCATTCGATCGCTACGAGCAAGCTCTGGTCAATAACAATGTTGTCGTGCTGGATGAGCTGTTTTGGAACAGTCCCCACACCATTCGCTATGGCGTAACCGAGAATCTTTACGGCTATGAGTCGATCGCCCAATTTCGCAGCAGTCGCCCGACAGTGGATTTACAGCGCGATCTGAGCAATACCGTGATTACAACCTACGGCAGAGACTTCGCGACGGTTAATACCGAATTTCATCGCCAATCATCGGGCAAAACGGGGCGGCAAAGTCAAACCTGGATCAGAACAGCGGATGGCTGGCGGGTAGCAAGTGCCCATGTATCGCTGCTGTCGAGCTGATCTTCATTCTTTCTCCAGGTAGATTTACAAATCGATCGATCCTATCCCCCTAGAGGGGATGCTACCCTGAAGAAGGTGTCAGCCTTAGAGCAGGCATCCAGTATTGAGGTGCAAAATCGCATCAAACTCGTTTTCTCAGCCCGGTTTCATTACAAATTTCATTACAAGAGGTGTGCAGCGTGGTTGCAACTCCAGAAAAAATTCAACAGCCAACCTTTGATGCGCCTGCCCAGGACGATCGCGTGGCGGTTCTGCTGATGGGCTACGGCGAAGTCGAAAGCTACGAAGACTTTGCCAACTATAACGAACAGGCTCTAAACCTCCTCACTGCCAAATTCGCGCCCGTCCCAACCTGGATTTATCCGCCGTTGGCGAAACTGCTAGCTGTGTTTGACCTGCACGAGTGGAGCCACCAGCACGATCACTTTATTTCGCCTCACAACGCCATCTTCGAGCAGCAGCGTGTCGGAATCGAGCAGGCACTTCAGCAAAAGTGGGGCAATCGGGTGCAGGTTTTCAAGGCATTTAACTTTTGTGCGCCGTTTCTGCCAGAGCAGGTGTTAGCCGAAATTCGATCACAGGGCTTCGACAAAATTCTGATTTATCCCTTGCTGGTCGTCGATTCGATCTTTACCAGCGGAATTGCGATCGAGCAGGTAAACAAAGCCCTGGCAAACATGGCAGAAGGAACCGAACATTGGGTGAAAGGACAGCGATATATTCCCTCGTTCTACAGCGAGCCGGAATATGTTGACCTACTGGCAAACATGGTCGAAGAGCAAATTCGCAAGCACCTGATTGAGGCTTATTTGCCCTCGCAGATCGGGATTGTGCTGATGAACCACGGCTGCCCCCACAAAGCAAAAGGCTTTACATCTGGTATTGATGAAAGTCAGACACTTTATGAGCTGGTGCGAGCAAAGCTGATCGATCGCTATCCGCTGGTTTCGATCGGCTGGCTCAATCACCAAACACCCCTAATCGAATGGACTCAGCCCAACGTTGATCTCGCGGCTCGCAATCTGATCGCTCAAGGTGCATCTGCGCTAATGTTTATGCCGATCGGCTTTGCCACCGAAAACCACGAAACCCTGCTGGATGTGGAGCATATCATTCTCAGTTTGCGGCGTAAGCATTCCGACATTACCTACGTGCAAATGCCTTGTGTCAACGACCATCCGGCATTTTTGCAAATGGTGGCAGAGTGGGCAAATCCACAGATTGAAGCCCTCCTGTCTGAGCAGGCTCTTGCTGTGAATCCAACTTTGGCAGTCGATCGGGCTAAGGAGCTACTGCGTCCCAACTTTACCTATGGACATCATCATGGGCATGATCACGGGCATGATCATGGGCATCACGACCACCATGACCACGGGCATCATCACCCTGATCACGGGCATCACCACTAGTTAGATTTCAGAATCTCTGAATAAGCCGCCCTTCCTAAACGCGATCGAATAGCTCCTGATTTTGCTGCTATCGATTCTACGGGAAGGGTCTTTTTTTATAGGAAAAGTTTTCTATGAGAGAGTTAATAACTAATCTTGCAGTACACAAATATCTCTTCAGTAGAACTAAAGGTATAATCTAGCCACTATGCAGCTTTAACAGATATGCAGCTTTAACAGAATATAAGGATGGCTACCCGACAGCAGAAAATTAATGAAAATGGTTTCAATCTTCACAAGATGCCTCCTCAGTTACAGTGTCAGCGGAGGGCACTTCACACTTTTTCTAATCACAAGGTTTAATCACAAGAAGTTTGCCGTCCATTTCCATTTAAAGCACTGCTACCATCGCTGGCTAATCAACTACAATGCTTCTTCTAAGATTCGAAAAAATTTTACTTTTGCCTACGTCCAGGCATGAAAAACGCAGTACGGGATGAATAATTATCTATTTCTTTCTTCTCGATATGCAAACACTATGCAAAAAAAAGGCAGCAGAAGGCAAAGAGTTAATTATTACCGATTATCAGGTTGACTTGAAGCCAAATCATCAACAGCTTGCAACTTTTTAGACTGTCAACTTCGATCGATTCTTCCTATGAAACTCAGCGAACTCAACCAAAAACTAGGTGCAGAGCAAACTAGCCTTCTGACCCATTCCGATCGCGATCCAGACATTAGCGACGTGACGGCGATCGAGGCTGCCCAGCCTCAGACTATCAGCTACGTTGAGGGTGACAAGTTTGCTGCTCTGATTGACACGACCGCAGCCAGTGCTCTCATTTTGCCCTTAAATGAAGCTCTGCAAGCCAAAGCAACCGACCGCGGCATTGCCTGGATTGCAACCCGCGAACCGCGCCTGATGTTTGCCCGAACGATCGCCCTGTTTTATCAACCGTTTCGTCCGGCAGCAGGCATTCATCCGAGTGCAGTTATTGATGAGTCGGTGCAGCTCGGCGAGGAAGTTTCGATCGGTGCAAATGTAGTAATCTATCCCAACGTGACGATCGGCAATGGGACGGTAATTTTTCCAAATGTGGTGATTTATCCTGACGTGGCAATCGGCGATCGAACCCTACTCCATGCGAACTGTGTGATTCACGAACGGGCACAAATCGGCTCAGATTGCGTGATTCATAGTGGGGCGGCGATCGGCTCTGAGGGGTTTGGCTTTGTGCCTGTGCCGCAGGGCTGGGTCAAGATGGAGCAGTCTGGCTCTGTGGTGCTGGAAGATGGCGTTGAAGTAGGGTGTAATTCGACGATCGATCGTCCGGCGGTGGGCGAAACGCGACTTGGACGTAACACGAAGCTGGATAATCTGGTGCATATCGGGCATGGTTCGCAGGTGGGCGAAAACTGTGCAATGGCGGCACAGGTCGGCTTGTCGGGTGCAGCCCAGTTAGGGAATCGCGTCATTTTAGGTGGACAGGTGGGCGTGGCAAATCAGGCGAAAGTGGGCGACGGCGTGCAGGCAGGGGCAAAGGCTGGAATTCACAGCAGCGTGGAACCGGGAACCGTTGTGCTAGGAACTCCTGCCATTCCCTACAAGCTGTTTCTCAAAGTTGCAGCTCTCTGGAATCGCTTGCCGGAAATGAATCAGACATTGAAGCAGCTTCAGAAGCAGATGGAGCAATATAATACGAAATCCGGCTAAGCAGTAACATTATAAAATAGGAGCATGGCACGTACACTGACACTGGAAAAACATCTCAGTAGTGAGGAACTCAAAACTCGCTATCAAACCAGCACTGACCCAATTGAATCACGGCGTTGGCAC
>NZ_JAMPLI010000024.1:0-89445 GCF_039962475.1 Leptolyngbya sp. GB1-A1 | reverse complement strand
GAAGAGTTGACTCAGCAATTGCAGCAGTTGCAACGCCAGACGATTGCGTCTTTAACCGGTTGGGATTACATTCTCAATGCTTTATCTGTAGCAGGTATTTATTGAATTGGTATCAAGAACTAGCGTAGGAATAATTCGGAATTCGGAACGGTGGAGCTTTTATACCCATTCGATCGATAAGAGCTATAGATATCCCTGCCCTGCTAAAGTTCTGAACCCCAAACGCTGAATTTCTAACGGGCTAAAGTACGGGAATTTCCCTATTTCCTGCCTTGCAACCGAACCCGCAGCAGGTCAGAATCCTGATAGCTTATAGGCAGATGCTATATTTAAGTGCTTAAAGGAATTGGCTGAATGGCAGCAACCGACTTTAAAGACTACTACGCTGTCCTGGGAGTCAACAAAACTGCCAGTGCAGATGAAATTAAGCAGGCATTCCGACGACTGGCGCGGAAATATCACCCTGATGTGAATCCAGGGGATAAATCGGCAGAGTCAAAATTTAAAGAAGTCAACGAAGCATACGAAGTCTTATCTGATACTGATAAGCGGCGCAAGTACGATCAGTTTGGTCAGTACTGGAACCGGGTTGGCACTCCAAGCAGTAGTCCGACCGGAACTCCGGGCGCAGATTTTGGCGGATTTGATTTCAGTCAGTACGGCAGCTTTGACGAATTTATTAACGAGCTGCTGGGTAAATTTGGCGGCACTGCGGGTGCACCGGGCGGGGGTCGTCGCGCCTACACCTATCGCACCAATCCGGGCAGTTCTGGATATGGTGGATTCAGCGATTATGCAGACTTTGGAAATTCCGCCGCTAACGTTCCGACTGATCTGGAAGCTACCCTGACCCTGACCCTCTCAGAAGCCTTTCATGGCGTTCAAAAAAACCTGCGCGTCGGCACTGAAGACATCAAGGTGCGGATTCCTGCCGGAGTCAAACCGGGCAGCCGCATGACTATTCGCAGCAAGGGACAGGTGAATCCTTACAATCAGCAGCGCGGTAATCTTTACCTAACTGTGGAAGTGCAGTCTCACCCCTTCTTTAAATTTGAGGGCGACAATTTGACCTGCGAAGTGCCGATCGCTCCCGATGAAGCGGTTCTGGGTGCGTCGATTGAAATTCCTACTCCCGATGGCAGCGTCACGATGAACATTCCTGCCGGAATTCGATCAGGTCAAACTTTGCGGCTACGGGGTAAGGGCTGGCTCAATCCCAAGGGCGGCAGAGGTGATCAGATGGTGCGAGTGGTGATTGTACCGTCAACCAGCCTTAGCCCGATCGAGCAGCAGGCATACGAAACCCTGCGCGATAACCGCAGCACCGATCCCCGCGCTCAGCTCAAACAAATTAAACTCTAGGGTTGTGGTGCAAGCTGAGGGTTGTGCCATGATAGGCTCGTCAAAGGACGCTCATCCCTGAATCTTTGTTCTGCTGAATGTAGCCTATGCCCCTATTGCGCGATTTCACATCCTGGCTTCGCGAGTTCAGCCCTGCGGCGTTGCGAAGCGGTTTTCCCTACCGGGTAATCGGCTCCAGTCTCCTGGGATTCCTGCTGGTAGGCTGTCACTCTTCGGTACTGCTGGGCGAGCGTCCGTTTTGGAGCCAGCACAATCAGCAGAACAATTCCCAACGCCCCGATCGCCAGCCCCGCAGCGAGGGCGGATTAAAGCTAGGGGCAATGCTGCCTGTTACCGGAGATTTGGGTCAGGTAGGACGACCGATGCTTCAAACGTTGCCCCTCCTGGTGGATACGGTCAATCGCTGCGGCGGCGTGAATAATGCCTTTGTTTCTCTGGTGGTCGAAGACCAAGCTGTTAAACCACTCGATGGAGCACTGACCCTGGACAAGCTTGTCGAAGCCGATCGAGTCAGCGCGATTGTAGGAGCGTTTTCGAGCGAGGTAACTGCGATAGCCCTACCCGTTGCTGTTCAGAATAAAGTACTGCTGATTTCGCCTGCCAGCGTTAGCTCCTCATTGACTAATCGTGCCCAGCAGGGAACATACAAAGGATTTTGGGCAAGAACGGTTCCTTCCGAAACGGAGGAAGCGATCGCTCTGGCACAGCTCGCCCAGAAACGCGGCTTTCGCACCGTCACAACGATTACGGTTAGCAAGCCCGATGCGATCGCTCTTGAACAAGCATTTATTGCGGCTTTTGAAAAGCAAGGCGGCACTGTACTTGATAAAACTCAACCCCTGCGCTACGCCTTTAACGCTGACCCCTTTACACTGGAAGAGTTTGCCTATGCTGCGTTTCGTCCCTTTGATCCGCCTGATGCAGTCATCGCTATTCTTGATCCGGGAGCAGGTGCGTCGCTGCTAAAATCTGCGGCTGAGATGGGGTTAACAGAGGGAGTTCCAGTCGTGCTGACAGACGAAGTTCGCATCGATGCTTTTGTTCAACGAGTGGGCAAAGCGACGGATGGCACGTCTCTTCTGTCAGGAGCGATCGGGACGGCTCCGGCATCAGATGGTTCAGCCTTTTCTGATTTAGCGAAACTGTGGCAGGAGCAGTTTGGCAGCCCTCCGGGACTATTTGTGGGGCAAACCTGGGATGCTGCTGCCCTAGTGATGCTGGCGGCTCAGGCAGCAAAATCAAACAGCCGTGAGGAAATCCAGGCAAAGCTGAGAGAGGTTGCCAATCCTCCAGGGATGACGGTGAACCATGTGTGCGAAGGGCTGGCTCTACTCAAGAACGGACAAGAAATTAACTACAACGGAGTCAGCGGCAAAGTCGACATCGATCGCGCTGGGGATGTCAAAGGCAACTACGATGTCTGGACGGTAGACGATCGCGGGCAGTTTAAGCGGATCGATCGCATCAGTCCTGCTGATTAGGTTGCGTCACCCATTCGGTTGTCTTACAGATTAGGCAATCTGATCGCTAACACAACACAACATTAGATAATAAAAGCACCCTCGGTTTGGCAAAAATTAAGTACTTTTTCATTCCCTCCTATGGCTCAAACAGTGACCGTTGTCTTTAATCCTGAAACCCCTTCGACCCGGTTTCAGGTCCTTCCGGTTGATGTGCAAAACGGAGACAGTGCCCCCACGCCTGTCTTTATCTCTCCGATTCGCGGCAATGTGACTTCCTGGCTTGCTTGCAATGGCTATCAATGGGTGCAAGGCTCCCAACCCGAACAATGGATCAAGGCTTAGGGTGAGCTTTCAAGGAGCTTGATTTCCGCTAATCCCTGCTGTAGAGAGACTACGGTGTACCTCCATCTTGCTACCCAGGTTCAAATTGCTACTGCTTGCCCCCTAACCCCTTAATTCTGGAAGAAACCGAGCCTAATTCGGAGTTGAAAGTCCCCCTGGAGGATTTGGGGGGCTGCCAACCTGAAAACGCTTACAAGAATGCCTGATGTGGACAGGCTAGGTATTCAGGCTAAGGAGCTTTAGTCAGCCTGACAATCATTCGATTCACCGTCGGATAAAGGGCTTCCAAGTGAGGATTATCAGAGTCAAAAAGCTGGTCTCCCATGACTGCCTCGAAGTCAGCCGATCGCATTTCGATCGTTCCTGGCTGAGGAGCCAGCCGCAGAATGAGCAAGTCCTCATATTGAGCCAGCCGAGTTCCGGTAAGCACAACTGTTCCTGAATAATCCCAGCCGAAGCCATAAAGCTGAAACGGTCCCAAAGCTGCCTGTAAATCCATCAGGGTGGCTTCCATGCCGATACCCTCAGCCGTTTTCCACTCTGTGCCCAACTGCGAGACGGCTTCGGCTTGCGTCCGGCTTTCATCGCGCCAGATCACGGTGAACGATCGCGTTTCGCCCAGATCTACTCGTGTTGCGGGGCGCATTTCGCCTTCGCCCACGGAAAACTGCTGATTTGTTAATTGCTCCGAGCCATAGAGATTCACCAGATCGTCAAATGCTGTTGCGGCTGTAATCTGCCCGACTCGCGCTCCGGGGACAATCAAAAACTCGGCTGCCGGAGCAGTGGCATCTTGAGCCGGAGCCGAAATTACCGGGCTGCTAATCACACGCGAATCCGCAACCGTTGAAGAATTTGCGGGTGCAGCAAAAGGCGAACCGGCATTGGGGTTTTCAGGGGCAGAACAACCCATCGATGCGATCGCTCCACCTAGCATCGCCGAAAAAAGAACTTTGAGTTTCATGAATTCAAACTAAAACAAATCAAATCCCAGCACATAGGCATCGCTGGCACGAATCCGTACGATAAAGGGCGCACCGTTGACCCGTCCTTTCACCTCCCAGGCACGATTGCTCTCGACGCGATCGACATCATCAATCTCCACCACATCTGAGTAGGGATCGCGAATGCTGAGCCGCTGACCCACAACTGCCCGCGCCACATCTTCGGCATCACTCTGGCTGCGAACGCTGCCGCCATCAGAATAGGTTCTGCGCCAGTCCTGGTTGTCGTCATCATCGCGATCGCTGCGATCGACTCCCTCCAGACGGTAAAGCTGCACATTGCCCGTCCCACTGGAATAGTCGCACCCCACTACAAAAGAGCTACCCTGCCGCTGACTCACCTGCATCTGGACTTCAGCTCCGCCTGTCATCGGCTGGATCGATAAAATCTCACGCACCCGCAGTCCCCGATCTTCTGCCTGCTCGGTACAAACTTCTTCTGCGTCTCCTACCCCTCCGCGCTGCGCGAATAGCAATGAGGCATCGCTGATCAAAGTCGAAGCACGAACCGGAAGAACCGCTAAGCCTGTTGTCAGGGTCAGCGAGGAAACAGCAGCCAGCACAAACGTCCTCATAGTTCCGCAATTCCTTATGTAGATAAAAGTAGAGTCAAAAGGAGAGCTAGATGATAGGGGCGGGAATCTTGTTAATACAGACGAGCCGATCGCGGCAAAAGGTTCCAGTTTATGTGAATTTTCTCTGCGACTGCGGCTGAAGTGGTGCGCCCTTTTTCCACAGTCGAAGGGACTTCCATTAAGCTAGGGGTGAGTTAGTCTACAACCTCCATTTTTATTCCTATTCTTTTATTTCTATTTCTATGGCCGCTGTTTTTTGCAGTCGAGGACATCCGAATCCGGGCGACAACCGATTTTGCTATCTGTGCGGCGAGAAGCTGACCAGTCGGGCAATGCAGCAGGACTTGATTTTAGGCGATCGGTATCGAGTCGTCAGAGAACTCGGGCATGGCGGCTTTGGGCGCACCTACCTTGCCGAAGATTTAAACCGATTTCGTGAAGCCTGTGTGCTGAAGGAATTTGCGCCGCAGGTTCAGGGCACGTCTTCGCTGCAAAAAGCAGAAGAACTGTTTGAGCGAGAAGCAGGGATTCTCTACGGCTTGCATCATCCTCAGATTCCGCGTTTTCGGGAACTGTTTCGGGCGGTGCTGGGCGATCGCAGTCATCTGTTTCTGGTGCAGGACTACATTCCTGGAGAAACCTATGGGCAACTGCTTCAGCAGCGACAGCAGCAGGGAGGCACATTCAGGGAGCCAGAGGTTTGCCAGCTCTTGACCCAGATTTTGCCCGTTCTAACTTATTTACATCACTCTGGCGTGATTCACCGCGATATTTCGCCCGACAACTTGATTCTGCGATCGAGTGACGGTTTGCCTGTTCTAATTGATTTCGGCGGCGTAAAACAAGTTTCGGCGGCGGCTGAATTGCAGTTTGTACCTCCCGCTCAGGTTGCTCCTGCCGCGACCCGTTTAGGCAAAATTGGCTATGCCCCGATCGAGCAAATGCAGCAGGGGGTTGTTTCCCCTCAGAGCGATTTGTATGCCCTTGCCGTCACCGTGCTGGTGCTGCTGTCTGGGCAGGAACCCACGCGGCTGCTCGAAATGAAGGGCACCCGTCCGCAATGGCAGCGATTGGTTGCAATCAGCCCAGCCTTGACCCAGATTTTACAGCGAATGCTGGCCTCCCACGCTGACGATCGATTTCGTTCTGCTGATGCTGTGTTAACAGCCCTTCAGCAAGCCAATTTGGTTCCGGCTGCCCATCAACTGCCGCTTCAGGTTCAGGAAAATGCCGCGACTGCTCATCTGCCCACGGCTCCGATCGCTGAACATCTTCATTCTCCTCAGGCGATATCAGGCGGTTCTCCCCCAGGCATGGCGACTGCTCCCACTGCGCCTCAAACCATTGCTAGGGGTCAAGCAAAAAATCAGGTTCAGTGGCACCAATGGGCGGCGTTGGGCGGTGTGGTGCTGGCTCTGGGTGGGGCAGGCTGGATGGCACACGATCGATGGCTGCCGCTTTTTTCCAGTCGTAGTCCGAGTTCTCAGCAAGGAAATCGTCAAATGACGCCTCAGCAGCGGAGCCAGAGCCTTGGCGTTGATTTTTCCTTTCTCGTGCAGCTTACCAATCAAACGTTTTATACCCGCTATCCCGATCAGCAGGGGCGCACGCTAACCAATGCACCTCAGGATCAGGAGCTGCGAAAAACCTGGGATATCATTGCTGCGGAGTGGCTCAGCCTGCTTGAGACGAACTTGAGCGAAACTGTCCGCCAGAAGCTCGGCAGCTACACCAAAGCCGATCGCGATCGCTGGAAAGAGCAGATCAACCAGCTTTATGTCAGCAGTCGATCGCTGTTCGACTTGACCGATGCTCGCTTTTTCGCGCTGTTTCCTGACCAGCAGGGGCAAAATTTTATCGATCAGCCGATCGGTCAGGTGTGGCACGGTATGGCAGCCGAGCAGGTTAAAACTTTAAACCATACTGCCCTGGAAAAAATTCAGTTTGCTCCGGGCACATTTAGTCAGCAGGTGAATGGTCGCCTTGCCCCCGGAACTGGGAGGGTTTTTCTGGCAAACTTGTCTGAGGGACAGATCATGCGCCTGAATATCCAGGCTGCGTCCCAAAGCACCTTGCTCTCGATCTATTTGCCGAAGCCAACCCGCGAATTGCCCGTTCTTTTGGAAGACTCAACCGATGTAACCTGGACGGGCAATCTACCCCAGTCTGGCTATTACGAGATTGTGATCGTTGCCAGAGGAAAGACTGCGACTGACTATCAGCTCAATCTTGCCATTGACAATGTCACTTCTGCTCCAGTAGAAGCCGCCCGCCCAGAAGCACCCGAAGCGAAAAACTAACGGACTTCCAGGGTGAAAGAACCGCGTCCCGAGCGATCGTAGGAGTTGGCAATAATCCGATAGGTTCCGTTTTCCGGCAGCGTTACCGTTACGGTCGAATTGGTATTCTCCGGCGTGGCATCGTCATTTTGGGCAATGACGCGTTCGCTCGCATCAACCACGATGACATAGGTGTCAAAGTCGGAACTTTCCATCGAAACCGTGATGGACTGCCCCTGCCGCCCCTCAATGCTGTATTCCTGATAGAAACTGCCGTCCGAAGGAAGCACAGGCGAACCTGGACCCAGTGTTCCCTGTTCGCGCAGAAGTGCCTGTCCGCTCTGACGCTGCAAGGTTTGTCCCTGCTGCTGAGGGGTTGATCCTCCCGCCGCCAATCGAATGCTGTAGTCGCCCGTTTCGCCCGCCGCATAGGTGTTTGCCAGCACCGTGTAGATGCCATCTACAGGCAGAGCCGCAGTGACACGTGCATTCGAGCCACCGCCGCTATCATCGTCCTGAGCCACGTTTTGACCATCTGGAGCGAGCAGAATGATAAACGGATCAACCTGGCTGCTGCTCATCTCGATCGTGATGCGATCGCCCTGCCGTCCCTCAAAAGTGTAGGCATCGAAGAAGCTGCGATCAGTCGGCAAAACATTGCTGTCGCGATCGAGCCGCCCACTCACAGGCCTATTCATCGCAATTCGTTCAGCAGTATAGCCTCCTCCCAACAGCGGCGACTGTTGTGCGACACGCGGGGCACTCCCCTCTCTCACCGCAGTTAGAAAAGGCTGGACGCGATCGACCGAGATAGCAAAGCCAATTCCCGTATTATTCGTGCCGTTGCTGCCCGGAGAGAAAATTGCGCTGTTGACTCCGATCAGCTCTGCCTGACCGTTAAGCAATGGTCCACCAGAGTTACCGGGGTTAATTGCCGTATCAGTTTGAATCAAGCCTCGATTGCTGTCAACCCGGCTAACAATTCCTGTAGTGAAGGTTCCCTGAAACTGTCCAAAGGGGTTGCCGATCGCAAAGGCGCGTTGACCCACTGCTACCGATCCCGCAGGCGCGATCCGCACTGTTGGCAGATCATTCTGTCCGTCAATCTTCACAGCTGCTAGATCTAGCCCATTTTCACCAAAGGCGATAACCTCGGCTTCAAATTCTCGCCCGTCTGCCAGCGTCACTGTGACCTTTTCAGATCCGCTGACGACGTGAGCATTCGTTAAAACTAAGCCATCCTGAGAAATTACAATGCCGCTGCCTGTCCCTTCCCCTGCCTTGATTGAGACTACCGCTGGGCTTGCCTGCTGATACACCCGAACATTGACGGTTTCCTCCTGATCCTGGGTTTGCGCCAGCGCAGAGGAGGCATTCGTTTGCCCAAAACGAGCCAGATTTAGCAGTTCTACTGAGCTGACTGCATTCAGCAGATTAAAGCTAAGTGCGGTTCCTAGCACTGCAAAACCAGAAGTTACGGAGCGGAGAAATTTACGATTCATGCTGTCACCACGCGATTGATGAGAGTGAGGAGACGAATAGATTACGATCGAGTCTAAAGGAAATGAATTGCCGCCGTCTTTATGCCATTCACCGTCTTAGCCTTTAAATCCGGTCAAACTGGTGTCTACCCTGCTAGAGAAACGCTTAACAGATTGCTAAAGCGTCATGTGAGATTGGCTGGGAGATTGTCAGATGGATCAGATGGAATTTAAGAAAGGCTCAGATAAAACTCAGCTGGTTTTGATTTGCAGCGATCGGCGAATCACTGATGATTTCGCTTTATAACTGCTGATGCCCCTCCCCGTTTGTCAATGGCAATGCCCGCTGTCTCAAAGTACCCAGCCAGCTATCCTGATTATTCAGAATAGATCAGCTCACAAAAAATTGGCAGTATGCCCTGGACAGAAAAGGGGATAGAAACTGAATTCCTTCAGATTTCCACCCCCACTGATAAATGATTTGGGAATAATTCGGTTTTTAGAAAGGTAAAGGCTTAAGGCTCATCAGGATAATCAACAGGTTGATAATCTACGTAATCCGAAGAGACATCTGAGGTCGATCGAATCGATTCAGAACTGCGACGACGTGGCGAAGCACTCGAATTCGATCGGGGGCGACGAGAACGGGGCGACTCATCCGTATTATTGGTGCTGGAATTATAGGTGCTGGAGCTATAGCTGCCGCTTGAGCCATAGTCGCTGTCGTAGCTGGGCGGCTCTACGTTCCGGCTATCTGTATTCCGTCTGCGCGTTGAGGAGCTGTCAAAATCATCATCCCAATCTCGGTTTGTCTGCGATCGATCGGGAGGCAATGGTCGGGCAGCCCGACGACGAGAGCGATCGTCTGCGACATAGCGCTGCGAAGCTGTTCCCCCTGTAGGGTAATCGGAGGTGCGACTCCGGCGGCGATCGTCTGCATAGTCGTCATATTCGTTTCTGGAATCCCGGCTGCCCCGAATCCGACGCGAAGGACTGACTCGGCTACGTTCGTCGATCGGCGTGAGATCATCCAGTTCAGCCCGATAAACTCGGCTTACTGGACGCTCTTCATCCACAACCGGAGTCGATCGCTTTGCCTGCTCTGTGGCAATGCCGCGCAGACGAACTGCCTCGATCGCAAACCAACCGGCTGCCCCGGTCGAGAGAAACTGGGCAAACTGCAAAATCGGATCAAGCCGCCAGCCCTGAAAGAAGAGAATGCCGCCGCAAAGCAGGGCAATGGCTGCAAAGAAAATATCCTGGTCGCGGGCTAAGGCAGGTCGCATCGTCCGCAGAAAGTATAGTCCGGCTCCTGCAAGAATCAGCGCGATGCCAAGGACGCTAGGCAAGCCGAATCCGACGTTTACCATTTCAGTTCTCCGATGTTATGTCCCTATCTTAGCGACTGTAAATGTAGAATCCGCAACTGCAATCCGGCAAAAGGCATTGCTTTATTGTTCAACCCGATTCGCATACACACGATGCTGAAACAGAATGCTGAAATAAAAATGCCGTAATCTAGCCGTAATCTAAATGACGTGATGCTTAAAAGCCCCGGAATCGCATCATGGACAGACGAGCGCTGCCGTCAATGCCACCTCCGAGGCTAATCTAAACGAGGATTGAGGGTCTCAAGCGTTGAGAATGGGAATGAAACGGGCGAAGTTTCAAGCCAGATTTATCCTAGCGCAGATAGGAGAGCTTCCCTACCGCAGAAGTACAGATACTGCAGAAGTAGAGAGTAAAAGTACAGTACTTTAGACCACAGCACTTAGACGAGAACCTAGACTAGAACGCTAGACCACAACACTACTGACGCTGAATCTTATCTCTTTGGCTAATAAAAACAAGTCCAACCACGATCGGAATGACAACAATGACTACGCCAGCCAGGAGGCTGTAAAGGAAGTTTGCGAGAGAGGGTGTCATAGGGGTTTATCCGTTAAGAATAAGGCTACTGAATTAAATATCTTATCGGTCTGTTTCCCATTTGAGAAGAGTGGCACGATCGCCAATTGCAGGAAAGCGTTGGCAGAATTCAACCAAAAGCAAAGCTGACAGCTCAAAATTCATGCTTGGGGACGGTTAAAATATGAGTAGAAAGTTACGAAGCTTAAAAAAAATTGCCGCTCATTTCGTGCTGAGAACTGTCTATGACTGCTACCACGATCGCTACCTGGGTTCTTTCACCACTGCTGGGTCTGCTGATCCTGCTGTTTATTTTCCGCATTGTGTTGACTTGGTATCCGCAGGTTGACCTGGCTAAGTTTCCCTTCAGTATCATCACCCTGATTACAGAGCCACTGCTGATCCCGCTTCGCAAGCTGATTCCGCCGATGGGAGGCGTTGATATTACGCCTATTCTCTGGGTTGGCATCTTTAGCTTGCTGCGAGAGCTGTTCCTGGGACAGCAAGGCATTTTAACGATGATGAATCGCGGAATTTAGGGTGTAAAGCGCAGGATAGCTCTATTTGTTAACCACTCTATTTGTTAACCAATTGTCCCAGTTTCCGCAGCATTCGCTGAACCGGGCTGGTTTGACTGGTAGGGTGAGCTGAGTATTTTTCATGCAGGGCAGCTTCATCGATCGCTTCATTGAGATAGCGGTAGTGCTTCCAGATTTCCCAGTAGGGGCATCCTGGCTGAATCTTAATCCCTGCCCAGTGAAGAAACTGCAGCGATCGCCTCGTTTGTGGATCAAAAAGCTGATAGTTCTTAGAAATAAAATGGGGGCTGCCTGCCCAGTTACCGGGCATGGGTTCATCGTGGTGAGCAAGGTTCAGGCGACGTGAAATTTGCTTTAGCACCAGGTAGTTGAGAATTGGCTGGTCGGAGACCTTGCCGGAGAAATCAAAGTATTCTGGATGAGCAGCACACTCAGCACAGAGCGCGTAAAGGTCTGTTTCAGGCAGTAAATATTTTTTTGCTGCCCAGAATCCGCTATTAAACACGTCTTGCAGCTCGGTTGGGCTAAAGATTCTCTGTTGCTGGACGATTGGTGAAAAGATGTTTTGAATTCCTGAGCGATGCTGGTAGTCGGCGCAGAGGAAGTCATAGCGATCAAAATTGTGCAGCACGTCGATGATTTTCTCAAACACCACAATATCGGTATCGATATAGAGAAATTCGTCGAAGGGTCCGAGCCAGCAGGCCTGCTTTCGCAGCTTATTAGGCTTGTCAAAAAATCGATCGCCAAAAATTTGATGCAGCCGCTGGGAGCAGCGTTCCAGCAGATTGAGATCGGGGAAAAGCTGCACCTGATGCCGTGCCAAAGCCGCCGCTACCTGATGGTAGTTTTCGTCGTAGGGAATCAGAACGATCGGCGTGTCTGGATCATGCAGTCTTAGACTATTCAGCAGTGCGATCGACTGATCGAGCACGCGATCGTTGGCGACGATATAAATGCCGCGATTCATAGTAGAAGTCCTCAGTGAATGGCTTGGCGAATGGTTTAGCGCGTCAGTTGCAGTTTTCGGAAAACCCGCTGCATTAAGCCCGGAGGTTGATTGTACAAGCGAGGCTTACCAGTCAGAATCGGACGCTGTTCCGGCTGGTGCAGATAGCGATAGTGCAGAAAAAGATCACGGTAGGGAAACTTGATATTTTCGCCGCGACAGACACGGTTGAATAAAACCGAAGACAGACCGATGTAGTGCAGGTAAGTCAGGCGATTGGCGCGGTCGTACAAAAGCGGGTCTCCCCCCGCAGTTTCTTCGATGAAATGGGGTGAAGTGACACAACAGCCTGTTCGCTGAGCGATCGGCAGCGTCAACGCTAGATTATTGACTGCAAGCTTTGCCTTCATCACCATGTAATTGAGAATCGTCTGATCAGGAGCCATGGGGTATAGCACCGAGGCATCGCCCGATTGCAGTTCGCTCAGCAGCCAATGCAGCATTTCCGGGCTGAAGACGTTTCGTTTGGATGCATAGAAGCCGGAGCAGAAAATTTCCTGCAAGCGATCTGGGTCAAACAGCAGGGCAAGTTGAGGCGCCGCCAGATCATACACATGGCTGGGATCAGTGTACTGGAAGTCATAGACGACCCAATCCGATCGATCGAGCTGAGCAAGGATGTCGTCTAGCGGACTGAGCAGCAGTGTATCTGCATCCATGTAGACAAAGCGATCGAAGGGTCCATCAAAGGAACAGAATCGCCGATGGGTTCCAATGCGGTGATAGTAGTTCGGATCAGGATTGTTCCAGCAGTGGCGAGCGGTAGGGTGAGCGTCCCAGATCTCGCGCACATAGCTGTCCCATTTGGCAATGATTGCCTGGTCTTGAAAGAGCTGTACGTTCGGACGCCGATCGATTTCTGCCGCGATCTGCTCGACCTGATCATCGTAAGGAAACACACAAACGGGCATTTCTGCGCCCATCATGGCTTCAATGCTGTTAAGTAGGGCAATGAGCTGTTCGTAGACGCGATCGTTTGCCAGAGTACAAATGCCGCTTATCGTGCCGTTTATAGTGGCGTTCATGAGTCATTCAGGGGATAGGAATCGACGAAATCAGATAGCCAATTGAGAAGGTTGAGCTTGTGTAGAATCACCTGCCGCGCTTCGGCAATGGCTGATTTTGCGGCATACCAGGCTTCTGGCGATCGAATCACCTCCTGAATATAGGCAATTCCCTTTTCATCGAGGCTCGGCAACCGCAGAAAACTTCCGGGCGGCAATAGGCGATCGGCGGCAGTGCCTCCGTAGTAAATGGGCAGACACCAAGCGAGCAGAGCGTCCCACAGTTTTTCGCTGGCATACCAGCCGTTCTCAGCATAGTTTTCGATCGCCAGGTTGTAATAGTAGGGAGCCATCGCGTGCCATTTATTGGATAATTCGCCCATTGCCTGAGCTTCCGGCGGCAGATTGCGACCGTAGATGTCAACCTGACCGGGGGCGATCGTTTGCAGGTCGTGTAGGAATGCCAGCCGTTTGCGGTGATTTTCGGTGCGATTGATGCCGGAAGTGATCCAGCTACAGGTGCGTGGCTTGGCGGGAGGGGGCATCTGATCGAGTTCACGGAAAGAGTTCGTGTGATACCAGATCGCAGGCATATAGTCTGGTGTAGGAGCCGCCTCGTCGGGAGCCGAGACATAGCCGCAGGTAGACTTCGCCGCCTCATAATTAAGCTGAAGTTGGGACAGTGTTTCTGTCAGGGGCGGTTCGCGGATCAGGGAAATTAGACGAGACGGAGGCAGGGAACGGCGATCGGCATCGGTCAGACTGACGGTTTCGATGCAGCTAGTCGATCGCTGCCAGGGAAAACGTTGCGGTTTCGCCGCTTTGCGGTAAAAGTCGAACTGATACAGCAGCAGAAAGTCAGGACGGGGCGCATTCTTCAGGATTTGGATGTTGCGCCAAACGCCAAATGGCTCTGGGGTTTGATGCCAGAGCCAATCGCTTTGTTTGATATTTTGGTAAGACGATAGCATTCCAATCGTGCATCTGCCCATAAACGAAGAATTTCCGGCTGAACTTCGCTTATCGTTCCCGCAGTTTGGCAGGATGCAACAGGGCGTTAGACCAGTTCAGATTCTTCGATCGCCTGAACTGCTTCGATCAGCGATCGGATTTCGGTTACGCCTTCAGATGGCTCAAAGCCAAGAGGAAACTTGCCGCGTGCCAGCATTCGTAGTCCCAGCGGTCCCAGACTCAGAATGCCTCGCCAGTCACGGAGGGAATTGCCCACGACTCGTATGCCAAATTTGCGCTCGTCAATCCAGCCGCCTTCTTTCACCAGCTCCACCAGCACTTTGCGATGGCGCACCGGGCGACCCGCTTGATCATCCTGGCGATCGAGGATTTCCTGTTTAATTTTGCCGATTTGATCCATTGGAGCGACTTCCATTGGACAAACCGAGTTGCAGTAATAGCAGCGTGTGCAGCCCCATGCGCCCTTTGTGCCTTCGCTGTATTGCTCGATTCGCTCCTCGGTGCGGCTGTCTCTAGAATCTGCTAAGGTCCGGTATGCCTTCGCCAGGGCATGGGGTCCAACAAATTCAGGATTGACCTCACGCGCATTGCATTCGGAATAGCAGGCTCCGCACAGAATGCAGTTGCCCACCTGATTGAGCCGATCGCGCTCTTCTGGCGTTTGCAAAAATTCTCGCTCTGGAACTGCCCGCGCCTCGGTGCTGACGTAGGGATCGACTGCTTGCAGGTTATCCCAGAAACTCTTCATATCCACCACCAGATCTTTGACTACGGGCATATTGCCCATCGGGGCGATCGTGAAGACCGGAATCTCTGAAGTTGAGCTATGCGATAAGCCATTACCTTCAGGATGTTCAGCATGACTGGCGGCAATTGCCTGAAGTCGCGCCGCCTCGCTGCCCACGTTCTCTTTGCAGGCAAGCGCAGAACGTCCGTTAATCCGCATTGAGCAGCTTCCACAAATGGTATTGCGGCAATTTTTGCGGAATGCCAGTGTGCCATCCTGCTCCCATTTGATTCGATTTAAGCAGTCCAAAATTGTGTTTCCCGGCTCGACATCCAGCTCATAGGTTTGGATCTGCGGGAGACTATCAGAGGTTTGCCGAACTACTTTAAAAATAACTTGCATATAAATATCGATCGAATTCGCCATCCACTCTCCCAGTCTAAGCCGTTTTTTTCAGTTGTTGGGTATTGCTGCAGGATTCCAGGTGATTCGTTTGCTGCGATTCCTACTGCCACAAATTCGGCAAGAAAAAAGTAGGCTTTGGTTGAGAATAACAAAGTTTTTTAACTGAGGCTTGTACTGCAACCTCTGTTGAGTCTTTGAGTGGGATTTGTTGCCGCTGAGGGCGATCGTGAGCAATAAACTCTAAAAAACGTATTGTGAAGACCGATTGTCGATCGGGATGACCGGAACAATCAGACGGCAAACAGAATAATCCTGATAGGGTCGAAGTCCTTTGCTTTCGCTATTGATTAACAGAGCGATTCATTGCGCCTGAGTTGCCAAAGCAAATATTTTTAACGATCTCTTCAATTCAGGTTTAGAGCAAATAAAGCTTCAGTCAATCCTGGAATTTGAAGCGACAATGCGAACCAGTTTTTCCTGAGAGATTGATGATCCGACGGGGGAATTTTAGCGTTATATTCGTTATAGATGAAGGTAAATTACCTTCGCAGATAGCAGATTTGGTAGCAGGTTTCTGCCCTGGAAATTGCAAGGAAGTTTGGGAAGAGCAATGAACGATATTTCACCGACCCCCCTAACCGGAAAAGCCCTACTTCAAAAAGTAAAAGAACTTTCACACTTGCCCCGTCGGGAAAAGGCAAAACGATGCGGCTACTACACGGTCGGCAGAAATAGCCAAACGCGGGTCAATCTGGCTGATTTTTTTGAGGCTTTGCTGGAAGCGAAAGGAACCACGCTCGATGCAGAAGGCACAAAAGATGGACGCGGTCGAGAGCCAACTTATCGTGTGAGTGTGCATAAAAATGGTCAGATCGTGATTGGCTCGACCTATACGGAAAAGATGGGATTGAAGCCTGGGGACGAGTTTGAAATCAAGCTAGGCTATAAGCACATTCATCTGATTCAGGTAAGCAGTGCAGACGAAGATTCTGAGGATGAGGAATAAAGAGGAGTAACTCAGTAAGACGATCGATTACCCCCGGCGGGAACTGCTTCGCATCGGCTTAGGAGAAACTCTTTTTGTGGTTCGTCCCCGATTTCAAATCTTTGTCTGAAACGTCCTTGATTCTATCCCTTAATAGCTGCTTGCTCTTAGCTCAATCCTTTTGGCTCAATGCGATCGCAGTTTTGCGAGTATTGGTGTTTTTTGTGCTTTGGCTAGTTTGCTGGCTGCCGATCGCCCTCCCGATCGCCAAAGCTGTGAAATGGCGATTTCCTCAGCCCATTTCTCCAGCTCAAAAACTGCCGCTGCTTGCCTCGCTTTATGCGTTAGCTCCACTTGTTTTGTGGGGAATTGTTGCGCTTGAAGGAAAAGGATTTAAAGATTATGGCTTGCCCTGGCAGAGCGATTTGCTGCGATCGTTTGGCGGAGGATTAGCGTTTGGTAGTCTAGGCTTGCTCAGCCTGTTTCTGCTGGAGTGGCGATTGGGCTGGGTAAAACGGCAACTGCCTCCCACTGAGTCTTCATTAGCAACAGAATCAACGGAAACGATTACGGCTCAATCTCCCGTTCCAGTTCTCCCGACCCTGCTCACCACCTTGCTGATTGGAACCTGGATTAGCCTGACCGAGGAACTCATTTTTCGCGGATTTCTGCTGACGACGCTGCAAAGTGATTTTGTGCCTTGGGTCGCAGCAACGATTGCCAGCTTAATTTTCGCCGTGCTGCATCTTGTCTGGGAAGGCAAAGAGAACCTGCCCCAGCTCCCTGGACTCTTTTTGATGGGACTGGTGCTAGTGCTGGCGCGATCGGTCGATCGGGGCAACCTGGGGCTTGCCTGGGGACTCCATGCGGGCTGGATTTGGGTCATGGCAAGCCTGGACACGCTGGGAGCGATTCACTATCAAGGCCGGGTCGGTGAATGGGTGACGGGCATTGGCAATAAACCGCTGGCAGGTGCGATGGGGCTGCTATTCCTGCTGGCGACAGGCGGAATTTTAGGCTTGGCGTTCTAGCGTCAGTAGCGTGACAGGATTAAGCGGTGTGAATCGGGTCAGGTCTGCGACGGGAGTCGATCGCGCCAGATTGATTTGCAGCAGTCGATGATTCCAGTCTGTTTGCTCCTGAAGCCACAACAGTGATCGGGTCAGATTTTCCAGCGTTGCCATTGCCAGCACGATCGTTCCATTGGGGGCAAGCCGTTGACTGGACTGATGCAAAATTTCTGCAAGTTGACCGCTGCTACCACCAATGAACACGCGATCGGGCGCGGGTAGTTCTTCCAGCCGATCGGGGGCTTTGGCATGAACGGGAATGACTTTAACGCCAAATCGGGCTGCGTTTTGCTCGATCAGACTAATTCCGGCGGCAGTTTGCTCGATCGCATAAACCTGACTATCGGGATAAAGCCGCGCCATTTCGATCGCAACGGAGCCTGTGCCTGCACCAATATCCCAAATGACGGAACGCTTAGACGGAGGCAGACTCAATTCTCCCAGGATGAGGATTCTGACTTCACGCTTGGTCATCAATCCCGGACGATCGGAAAAGCTGAGAAACAGATGATCCGGCAGTCCGAAAGCAGGCAGGGTTGCCAGATCCGGCGAGTCAGCCTCAGACGATCGATGCAGAATCACTACATTTAAAGGGGCAAACGACCGATCGTGCAGTTCTTCAGGTGAAAAGCAGTTGACCTGTTCATCCGTCCCGCCCAGATTTTCACATACCCAGACTTGGTAGGCGAGCGGTAAATCAAGCCCCTGTACATGCCGCGCAATCGCAGCAGGCGTATTCGTGGAATCGGTGAGCACGGCGATCGTTTCAGTTCCCTGTTGCAGCACCCGCGTCAACTCCTCTAACGAGCGACCGTGGGCACTAATTAGCGCAGCCCCCTGCCAAGGCAGTTTCACCCGACTAAAGGCAAGCTGAACCGAACTGAGATGGGGATGAAACGTGAGGCGATCGGGCGGTAATTCTGCTAGCAGCAGCCGACCCAAGCCAAAAAAGAGCGGATCGCCAGAAGTTAAAACAACCGTGCCGGATTCCTCCTGCGGGTTTAAATTCTGATTTAATCGATCGCGAATCGCTTGAATTGCCGTACGAAAATCACCTAACACGAGGCGATCGGCAGGATGATCCGCAAAATAATCGAGATGACGAGCACTGCCAACCAGCAGCGTGGCACGATCGACCACTTGACGTACCGATTCCGCCAGCCCAGATGTGCCATCCAGACCAATTCCAACAACGTGAATCATTGAATTGTCTCAGAGCATTCTCTTGGGTCAAACGATCGGCATATCAAACAGCACCGTGGTCATGTATCGCTCTGCCCAGGCTTCTCCAAAGGCTTTTTCCAAGACGCGGCGGGTTTTGTCGTTTTGCTGCTGCTGGGTGCAGTAATGGCGTTGTCCTGCCAGAATTTCGTCGCGGCGATCGGGGGTGGGCTGCGTTGCGGTTGCCTGCTGACAGTGAATTTTGAGGAAGTCTGTCACCCGTGCAAGAAACTGCGCTTCTTCGGCTTCATTGACCGGACGAATCAGCAAACAGAACTCAGAAAAAATCGTGCCCCACTCCGGCAAACCGCGAGACTGAGAAAACTCAAGCGTCGGTAGAGCAGCGAGATTGGTTCGATAGGTTTTCGGCAGCGATCGATTGGTTCCCACCGGCGACAGATCGGCGATCGCCATGCTGATTTGTCCCCGTCCGCTCACCAAGTCGCAGCCAAACAGTGGCAGGGCGTATTCCGGGCGCGGAAACATAACGCAGTGCAAAATATCGAGCGAGTTACCGATTTTTGCTAGTTCCATGTGCAGCTTCCGAAACTGCGGCGTTTGATAGCAGCGATTCTCGATCGTCAGCTTTTCACCTTCTAGTCGTCCCTCCACATAGCCTAAATCTTCGGGCAAATGATAGGGCGACAAATCCAGAAATTGCTGCCAGGTTGAATCGATCGCATCGGCAAGATGACGAATAAGCGAATGCTGCTGCTCACGGATTGAAACGGCGGAGGAAGACATAAAAGATTGCAGGTTGTATTAATACATGAATTCAAAAATGAACCCCTTCGGGCGGCTTTCAAACGCCAATTTCTCAGCATATCGCAGAAGCGATTTATCCCCCTGAATTGATATGAATTTACAACAGAGTGCATTTCCTCACAGAAGATTCTTCCAGCTCCAAAGCAGGATTCGATCGCGGCGGCAGCATCCTCGATCGCCCTACAGCAAATCAGTCAATTAAACCAGGCAATTAGGCATGCTCTAAATTAAGAGTATATTCAGAGAAATTGCACTTACAGCCAGGATCAGGGAATGCTATGCCGGATCAGATTCTAGGCGACCGATACAAAGTCGAACAGCAGCTAGGCGAAAAATCGGGGCGACGGACACTGCTCGCGCAGGATTTGCAGACCCAAACTCCTGTAATTCTGAAGCTGATTGCTCGGGATGCAGAGGGGCTGAGCAGCGATCTGACTCTGTTTCAGCATGAAATTGAGGTACTGAAGACTCTGAACCATCCGGCAACCTCGCGCTATTTCGGTTCCTTCGAAATTGAGTTACCTGAAGAAGGAAAAGCCTTTGTGCTGGTGCGGAACTACGTCGAAGGAACCTCGCTTTTTCAATATCTTCAGCAGGGCATCCGCCTGACCGAAGCCGAAGCGCAGCAGCTTGGAAAAGCAGTTTTGGAGATTTTGTGCGATCTGCATCAGCATCAGCCGCCCATTATTCATCGCGGTATCAACCCCAGTAATATTCTGCTGGCTAGCCCGCCGCAGACAATGATCGATCGCGTTTCTCTGGTCGATTTTGGCTTGATTAAATCACTTAGTCCCTACGATGAAACAACGGCGAGTATGGTAGGAACCGATGGCTATACGCCGCCTGAGCAAATGGGCAGAAGGGCAGTGCAAGCCTCTGACTTATACAGTCTGGGAATCACCCTGATCACGGCAATGACCAGTATCGACCCGGTTGAACTGCCGCGAAACGGGATGCGAATTGATATTGCGAAAGTATTAAGTGGTCATCCCAAATTCCTAGAGTGGCTCCAGAACATGACCGCACCCGAACTGAGCGATCGATTTCCTGCCGCAGAAGCCGCCCTTGCTGCCCTCTAGCCGATAGCCTGAGCAAATGCCGATTTTCTGCCAATCTGACCCAATCTAACAAGGGGCATCAAGCCCTATAGTGATGGAAAGGACTCGTAACGAGGTAACTTCATGTTCGGTTTAGGTTGGCCCGAAGTGGGCATTATTGCGATCGCCGCCGTTTTAATTTTTGGACCTAAGAAAATTCCTGAATTGGGCAGTGCCTTAGGGAAAACGCTGCGTGGCTTTAAGGAAGAAGTGAAAAAGCCGTCGGAGGAGACTGAAATTCAGGATCTCGATGCGGAATAAGTTCGCCTTTCCTGAGAAAACGAACCCGATTAAAACAATTCAAGACACCAAAAAACGGATGGGATGATTCCTACCCGTTGCGGTCGCTTTATTTTCTACACTTAGTTTCCTGCGAAGCAAAGAAAGGGAAAAGATTTAGAAAGTCTGAGGTAAGTTGCAAGGCGATTGAGATTTCCCTAAATCTCCCTTCTCAAAGGAGTGTCTAGACGTGCTATTGCTTGTTGACTGCAGACTGAACATAGGTTGCCGAAATTGGCGTAGTGACGATCGAACTGGGCACTGCTGGAGCAGATTGCTTTGGAACCGTCATTTCTGCCTGGGGATGACGACTTTGAATCAGGTTGATGGCACGACTGACACTTTCCGGCAGAATCACCACCAGCGCACCGTCGGTCGCCTGACTCAAGGCAGTTTCTAGTGCCTCTGATTCTTTCAGAATGATGTTGTAGGGAACTGACCGCCCTGCGGACTGAATTCCCTGCACGATCAGGGCTGCCACTTCACCCTCCGATCGTCCCCGGCGATCCTCATCTTCTTTAACAATAATGCGATCGAACATTCCGGCAGAAAGTTTGCCTAGCAGAACGAAGTCTTCATTGCGACGATCGCCTGGTGCACCCACGACTCCAACTTTTTCGCCTGACCAGTTGCGAACAAAGCCACCCAACGCCTCGTAGCTGTGGGGATTGTGGGCATAGTCCACCATTGCATGAAACTTGCCCAGATTAAAGAGGTTCATTCGTCCGGGGGTTTGGCTTGCCGATGCCTTGAAGCTGAGCAGAGCTGCCCGCAGGTGCTCGATCCGAATGCCGTGAGCAAATGCCGCTAAACTTGCCGCGAGTGCATTGGCAATCATGAACGGCGCACGTCCGCCCATTGTTAGCGGCACATTCACCGCCTGCTCGATTCGCAGCGTCCAGTCACCCTTCAAAATCGACAGATAGCCGTTTTCATAAACTGCCGCCAAGCCACCCTGCTGCGTGTGCGTTTGAATCAGCTCGTTATCAGGATTCATCGAGAAATAGGCAACCTGTGCCTTTACCCGCGCCGCCATTTCCGCCACCCGCGGATCATCTGCGTTTAGAATCGCGTATCCATTGGGACGGGCAGTTTCTGGCAGCACGCTCTTGAGATGTGCCAGGTCGCCTACAGTTTCGATATCACCAATGCCCAGGTGATCGGCTGCTACATTCAGCACGACTGCAATATCACACTCGCTAAAGCCCAGGCCCGATCGCAGCATCCCGCCCCGCGCCGTTTCCAGCACTGCCACCTCAACCGTGGGATCTTGCAAAATCACCTGGGCACTTTGCGGTCCCGTGGTGTCGCCCTGCTCAACCAGATAATCGCCGATGTAAATGCCGTCGGTTGTCGTATAACCCACCATCTGCCCGGTTTGCCGCACGATATGGGCCAGTAATCGAGTCGTGGTCGTTTTGCCGTTTGTACCCGTGACTGCCAGAATCGGAATCCGAGAAGGGGTTCCCGGCGGAAACAGCATATCCAGCACAGGCTCAGCCACATTGCGCGGAATTCCCTCACTGGGGCAGAAGTGCATCCGAAAACCGGGAGCTGCATTCACTTCGACAATCACGCCATCCATTTCGCGCAGCGGACGGGAGATATCCGACGTAACTACATCGATTCCGGCAATATCCAGCCCGATAATTTTGGCAACGCGCTGAGCAATCCAGACGTTTTCGGGGTGGATTTCATCGGTCCGATCGATCGCAATGCCGCCTGTACTCAAGTTTGCCGTTGCTCGCAAATAGCAGATTTCGTTTCCAGGCAAGACTGTATCCAGATCATAGCCCTGTCGCTCTAGCAGTTCCCAGGAGGTGCGATCAAGTTCGATGCGGGTCAGGATGTTGTCGTGCCCCACGCCGCGCCGGGGATCGCGA
The DNA here is from genome assembly GCF_039962475.1 of Leptolyngbya sp. GB1-A1. Taxonomy (NCBI): domain Bacteria; kingdom Bacillati; phylum Cyanobacteriota; class Cyanophyceae; order Leptolyngbyales; family Leptolyngbyaceae; genus Leptolyngbya; species Leptolyngbya sp. GB1-A1. The sequence goes on along the minus strand of NZ_JAMPLI010000024.1, from coordinate 67,075 downwards.
TTGGTTGCTTCGATCAGTTCGGCGATCGTCGATTGACCGTCTCCTACTACGTGTGCCGGAACCCGCTCCGCAACTGCGACAACTCTGCCATTCACCACCAGGACTCGATGGTCACGCCCGACATAGTACCGCTCCACAATCACGCCTTTGGCAACCGCTTTAGCAGCGTCATAGGCTTCTTCCGCCAACTGCCAGTCCGTAATGTTGATCGTAATACCGCGCCCGTGGTTGCCGTCTAGAGGCTTGATCACGATCGGGAAGCCGCCCACATCCTCGATCGCCTGCTCCAGCTCATCCAGATAGTAAATTACCGTACCGCGAGGGACAGGCACCCCCGCATCGCGCAAAATCTGCTTTGTGCCTTCCTTATCGGACGCTAGCTCAACGCCCAAAATTCCAGTCTGGCTGCTGAGGGTTGCCTGAATTCGCTTTTGGTGCGCCCCGTAACCAAACTGAATCATGGCTCTCGTATTAAGCGACAGCCAAGGAATACCTCTTGCCTCGGCTTCTCGCACAATATTTTCCGTACTGGGACCGAGAGAAGCCTGAGTCGCAAAATCACGCAGGTCGGCGATATCCTGTTCCAGCTCTTCTTGCGGATAATGCCCGCTGCTGATAATGCTTTGACAGAGCCGTAGGGCTGCCCTTGCTGCATAGCGACCCGCCTGCTCATCGACATATTCAAACACGACCTGGTACACCCCTGGTGTTGCTGTTTCGCGGGTGCGTCCAAAGCCAACAGGCATGCATGCAAGCGTCTGCAATTCCAGGGCGATGTGCTCAATGATATGCCCCATCATTGTGCCTTCCTGCACCCGGCTTAAAAAGCCACCGCGACAGCCTGGAGAACAAAAATGCTCGACCAGACTGGGTAAAGCGGCAACCAAGCCTTCATAAAATCCAGGAATTTGATTCGATGGAGTTTCTGCCAGCTCCTCAAGATCAAGACGGACAACAATGAGCTTTTTATAACGAATACTCCAGTAGTTAGGACCGCGAAGCGTCTGGGTTTTGAGGATCTTCATAACTGGCTGATGTCAATAAAATTTGGGGCGGGTGATGCAGATCTAGTCTTGTGCCTTAAGGAGCGGTAAAATGTCCACGCTGAACATTTTGATTGATCTAGCTGGTCTATCTAGCTGGTCTATTTAATGGATTAACAAGATTCAGTTTTAATCAGCAGTGTAACGATTTAATGTTGTCTTTATCACAAGATATTTTTCAAGCTACCTTGAATACGCTTTAAATTCACTCCTTCGGGGGTTGCATTCCAATCTTTATTAGTTCCCAAAGATTGTCTTTGGATGTAGAAGAACAAGGGTAAAAAGCTCTGCAACCTGCCCGATCGCGTTTACAAGTCCTCTAGCGACCTGAGGAGACAACCTGCCGCTTGTAGATATCAAATCGATCACCGTGCGTGAGAATGTGGAGCCGCAGATTATGAATACTAATTGGCTCTGTATCAGTCACATGGGCATAGTTTGTGTGGGATACCTGGCCCGGATCAACCACTGTAACGGCTCCCTTACCAATTACCTGAAAAACGCCATCCTGTTCAAACATGGCGCAGGTGTCTTCATCGATGCCAATACCAAGCTTGTCAGTGTGGGCAGCAACGGCACTCAGGAGCCGTCCCATGCGATTGCGGTTATGAAAGTGCTGATCGACCAGAACTTCTGGAATAATGCCCAGCCCGATCGTCATATCAACCAGGGAGTGATTGGGCGATTCACCACTGCCGCCACCTGCGATCATCTGCTGCCCCATGACTGCCGCGCCTGCACTGGTTCCGGCAAGGGTAATTTCGCCGAGCTGTGCCCGCATTCGCACCCGCTCCATAATTAGCGTGTCTGACAGCAGTTCACAAAGGCGAAGCTGGTCGCCGCCCGTCATGAAAACACCCGTACAGTCCTCAACGTATGCCTGCCAGCTTGGATTGGCTGCGTTGTCTCGATCGCGAATGTCAATCACCTCGATCGCCTTGGCACCCATTTCCTCAAAAATTTCGTGATAGCGACTGCCGATCGCCGCTGGCTCTCGCGACGCACACGGAATAATCGCAATCTTGGCATTCGCGCCGCCAGAGCGTTGAAAAAACGTTTGCAGGATTTGTCGTCCGTGAATCTTGTCTTCTGCTCCGCCAATCACCATCACGGCGGTTGTGTTCTTCGACTGAGGCATCCTTGGTCGCAGGAGTTGAGGGTTTAATTGCAGCATCTTATCGCTTCTGGACATCCAGTAGGTCAATCGATCCAGTAAGTTGACGAACGAGATGCTGGGCTGATTCATCCGGGTTGACTGCTCATTTAAACCAGCTCTGGATTCGAGCTTTAGCTTCCAGAGGCGATAGGCGACAATTCGCTAAATGATTTTTAAACGGTCGGATACAAACGCTTTGAATGCTCTCAATCAAAAAACTACTGGGCTGGGCGAACAATATTTTAATTTAGTATTTCACATTCTTGAACAAATCACTGGCATCCCCAATGGCTTTTATCGAAACTCTCAATCGCACTCTATTACCGCTTTCCTGATTAGCAGCGGCTTAAGCCGAAGCTTGCCTACGCTAGAAGTTCACAGGCCCATGACACAGACCTATGACAAACTTATAGTTACAGCACAATTATTGAGATTCTTTAAGAAAATGCTTGAGGAATCATCGCTGTGCTCTGAACCGCTCCCCTACCATCCAGCCATGCTCACCCAACCCACCCCCGAACCTACCTGGCTCACGATCGCCCGTCTCCTGCGCTGGGACAAACCCACCGGACGCCTAATTTTGATGATTCCTGCGCTGTGGGCAGTGGTGCTGGCAGCCCAGGGAAAACCTCCTCTGCTGCTGCTAGCAGTGATTGTCATTGGTTCTCTGGCAACCAGTGCGGCAGGCTGTGTGGTGAATGACCTCTGGGATCGGGACATCGACCCGCAGGTGAACCGGACGCGTAATCGTCCCCTGGCATCCCGTGCTCTTTCGCTGAATACCGGAATTGGGGTGGCGATCGTCTCTTTTGCCTGTGCCTGGGGTGCCGCGGCTTACCTGAATCGGTTTAGCTTCTGGCTGTGCGTGGCGGCGATCCCGGTGATCGTGTTGTATCCCCTGACAAAACGAGTTTTTCCGGTGCCGCAGTTGGTGCTGTCGCTGGCGTGGGGATTTGCGGTGCTGATTAGCTGGAGTGCCGTGACTGCAAGTTTGCAGCCTGTTACCTGGCTTCTTTGGGCGGCAACCGTTCTTTGGACCCTCGGTTTCGACACCGTTTATGCCCTTGCCGATCGCGAAGACGACGAACGCATTGGGGTGAACTCCAGTGCCCGCTTTTTTGGAAAATATGCGCCGCTTGCGATCGGGCTATTTTTTGCTGGCACTGCGGTCTGTTTGGCGGCTCTAGGATTTTTGCTGAATCTGAATTTTGGGTTTTGGGTGAGTCTGGCGATCGGCTGTGGGGGGTGGTTCTGGCATTACTGGCAGTTGCGTCAGCCGTCGATCGATCCCAGTGTTTATGGTCAGATTTTTCGGCAGAATGTCTGGTTGGGGTTTGTGCTGCTGGCGGGAATGGAGTTGGGAATTTTGAGGTAGAGCGGTGGATAAGTGGATGGGTAGAGGGGGAATGAGTGAGGGTTTGACTTTGAGAGTTTGACTTTAAAGAATCGCGAATCTGGCGGTTGCTTCCTAAGTGGGCGAGTTAGCCTTTAAAGCAGAGAGAGCGGTAAATTGACTCAGCGATAGGAGGAGGCTTCGATGAGGCAGCCATTTCAGGATCGCAGAGAGGCCGGACAGCAGCTTGCTACCCAGCTTACAGACTATGCAGATCGCCTGGATGTGATTGTGCTGGGGTTGCCGAGAGGTGGCGTTCCAATCGCCTATGAGATTTCGGCTACGCTGCACGTCCCGCTCGATGTTTGCTTGGTGCGGAAGCTTGGGGTTCCCGGACAGAAAGAGTTGGCAATGGGGGCAATTGCTCCTGGAGATGTCATGGTCTTGAATCGGGACGTGATTCGCTCGCTGCAGATTACTCAAGCCGCTTTAGATACTGTGACCGCTGAGGAACAGCAGGAATTAAACCGTCGCGATCGAGCTTATCGGGGCGATCGAGCCTTTCCTGATCTGCGGAAGCACACTGTGATTCTGGTCGATGACGGGATTGCGACAGGTTCGACCATTCGCGCTGCTATTGCTACGATTCGGGCGGCTGAGGCTCAAGCAATTGTGGTGGCTGTACCGATCGCACCCGCTGAGGTTGTAAAAAGTTTGGCGGCGATCGTTGATCGGGTAGTTTGTCTCTTAATGCCAGAGCCGCTTCATTCGATCGGGCAGTGGTACGAGAATTTTGATCAGACTTCGGATGAGGAAGTGCGGGATTTGTTGAGGCGGGGGAACGCGGTTTCCTCAGCGGGGTGAGGGAGTTGGGGGATGGAAGAGATGGGGGGATGAGGCAGGAAGGGAGAATTTTTGAAAGTAGTTGAAAGTATTTTTATTGAGTGTCTTCTGATTCGAAATAAAGGTTAAAGGATGCCCGATCGCTCCAATGAAGTGCGTTAGACTACAGCAGATCATAAAAGTGAAGCTCCTGTAAGAGTTCTTACTTCTACACAGAACCCTACAGGTCTTTTCAAGTTTGGCGTAATAGAAATTAGGTAAACCTATGTCAGAATTTCAAGATTTTTTGAAGCGAAGATTTGCCTACGTTGCGATTGGCGAATTTAAACCCGGTAAATTTGACGAAGCCTGTAGCCTCTATGAAGAGGCAGTTTCAACCTACGGACAAGGATTTGAAGGAACATTCTTGTTGCAGGAGCCGGGAACCGATCGCGGCATTTCAATTATTTTCTGGGATAGCCCTGCTGATATGGAAGCGAATCGATCGCAAGAGCATGAAGCAATTCTCAAAAAGATGAAGCCGCTATTTGCAAAACCACCAGAGGTCACTTTTTATGAAGTGGTTTGTGATGTGCAGCCATCGGAGAATGGGAGAGTGGAAGCGTAGCAGGAGAGGAGTGGATAGGTTAATGGATGGAGGAGAGGTTTAAGCCAGCGTGACGGCTTGAGTGTATGCCTTGATCAGCCGATCGCCGATCGCTTTCCATTCATAAGTTGTCTGAGCATGGGCTTGAGCATTTTGTCCGCGCCGCTGCCGTTCTGTCTGATTTTGAAGAGCTGATCGCAGTTGATCAGTCAGGCTGGAAACTTCGCAGGTGGCAATCCAGCCGGACTCGCTTTGCTGAATCTCTTGCCAGATGTGAACGCGATCGGAGATAACGACGGGAACGCCTGCTGCCATTGCTTCGGCGACGGCGATGCCAAAGTTTTCGTAATAAGAAGGCAGCACAAATAAATCTGCCGATCGCAGCAGTGCCCACTTTGCCGGACCGGAGACAAAGCCGCTTAGGGTGATTCGGGAGGCAAGGCAGGAAGTTTGAAAGCGATCGAGAATTGATTTTTCGTAGTCTGGGTCTTGTGGGTTGGTTCCGGCGATCGTCAGGTGAAACGGAATTTCTTCGGCAGCAAGCTGTTCTAAAGCAGGCAGCAGGAGCTCTAAGCCTTTTTTGCGATCGATCCGCGACAGAAACAGGAGATGAGGCACAGTTGATTGGGTGATGGGTGGCAGGGCGGACGGCAAATCAACGCCGAGGGGAATTACCCAGTCGCGAGTGACGGCTCCAAACCGCTCAGAAATTTTTGCTTCTTGAGTGCTGGTAAAGTGAACGGCGGCGGCATGGCTCAGGTTAGGGCGTTCGAGCAGCGTGCCATAAAGCTGTTTTAGCCAGCGTTTTTTCTGAAGATCAGCTGGGTCGAGCGTGCCCAAAGGACGCATTACATAAGGAAGTTTTTTGAGCCGGGCGATCGTTGCAGCCGCCGTGCTGACAGGAGAAAACAAGGCGTGAATGTGCGCCAGGTCAAACTCCTGGGCATGGTCTGCTAGCCAGTGCAGCAGGTCAACCGAAAACTTGTAGCGGCGAAACGGGGCACAGGGAAAGTAAAGAATGCGGTAGCCGTCTTGAAAAACGGGTTTTCCGAGGGGAACATCTAAAGCAGGCTGACCGCGATCGCCATTTGCAGCCGTAGTGAGAATCGTTACTTCTACGCCCTGCATTGCCAACGCTTTTGCCAGTCCCAGTACCATCTGGCTCGGACCGCCGTAAACCAGCGAGAGAGCAGGCACGATCTGAAGAATTCTGAGAGAAGACATGGCTGGTACAGGGGAGAAGTGAATAAATTTTTAAGACTTCTGAGTTAATGCTTGTGAGGGAGGTGAAACGCCGGGGTTGTAATTAGCGTAGAGATAGCAATCAAAAGAACTCAATTACTCGCGTCATCATGGTTCCCGTAGAAATAATCGACTTTGGCAGCCGCAAACGTCAGCAGTTTCATGGATATGACCTGCGTGGGGCAGAGATTTTTTCGGATTTAGTGGCAGGCGTAATGAGCCACACCACGCACGAGAGAATTGGGCGGGTTCGCGATGTCTTGTGCAGCCACGATGGTCGTCCGCAGTATGTAGTGGTTGACCTGGAACTGGCAGGCTGGGGGCGCATTGTGCTGCTGCCTGCAAGACGAGCTTACATTCATCCCCATTCGCGGAAACTGTTTGCATCAGGACTGACCAGAGCACAGGTCGAACAAATGCCGGAATACCGGATTGAGTTTGTTGAATCTTATAATTAGCGGCTATTCCAGTTGCCGATAGAACGCAAGCTGCTGTTTTGCGAGCGCCAGATTGGTGTAGTGCAACATCGCCCGATCGTATCCCTTCTGAGCCAGCGATCGCGTCAGTTCCGGTTGAGCCATGAGCTGCGTTAACCGATCGCGCAGTGCCACAGCATCGCCTTCGGGAAACGTCAGTCCGCTATCGTCGATTACATAAGGAATTTCGCCAGAGTCGGAGCCGATCACCGGAACCCGACAAGCCATTGCCTCGATCAAAACGTGCCCGAACTGCTCTTTCCAACCTGCGGAAGTCAGAGTCTTAAAATCTTGCGAAGTTTCTGAGGGCAAAACCAGCGTGTGCATGAGATTGAGATAGTTTGAGATCTCGGCATGGGGAACGCTTTCAACCCAGATCAAGCGATCGGCAATTCCCGCTTTTTGAGCCTTTTCCTGAAGCGTCGGTCGCAGGTCTCCCCGTCCCACCAGTAGCCATTTCCAGTTAAATTCGGGGTGAATTTCCGCTAGCGCATCGCACAGGGTCAGCAGTCCTTTTTCCGGAACAAACCGCCCTACGTAGCCCACCACAAACTGATCGGGCTGAATGCCGAGCTGGGCTGCAAGTTGGTGCTGGGGCTGGGGACAAAATCGCGCTTCGTCTACCCCAAGCTGAGGCATCACCTGAATTTTGCCCTCATAGCCGTGGTGCCGTAGAATTTCCGCACCGTCCTGATTTCCCGAAATAATGCCGCTGGTATAGCGCAAATTAAACTGCTCTAGCCACGATACCGGGGGTTTTAACTTGTAGGGCAAATTCCACCAGGTAAAAAACAGCAGTTTGGCGTTGAGCTTCAGCAGCCGATTCAGCACAATGAGCTGGGCGTATGCAAGCGATCGCGACCCCTGCTCAACCTGAATCACCTGGGGACGAAACTGTTGCAGCAGCGTGACTAGCTCCGCACCAAAACAAAGCAATCCCTGATGGTTTTCGCTCCAGTTAGAAACGGGCACAACGCGAAACGATCCTTCCTGCCAACTGCGAGGTTCGATCGTTCCTTTTTGTACGCCTCCCGGTCGCCAGCGTTTTGGTACGACGACGACGACCTCGGTTCCCGGCTCTAGCTGTGCAAGCGATCGAAGTTTCTCGCAGTTGAGATCGACGATGTAGGTATGGCTCACCACCAGAATTCGCAGGGGTTTTGTTGGCGGATCGAGTTTGTCTTGTTGGGTGTAGACCTGACCCGCATCCCATAAACCGCGAACCTGAGTCATCAGCGCATCCAGCAAGCCGATGCCATAGAAAATTCCCCGCGTCAAAACCTTAATCGGAGAGCCGCTTTTGTAGCAGGGCGGATGCCCCAAAACGTGGCAGTCAAACAAACTTGCTGCCAAACGACAAGCCTGCCAGGGAGTGAGATTTTTTAATGCCATCAGGAAATGATTGTGATAGAAGCTGATTTGATACTGAAGCGATCGCGTGCTGATGTCATGACAGCCGCCTGATTCCTCGCCCAAATGAACGAGATGCGCGTCCGGGTCGTACCAAATGATCATTCCTGTTTTGCGAATGTGCAAACAAAAGTCCGATTCCTCTCGCACTGCACTGCCGCGAAACCGCTCATCAAACCAGATGTCGTGCTGCGTAAACAGCGTCCTGCGAAACGACATATTGCAGCCCCGCGCTGTCAACACCTGCTGCGGTTTGACCGTATGCACCAGGTCGATGTGATACCAGGCAATTCCCGCATCCATCGCTTCTGGCGGCAAATCTTCGATCGCATATCCCGGTTCTGTGCCTGCCAGCTTCATGCGATCGAATACTCGTCCTGCCACGGCTCCCACTTCTGGGCGGTCGTAGTTTCGGGCGTGGGCTGCCAGGAATCCGGGCGGCAACTGCACATCGTCATCCAGAAACAGCACAATCTCCCCGATCGATCGCCGCACGCCATAGTTTCGCGCCCCCGGCAAACTTGCCCAGTCCACCCGCAGCCAGCGTATTTTGCCGACCGCATCCATTTCCTGCAAATATGCCTCGGTGTCGGGCTGATGCTGTCGCGTTTGGTCCACGACCAGCACTTCAAAGTGAGGATAGTCCTGCTGAAGCACTGAGGCGATCGACTCACAGAGAATCGTTTCGCGTTCGTAGGTTGGAATAATGATTGAGATGAGAGGAAAAGACATGGAAGGAGATAGAAAGGGACAAAGGAAAATGAACGAGTTAAAGAATAGGACGGGGACAGTTTGGCGATTGGAATTCGGTTTGATTAGGGCAATTCAGGCTGCCTGACTAACGGTTCCATGTACTCCAAACCAGGAAGTAAATCCAAACCATGAAGTAAACGGTTTAAAGTTCTCCAATATTGCGGAACTAAGGGGGCGGTTCGGACGATAATTGGGCTTGTTTAAACCTCCGCTTAGACCTCGATCGCTCGCGGCTTGATGACGGCTGACCTCGCGGACTTGAGGGAGAGCGGTTGCCCTTTCGGGATAATCGACCTGTGCCTTTGCCTGTAGTTTTTCCTTTAAAGGCAGCTTGAGGTGTGATCGATTCCTGTTCTGCTTCTCGCCGCGCCAGCTTTTCGATCTCTGGCAGTTTTAGAATTACGCCCGCAAAAAACCAGTAATAAACTGCAACCGGGTCAACGTCGAGCGGATAGTAGTAGGTGTTGTAGCTGATGAATAGAATAAACAGCCAGAAAGCTGCACCGTAGCCCCGCAGGGATGGATCGCGCACCGACCGATATGCTCTGAAGCAAAGAACCGTTAGCGTTGTAACCATTGCTAAAAATGCCAGCGTTCCCCACGGACCGATCTCGTAGAGCATCTTGGGGTAATAGGTTTCTACCAGCGCGGTTTTTCCCAGGGCACGGGCAGAGTTGGTGGCGCGTCCTAACCCGTTGCCCAGGAGAAGATTGTCATCGAGTGCCCAGTGAAACTGCTCCAGAATAAAGGCATAGGGCGGCGAAGCATTCCATCGGCTAACGAAGCTGTTTATCCGCTCCTGAACGGTTGCCATGTTATTGAGAGCCCCTGCCGTCAGCGTAATTCCCAGCACCACGGCAACAGGAACAAATCGCTTCAGGTTCACAACCTGTCCGGTGAAGACTAGCAGCAGCGCAATCGCGATCGGCACGAGGGCAAGGGCAATTCGCTGTCCAGACACGACCGCCATCACAAAAATTAGCCCCAGCCCGATATAGCCTGCAATCCGCCAGAAAAACTTCGGCTCGTTAAACGCAGTTGGAAAGACAAGAAAGCTGTTTGCAATCAAAAACCAGCCCCACTGCCAGGGAGCCACAAACGTTCCGGGTAGCCGAATCATGTCCTGCTGCGGACTGTAGACCAGCGCGCCACCCACAAAGCAGCGTGCCTCCAGCGTTGCCTTAAACAAATCTTCGCCTACCGCAAACCGGGTTCCTTCGCAGCGTCCCGTTAACAGCAGCAGATATTGCACCATGCCCAGAATGCAGCAGACGATCGCCAGAACGGTCATTAGCCGAGTGAAAAACAGTAGCTCTGCTTTGCTGCGGAGCAGATAGTAAGCGCAGACGATAAGCGGAACATAGCCCAGCATCACCTTCAAGCCCAAAATGCCCATTGCGATCGGCTTTTCGCCTGGTTTGCCAAAAAACTGCTGATAGCCATTTACCCCTAACAGGGTCACCATACAAAAAAACAGCAAAATCCCCAGCGTAGGCATGAGTGCTTTGGGAATCAGCAGCGGCAGTTTTTGTTGTTTGCAGTACTGCACAATGCCATACAGCCCCGGCAGGTAAAGTCCATCTTTGGCAAGCTGAAGCAAAGGACTATTGCCGATCGCATAGGTGATTGTGCCGCCAAAGGGCAGATAGATAATAAATCCCCAGAGGGCAAGTTTTGGATACTTAAAACTAAACGCCAGCATCAGAACCCCGCCGACGGCTGCGATCGCAATTTTGATGCCGCCCACGATCGCCAGAGGCGCGCCCACCATTACCGTAAAAAAGACCGCAAACAGCGTAAAGTTGGTGATTTCCTTTCGCAGCCGCGCCGCTTTTCGCTTTTGAGCCAGTCGTTCTTTCAGGCTCGGAGCCGCCGAACTGGGAGCAATGCTTTCTGCATTCGAAGTCTGTGGCTTTGGAGCCTGCCGCGTTTTCAGTACCATCCGAGGGGCAATCGAACTACGCCTTAGTTATTCCCCTAGAAGACACGACGGTAACGAGCGGATAAAAGTGAATCTCTCCAAGGGCAACCCCTACGAAAGCTCAGGCTTCAAAAAATCAGCAACCTCTTCTCATTCGGGTGACTGCTGCACGGTGAGCCGTTCCCCTGGTAGCCATACAATAAAGCTGTCCTTTAATTAACGCCTAACGCCACTCGCTCTTTACTAAAGCCAGGATTCCAGTCTTCATCATCTGACGATCGTCTGATCGTCCTGCACGGTGAGGCATTAGATCTCGATCGCTCCCTTGGCGGAAGTGCTCTGGAGTGCAGCTATTAGGGTGAGTTATCCTATCGATCGCGCATGAAAATGCATTGATTTTCTCGATTCTATTGATGCTGATGCGGAAATTTTAGAAATTCGATCATCTGTTCAGAAAGCTGCGAAGCAACCGCACAATTGTCCTGCAATATCTTCAGATGCAGGAATTTAAGAAAAGTATCTCTTTGTTCTACCGTGCTTTTTCTATGACCACTGCCCCGCATGATTCAGAAAACTCATCTTTCCGTTCTCCTGAAATTATTGGTCTCCTTCCGGCAGGCGGGCAGGCAACTCGTCTTGCGCCCTTACCCATGAGCAAAGAGCTTTATCCGATCGGCTTTCGATCGGCTCAGGGAGGAATGCGTCCAAAAGTGGTGAGTCATTATCTGCTAGAGAACATGCGATCGGCGGGAGTCCAGAAAGCGTTTTTTATTCTGCGTCCAGGCAAGTGGGATATTCCGCAATACTACGGCGACGGTTCGCTACTGGAAATGCACTTGGGCTATCTTACAGTTCATGTGCCGCACGGCGTTCCCTACACCCTGAACCAGGCGTATCCCTTTGTGCAGGGAGCCATGATCGCGCTGGGCTTTCCCGATATTTTGCTGGAGCCGGAAGATGCCTTTGTGCAACTGGTGAAGCAGCAAGCAAAAACTGGGGCAGATGTTGTGCTGGGGCTCTTTCCCACCGAGAAGTATCAGAAAGCGGGAATGGTTGATTTTGATTCAACCTCAGGGCAGGTGTTTCAAATTGTTGAAAAGCCGCAGCAGACCCATCTACGCTATATGTGGGCGATCGCCCTCTGGACTCCTCGCTTCACCGAGTTTTTGCATCGTTTTCTCCAAACCCATCTTGCTGAGCGCGAATTGCCGATCGGTGACGTGATTCAGGCGAGCATCGGCGCAGGCTTATCGGTAAACGCCGTTCCGTTTCCCCAGGGCAGCTACCGTGATATTGGCACATCAGACGATCTGATGCAGGCAATTCGAGATTTCACCCCCGCTAGCATTGAGCCGATCGCCTTTCCCCATCCAGAAACTTAAGCTGTTGATAAAGCATTTGAACACGAGGGAGATTGATTCCAGCGGCTTGTGCCATGCGAAGCGGATTGCCGAAGATTGCTTCTACTTCCAACGGACGGCGATCGTCGTAGTCGAGCTTCATGCTAGTGCGGTAGGGCTTCATTTTTTCGGTGTAGTCCAGCATGGTTTGAATGAAATCGGCAGGGATGGCACGATTTGTCTCTGTTTGCTGGGCAAAACCTGAATGAGCAGAATCTGGATGGACAGAACCGGAGAGCATTTGGATCGAGGCATTTGCGCCGTCGAGCACTTCCTGCATCAAGCTGGTCGAAAGCTGTCGGGCGAAGGGGTTTGCCATAATACGGTCGGTCGTGGCATCCAGAACAACTGATAAGCCATTGAAGGGAATATTCCACATCAGCTTTTTCCAGCGCGCCATCAGCAAATCCTCAGATGGAATGATCGGGATTCCGGCTTGCTCAAAGTCCTGAGCAATTTGCTTCAGGCGATCAGTCATTCCACAGGGGGCATAGCTGTCTGCGTAATCGCCCAGCGTGATCTGCTTATAGTCCACATGATGAATCACCCCAGGCGCAATTTTATTGGAGCAAAGGAAACACAAGCCGCCCACCACTCGATCGCTGCCCACGACCTGCGCGACTTGCGGTTCAATTCCTAAGCCATTTTGTAGCACCAGAACAATACCGTTTGGTTTAACGATCGACGGCAGCAATTGAGGCAATCGCTCATTTTGCGTCGTTTTCAGGGCAACGATCACTACATCGCAAGCAGGCATGTCGCCCACATCCCGATAAGCATGAACCTGAGACAAATGAAAGTCTCCGTCGATCGATTTCACAACTAGGCCCTGTTGCCGCACGGTGTCATAGTCGCTTCGCAGCAAAAAATGCACCTCGTTGCCTGCCTGCTGAAGCCTTGCGCCGTAGAATCCGCCCAGTGCACCTGTCCCGATAACGGCATAGGTTCGACAATCAGGCAGCGGTGGATAGGTCATGGTGAATCGGAAGTGGTTTGAGCAGTGTGACAGGGGACTATATTGCCCCCGAGATCCTCCAGAATCAAAATTGGGGGACGCATCGATACCCGTTCCAAATATTTTCTATTGAGAATCGACAGTCACATCAGCCGTAACTGAAGAAACCGCAGGCTTCGGCAACTGCAACATCCACTCACGGATGAGCGCGTTCACCTGATGGGGCACTTCGTCGTGGGGGCAGTGTCCGGCTTGCAAATAGTATTCTGTAAGGCTGGGATAATGCTGACGGAATCTTGCGCCCCGCTCTCGCGAATTCATCCACGGATCGCCCTCACCCCACAGCATAAGCAGCGGACAGGTTAGCTGCTCGACCAGCACATCGTTTTTCTCTCCGGGCGGAGCTTTGAACACTGACGCAAACACCTTCACCGCTCCCTCATCGCAGGACGGACGGTAGATGTTTTCTACCAGCTCATCGGTAACCGCGCTCTGATCTAGATAGACCTGGGAAAGCGTCCGCCGAATAATCGATCGCTGCCGCACGTACTGAAACAGCAGATAGCTCGGCATCGGCAGCAAAATCACTGATCGCGCCAGGTTGAAAAACACTTCCCGGAACGGGTCGGGCTTGGTCACCGAAGGAGCTTCGCTAAACGATCCGGCAGGATTCACCAAAATTAGCCCTGCGACTGTATCCGTTTGCTTCGCAGTTCCGTGAAGGGGCAATCGCTGCGCGCCCACACAAAGTGAAACATAGCCGCCGATCGAATTTCCTGCCAGCACTGCAGGCTGACCAATGACCTGAGTGATAAAGTCGTGAATTTGATCGCGCCAGACGTCTGCGCTGTATTCCCACTCCGGCTTGGCAGAGCGACCGAACCCCAGCAAGTCGATCGCCCACACTTCAAACTCGTTGCAGAGTCCGTCAACATTTTTGCGCCAGTGATCGGTGGATGCGCCAAAACCATGAATCAGTAGCAAGGGGGGACGGTCTGCGCGTCGCTGCCCTGCTTTAACGTAATAAATTGACTGTCCGCGCCACTGCCAGTAGGCTCCGGTAGAGGAAGAGATCCGAACCTGCATAGTCATTTCTCAGGAGTGATTTTTTAAGGGTGTTTTTGAGTGATGAAGAGAAGGGGGGATCGCAAATCAGCAATCGTAAATTATTGTACTGCAAGCGTTCAGGCGATCGGGAAAGAGAAAAAGCCTATTAGGAAAGGGCAAGGAGTGGGGCAATGGCGATTAATGTTCGAGTTCGGCAGGGCGCAAGGGTGAGGCAACAGCCACGCGGCAGGCTATGGTTTGAAAAGCTGATGGCATTGCTCGCGCTGATTAGCTTCTTGCTGGTGCTGTTTGATTGGAGCTATTTGCCGCTGCGCGATGAGTATATGCGTGTATTTCCGGGGTTCACCCAAGCGTATGGCTACCACATCAAAGGCATTGAACCGCACCGCACCACGGCTGCCTACCTGCAAACAGTCGATCGCCTAAACGAACAGATTGCCCAAACCGGATTACAGTCTCCCCAAACTGCCCTACTGCTGCAAGACCTCCGCCGCCGCAGCGAGGAAATCATCGAAGAAAATCCGTTTGAGAGTGCGGGGAAGTCTGGTTCGCTAGAACGCATCAAGAACCGAATGCGCGATCGTTTGCGGCAGGAATCGGCAACCCAGGCCCTCACTACTTTCTGGAGTCAGCCCTATCTCACTCAAGCAGGCTGGAATGATTCGATCGCCTTTTTCAACCGGGAAATCCGTCCTCAGTTTGCCAGCAACTATTTCCGGGGCATTGGGGAAAACGGCAAGCCGATCGATCGGTTCTGGAGAATCGATATGTGGTTCATCGGGCTATTTGCGATCGAGATGTCTGCCCGGATTCTGTTCCTGATGCGCCGCTATCCGGGCTTAACCTGGCTGGATGCGATCGTGCTGCGCTGGTATGATCTGCTGCTGTTGCTTCCCTTCTGGCGGATTTTGCGAATTATTCCGGTGACGGTGCGGCTGCATCGATCGCAGTTAGTGAATCTCCGACCGATCAGCAAGCGCGTGGTGCGTCTGGGTGTCTCGAGCGTTGCTGTCGAGCTAACCGAAATGGTTGTGCTGCGAATTGTTGACCAGATGCAGGAACTGATTCGCGGCGGTGCAATCAAACGCTGGCTGTTTCAGCCCGATCGCCCCTACATTGATCTCAACAACGTAGACGAAGTCGCCGTCCTATCCCGACACTTGACCGATCTGCTGGTGCATCGCGTCTTCCCCAAAGTCCAGCCGGATCTGGATGCCCTACTGCACCACAGCCTTGCTCAGGCAATCAACAGCTCTCCCCTTTATGCCGGACTGCGCCAAATTCCGGGAATGAGCCACTGGTCAGACCAGCTCAGCCGCGAAATGGCGAATCAAATTTCCCAAAACGCTTACCGTGCTGTTACCACCGCTCTGGAAGATGAAGTCGGGTCAGCCCTGATGCAAAAACTCGTCAGCAATTTCAACCAAACCTTCCGTAATGAAGCCCAGCAACACGAGGCACTCACTGAAATTCAGGCACTTACGATCGCCCTTCTGGACGAAGTCAAAGTCAACTACGTTGAGCGCATCAACGAAGCCGACAACGACAGCCTGCGATCGATGACCCAGCGGCTTTATCAAATTCCCCAAAACAAATAATAAACCTTTAGCAAAACTGCTCAATCAGCCCTTATCCTCCCATCCCCTCAACGCTTCACCCATTCCTGCCAATTTCCTTTCCCCCGTTCCATCTCAAACCCCATACGTTAAACTGAAAATCTACCGGGAAAACTGCTTTCCGGGGTTCTGATGATAACTCCCGTCAGAAGTGGGTCGATCGCCCACTTTTTTGCGTTTTATTGCTGTGTTTTATTGTCTTTGCGTTTTACCGTGGCTCACGATTTCTCAAATTCAGTTTCATCAAACAGATTGAGGAAAGCAACGGTTATCTGATTTGCAACCTGCCATGACCCATCCTTTAATTCCGCCCATTCTCGAACTCGCATCGCCCGTTGCCGCCGACCTGGGGCTAGAAGTGGTTGGAGCTGTGTTTCAAACCAACCAAAGTCCGCCTGTGCTGCGGGTAGATGTGCGAAACCTGCAAGCCGATACCAGTCTGAATGACTGTGAGCGCATGAGCCGTGCTCTTGAAGCCGCGTTGGATGCGTCGAGTATAATTCCCGATGCCTATGTTCTGGAGATTTCCAGTCCTGGAATTTCTCGATCGCTCACCTCCGATCGCGAGTTCATTTCCTTTAAGGGATTTCCGGTTCTGGTGACGACTACAGAGCCATACTCGGGTCATATCAACTGGACGGGTCGGCTAGTGCGTCGCGATGAGGAGGCAGTTCGCCTGAACCGCAAAGGACGCACGATCGCCATCCCGCGTCATCTGGTAAGTCAGGTGCAGCTCGTCGATGGCATTGAGGAATAGCAGCAACAATTCACCCGCAAAGAAATTTAAACAACTGAAGATACTGACAACTGAAGAGAGGACTTAACCTATGTCAATGGTTGCCCTTCCTGGACTCCAGGAACTAATTGATGGCATCAGCCGCGAACGAAATTTGCCCAAGCACGCGGTTCAGGCTGCCCTGCGCGAAGCACTGCTCAAAGGCTACGAACGCTACCGCCGCACCCATCGCCCAGATGTATCTGCGTTTGACGAAGAATATTTCAATAACTTTGAAGTCGAACTTGATATCGAAGACGAAGGGTTTCGGGTGCTAGCAACCAAGACGATCGTGGAAGAAGTCTCCAACCCCGATCACCAGATTTCGCTGGAAGAAGTGCAGGAAGTTGCCGACGAAGCGCAGTTGGGCGATACGGTTGTCCTGGATGTTACCCCAGACCAGGGTGAGTTTGGACGTATGGCAGCCATCCAAACAAAGCAGGTGCTAGCGCAAAAACTGCGAGATCAGCAGCGCAAGCTGATTCAGGAAGAATTCCAGGAGCTAGAAGGCACGGTGCTTCAGGCCCGGGTTCTGCGGTTTGAGCGGCAGTCTGTTGTCATGGCAGTCAATAGCGGTTTCGGTCAACCTGATGTCGAAGCTGAACTGCCGAAACGCGAACAGTTGCCCAACGACAACTATCGAGCAAACGCTACGTTCAGAGTGTTCCTGAAGAAGGTGCTGGAAGGCTCCCATCGCGGACCACAGCTCTTAATATCACGGGCAGATGCCGGACTGGTGGTAGACCTGTTTGCCACTGAAGTGCCCGAAATCGAAGACGAGGTCGTGCGGATCGTGGCAGTGGCACGGGAAGCCAATCCGCCCTCACGATCGGTTGGACCCCGCACCAAAATCGCCGTCGATACTCTGGAACGAGATGTTGACCCCGTTGGAGCCTGTATCGGTGCACGGGGATCACGCATTCAGGTTGTGGTAAACGAACTGCGCGGCGAAAAAATTGACGTGATTCGCTGGTCGCCCGACCCCGCTACTTACATTGCTAACGCCCTCAGCCCTGCCAGGGTCGATGAAGTCCGGCTGATTAACCCCGATGAGCGGCAGGCTCATGTCCTTGTTCCCGATGACCAGCTCAGTCTGGCGATCGGCAAAGAAGGGCAAAACGTGCGCCTGGCAGCCCGCCTCACCGGATGGAAAATTGATATCAAAGACACTGCTAAATACGACTACGAAGCCGAAACCCGCAAAATGGAAGCACTTGCTGAAGAACGCCGCCTCGCCCGCGAAGCCGAAATGGACGAGTATGAGGACGAGTACGACGACGAAGAACCCCTTGCCGAAGACGAAGCAGCCGTCCTGACCGAACAAGACTTCGATGCTGAGGAAATGGCACAATCCGCTAGAGATGGCTTTGGAAGCGAATTGGGAGAAGCAGTGCAGCGTCCAGAGCGATCGTAGGAGTTGGTGAGGGTGGAGGGGTGCAAGGGTGGAGGGTAGAGGAGTGAGTAAAGTTTCATGCTGTACCTAAGGTGTACCCAAGGACGAGATTAGGCAGCGGGTGAGCAAAAGAAAAAGAGCAAGTGTTGTCTCTTACCCTACGACGCTCCCTATGAGGCTATCTCCTCCAGGCTTTACGTCCTTGCTGCTTCACCCTGTTGCCCTATCCCTTCACTCATTCCCTTCCCTTGCCCTACCCTTAATCCCTACCCATCCACCCCTATGCCCCCCAACCATCGCCGCTGCATTAGCTGTCGCCGTGTTGCTCCCAGAGAAGAGTTTTGGCGTGTCGTGCGATCGTTTCCTTCACAAATTGTTATGCTAGATCAGGGGATGGGGCGATCGGCTTACCTTTGTCCAGACTCGGCCTGTCTTCAGACTGCTCAACGTAAAGATCGTCTGGGACGTGCCTTGAAGGCGACAGTTTCTGAAGAAATATATCGAACTCTGTGGCAACGACTTTCCACAACCGCTACGATAGAGTAATTGTTGATATATCCTTTCTGAGTCAGGGAAAGTCAAGCGAGCGATTTTTCCCAGAGAGGCGTAATAAGTTGAGGTTAATCGATTGAGATTGGTTGAATTGATGCACTCACGGAGGCAGGGCATTCGTTAAGCAGTAACTATCAGGTCAGGCACTCCGCAAGAACTGAAACCTGAGTCATCTAAGCCTGGATTGCACTCCGTGGTGCAAGTCGTTCTTAACCTGAAAAACGTCTTCAACATTCCGAAATTCGTGCAAGATGATAAGGGAAGCTGTTTTATCCCGGTAAAGCAGTATTCAATTCATCTGATTAAATAAAAGCTGTTGAGCCTGAATCAATCTCAAGGAAGGGGTAAACTGCCTGCTTGAGTCGATAAGGTAAAACAGTTCCAGGTGGGATTGATTTGTTTTGTACACCAGAAGTGCAGGTCAGTATGTAACCTAATCAAGATCGTTTGGGACGTAGAGGGGATAGTGGATGAATAACGGCAAAGTGAGAATATACGAGTTATCGAAGGAATTGAATTTGGACAATCGAGACATTCTGGCAGTTTGCGACCAGCTTGATATTGCGTACAAGAGTCATAGCAGCACCATTACTGAGGCGGAAGCGGAGCGGATTCGTTCTGCTGCCGAGAAATACACACCCAACCATGCTGTTGCACCCAGGCCTATGGCATCAGTTCAGGCAGGTGCTTCTCAGGCAGGTGCTTCGTCAAGGCCGTCTAGTATTCAACCCCCTGTGAAGAAGCAGCAAATTCTAGAAATTCGCAGAACCCGCCCTCTTGCAGAACCGCCCAAGCGTGCAGAGGTTGAAACCAGCTCGGCTTCTGCCCCCGCCACACCTACCGCAGACCGAGCCCCCGCAAAGCTCAATTCACCCAGCCGCCCGGTTCGTTCAGCACCAGCAGACGAAGCGGCCCAGCTCAGTCCCGAATCGATCGAAGCGACGATAGAAGAGGTCGAAGCTCCTGTCGAGATAGAGCTAGTTCAAGCTGAAGCTCCGGTTGAGGAAACGCCGCAGGTAGCTGCACTAAGGCCAATGCAGAGCAGCTCTTCTGATGATGGGGCGGCTCCCAGGGTGGAATCCGTTCGCGCTCCCCAGCCCCAGCTTAGCTCTCCTCCGCCTCGTCCGGTCAAGGCGGCTGATGGCTCAGCCCCGAATCTAACTAACCGGCCCGTTTTGAGGAAGGCAAGAGCAGAAGCGGCAGAGCAGGTAGAAGTAGGAGCTAAGCCTGTCCAAGCGCGTGAAGGTGGCGTTTCGGTTCGGGAAGCTCCTCGACGTAACGATCAGCCCGGTGGTGCGGGTCGCCCGGAATCACCGCTGAGGCCCAAGCCCGTTATTGAGCTGCGCCGCAAACCCACGCGTCCCGGAGAAGGCGGAGACGGTGCGGAAACGGCTGCGAAAACCGAAGACGGTGGTATTGTTAGACCCTTTGTGCCGGGTGGTGAAGAAGTTCGTCGTCCCACTCTGAATCGTCCGCCCAAGCGAGGCAAGACCTGGGAGGAGGAAGAAGAGGAAGAGAAGGAAGCTGCTAAGACAGGCAAGGCAGCGACGAAGACTAAGCGACGCGCTCAGCCTGTGATTGATGAGGAAGATCTGGAGCTAGAAGATATCCTCGACGAAGATGAGCTTGATGAGGATGCTCCTATACAGGTCAGCCTCTCGCTGGCACGTCCGCCGAAGCCGAAGAGCCGTCCTGGACAGCAAGCGAAACCCGTGGCAGCAGCTGCTCCTGTGAAGCAGAAGCGATCGTCTGAATCCTTCCGCAGTCGGCGTGACCGAAAGCAGCAGGAAGAAATGCGGCAGCGTCCGACGGAAATTACCCTTACGGGCGGGCTCTCGGTTCACGATCTGGCGATCGAATTGGCCGTCCCTGAAACGGAGCTAATTCGGATTCTCTTTATGAAGGGAATTGCCGCAAACATCAACCAGATTCTTGATATTCCCACCGCGACAATGGTGGCGCAGGAATACGAGATCGAAGTGAAGACAGGCGAAGTGGAAGCCGAAGCCAAGAAGATCACCGAAATGCTGTCCGCCGAGGATCTAGAAAACCTCCAGCGGCGTCCGCCTGTAGTGACGATCATGGGTCACGTTGACCACGGTAAAACCACGCTGCTCGACTCGATCCGCAAAACGAAGGTGGCTCAGGGCGAGGCAGGCGGCATTACGCAGCACATTGGTGCATATCACGTGGATGTGGACACCGAGAACGGTACACAACAGGTCGTCTTCCTGGATACGCCAGGTCACGAAGCCTTTACTGCAATGCGGGCACGAGGCGCAAGAGTCACGGATATCGCCGTACTGGTGGTAGCTGCTGATGACGGAGTGCGTCCTCAAACGATCGAAGCAATTAGCCACGCTAAAGCTGCTGAAGTGCCGATCGTCGTTGCGATCAACAAGGTCGATAAAGAAGGAGCTCAGCCCGATCGCGTCAAGCAGGAACTGACTGAGTTCAGCCTGGTTCCTGAAGAGTGGGGCGGCGAAACGATTATGGTTCCGGTGAGCGCGCTCCAGGGTGACAACCTCGATACGCTGCTGGAAATGCTGCTGCTGGTGGCTGAAGTCGAAGATCTTTACGCCAATCCCGATCGCACCGCGAAGGGCACGGTGATTGAGGCACACCTGGATAAGGCACGGGGTCCGGTCGCGACGCTGCTCGTTCAAAACGGGACGCTGCGCGTGGGCGATGTGCTGGTCGCAGGTTCTACCTTTGGTAAGGTGCGGGCAATGATCGACGATCGCCTTAAGCGCGTAGATGCAGCAACTCCTTCCTTTGCAGTTGAGGTGTTGGGTCTGAGCGATGTTCCGGCGGCAGGTGATGACTTTGAGGTCTACCGCGACGAGAAAGAAGCGCGTGCAGTCGCAGGCAGTCGTCTGGATCAGCAGCGTCAGTCTCGCCTTCAACAGGCAATGGCGTCGCGTCGGGTTAGCCTCAACACCATTTCTGCTCAAGCTCAGGAAGGCGATCTGAAGGAACTGAATCTGATTTTGAAGGCAGACGTGCAGGGTTCGGTCGAGGCAATCCTCGGTGCGCTCCAGCAGTTGCCGCAGAAA
Source organism: Leptolyngbya sp. GB1-A1 (assembly GCF_039962475.1). Classification (NCBI taxonomy): domain Bacteria; kingdom Bacillati; phylum Cyanobacteriota; class Cyanophyceae; order Leptolyngbyales; family Leptolyngbyaceae; genus Leptolyngbya; species Leptolyngbya sp. GB1-A1. The sequence goes on along the minus strand of NZ_JAMPLI010000024.1, from coordinate 45,497 downwards.
GAGGTTCAGGTGCGCGTCTTGCTTGCTGCTCCGGGCGAAATTACCGAGACAGACGTGGATCTGGCGGCGGCAAGTAGTGCCGTAATCGTTGGCTTCAATACGACGCTTGCCAGCGGTGCGCGTCAGGCAGCCGACGGTGCCGGAGTAGATGTCCGCGACTACAACATCATCTACAAGCTGCTGGAAGACATCCAGGGTGCGATGGAAGGTCTGCTGGAACCCGAACAGGTAGAAGAGCCCCTCGGTCAGGCAGAGGTACGGGCAGTCTTTACCGTGGGACGAGGAGCCGTTGCAGGCTGCTACATCCTGTCGGGTAAGGCAATCCGCAACACGAAGATGCGCGTTCGCCGCAGAAACGATGTTGTCTTTGAGGGCAACCTGGATTCGCTGAAGCGGGTGAAGGACGACGTGAAGGAAGTCAATGCCGGATACGAGTGTGGTATTGGCTCCGACAGCTTCCGCGACTGGCAGAACGGAGACATTATCGAAGTCTTCCGACTGGTGGCAAAACGCCGATCGCTTTCTGCCTAAGACTCTGATCCTGTTCTAATGAATGGACGGATCGTCTTCCAAGCTAGATAAACGATAAAAAAAGAGGAGTTCAGGAAATCCTGGCTCCTTTTTTGTAGCGATTTTTCCGGCGATCGTCGCTGCTTTTTTCAGAGTGATGTTGTAGAAATCTCCAAAGCTAGGAAACTCTCTTCCGGCTCAAAGCTCCTTACTTGAAGGAATTCTTGGAGGGATTTAGGGGCAGTTCGGGTCGTCAAACTATCGCAATCCGCGCATTTCTTGCAAAGTCTGACGGTAGCCTTCTGCCTGCCCCTGCTGGAGAAAAAGATTAGCTGCCTGCTGAAAATCGGCTCTGGCGGCTGTGGGATCTCCCAGATTAGCGTGGAGCCTACCGCGACTCATATACGCCTGAGCGTCTTGACCGTTGAGCTGGATTGCCTGAGTGTAATCTGCCATTGCGCCCTGCTGATCGCCCATTGCAAACCGCAGTTCGGCTCGATCGCTCAATACCGCAGCGGTTTCTGATCCGTTTTCGGCAGCTTCGGGCTGAATCGCCAGGAATTCGCTATAGTCTGCGTCCGCACCAGCTGGATTTCCGATCGCCACACGGACATCGGCGCGGCTACGGAGGGCATCGGCATAGTCTGGACGCAGTGCAAGTGCCTGATCGTAGTCTGAAATCGCGCCTACCAAATCTCCAGCCAGAACCCGCACATCGCCCCGCACCTTAAAGGCTTCGGCATCGTTTGCATTTAGAGCCAGTGCCCGGTTTAAATCGCCGAGCGCGGCAGAATGATTGCCCAGCTTTGCCTGCATTAGCCCCCGATTGCGGAAGGCTTCTGCGTAGTCTGGCTTGAGTTCGATCGCCCGTGTAAAATCGACCACTGCCGTTCGCAGTCCGCCCTGACTGGAGTAAATGAAGCCGCGATTGTAATGGGCATAAGGAGATTCGGGATTGAGATCGATTGCCTCATTTAAGTCTGCGATCGCATCTTGAGTCCGACCCAGCCCAAACAAAATGCTGCCTCGATTGAGATACGCCTCTGCGTCTTCGTCATCGAGATCGATCGCCCGGTTAAAGTCTGCCAGTGCCCCCTGCTGATCCTGCAAGCTGGCTTTGAGTGCGCCGCGATGAACATAGGCATCCGGTTCTTCTGGTGCAAGGGCAATGACGCGGTTGAAATCAGAGACTGCCTGCTGAGGCTGGTTCAGGCTGGAGTAGCTCACGCCCCGATAAAAGTAAGCCTGGGGATCATTAGGCACAAGTTCAATTGCCTGGTTATAGTCCTGCACCGCAACGGTGTAATTTCCCAGAGCTGCCTGAGCATAGCCGCGATAAAGATAGGCGGGAGCATAATTCGCAGACAGATTGAGCGCACGATTAAAGCTATCGATCGCGTTTTCAAATTCTCCAGCGTTAATCTGGTTTACCCCACTGCGATAGAACTGTTCAGCACTGGCTGTACTCGGCCGTAAGGCAGGCGTTTGGGCAGGGGCAGGAGCCGTTTGCGCCAGAACACTTTCAGAGACAGCCGTACAACCAATTCCTAAACTGGTAAGCAAGACGATCGCATGAGCAAGCTTCATCACATCCCTCCTATCGCGGTAAATCACACCAAGGCTGTGAGGAGGATGCCCTATTTGCGGATAAAATTATCGCTCTCGTCGGATTGCTGCCCGGATACAGAGTTTAACCAACTTGCAAAAATGCAGTCAGTTCCTCAACTTTTTTCCAGGCGGCTCCGCTAGCGAGAATGTCTTTGGCGATCGCAATTCCCTTACGGTAGGTCGCGATCGGATCATTGGAAACCTCCGGCAGGGCACATCCAACTTTAAGGGCAAGGGCAGCATTGAGGGCGACCACTTCCTGCTGTGCCAGTGTCCCTTTACCTTGCAGTACCGAACGCAGAATTTCGGCGTTTTCCGCCACTTCGCCGCCGCGCAGGGCATCGGTGGGAGCCGGGGTGAGTCCCAAGGCTTCGGGGTGCAGGGTTAGCGATCGAACCTCGCCTCCAGACAGAATTGCCGTATCGGTTGCGTCTGCCAGTCCCGCTTCGTCTAATTTCTCTCGTCCGTGCAGTACGATTGCCTCTGCCATGCCGAGCTGCTGCATTGATTGGGCGATTGTTTCTACTAAATTAGAGCTAAACACGCCCACGACTTGACCGGTCGGACGCATCGGATTCACAAGCGGACCCAGCAAATTAAACACTGTTCGCACTTTCAGCGCTTTTCGCAGGGGGACGACTGCTTTCATCGCCGGATGCCAGCCTGGCGCAAACAGAAACGTTACGCCCACTTCTGATAGAGCCGCTTTGATGCGATCGGGCGAAGCGCTCAAATTCACACCCAACGCTTCCAGCACATCTGCCGAACCAACCTTACCGGAAGCCGATCGATTGCCGTGCTTTGCCACCGCAACCCCTGCTGCCGCCGCCACAAACGCCACGGTCGTTGAGATATTAAACGTGGATGCGCCATCCCCCCCTGTGCCGCAGGTATCAATTCGGGGAGTGGGAAATCCTGAGGTATCTGTGCCGCCGACCGAACGCGCCTGAAGCACCTGCGCCATGCCCGTCAGTTCTGCCGCTGAAACGCCCTTTGCCTGAATTGCGGTCAAAATTGCCCCTGACAGCACGGGTGGAATTGCCTCCGCCAGCCAGCCTTCCATCAATGCCACAGACTGATCCACCGTCAGCGATTGCCCATCGAGAAGCTGTTGCAGCAAAAGCGACCAGTCATGATCGGCGAAAACATCCGGGGCAAAAGGAGTTACGGTTGCAGGGAAATTGCTCATATCAGACTCAGAGGAGACTTAAAAACTGCTGAAACAATCGATTTAGAAACCCAACAAAACCCTACGATCGCAGAGAAAAGGTCTATCGCAAGGCAGACTTTTACAGATCATAGGCGGTTACGCAGCTTTTCGGCGATCGACTTCTAGAAGCGGATATCAGGCTCAAAAAAAAGGGGGGACAACTGCCCACCCCTCCAGTGATTTAACAATCAGTTAAAAATTGGTCACTGCTAGACGGTTTGCGCCAGTTTATAGGGACTCGTCAACCGGTCGAGCTGCTGCACCATCAGACTGAGGAACAAGCCTACGTCCGTCACAACGCCCACCGATTCCACCGAACCCCGATCGCTTAACTTAGTCACAACCGCCGGGTTGATATCAACACAGACCATTCTCACACCTGCCGGAGTCATGTTGCCTGTACCGATCGAGTGCAGCATCGAAGACAGCATTAGAATCAGGTCAGCTCCTTTGATCAGTTGTGCGTAGTCTTCCTGCGCCTTGATCAGATCCATCTGCGTATCAGGAAGGGGACCGTCATCCCGAATTGAGCCTGCCAGCGAGAAGGGGACGTTGTTCTTAACGCACTCATAGAAAATGCCACCGGTAAGTATGCCCTGTTCAACGGCTTCCGCAATGCTGCCGCAGCGACGAATCGTGTTGATTGCCTTCAGGTGATGGCGATGCCCACCCCGAACTGAAACGCCACGCTTCATATCCATGCCTAGCGATGTGCCCATCATGGCCTGCTCGATGTCGTGAACCGCGATCGCATTGCCACCCAGGAGTGCTTGAACATAGCCTTCGCGAATCAAGTGAGACAGATGCTCGCCGCCGCCCGTATGAATCACGACTGGACCCGCGACGACCACCACCTTGCCGCCCTGATCGCGGATCTTGCGGATTTCCCAGGCAATCTGCTCGACTACTAGCTCGACGCGGCGTTCGCTCGATACACCCGAACCCATAAAGCTGAATTCGTCTGGTTTGGTCTGGGTCGCGTTGCGCTGCTCACGAGACTCAGTTTTGCGAATGGTGCGAATGCCCTCAACCCCCACAACCACGCGATCGCCCGTCTTCAGGTCGCGCAGCAGTTTACATTCTGCCGTGGTTTTCTCTGGAGTCTGCGAAACGACGATCGCCCCATCCATGCGCTGATTCTGGACTTTAATCCACTCGCAGTTAACGCGCACTTCGGTGGGATAAATCGTAGTGACATAGAAATCATCGGGTGCAACGCCGTCTTTGGTCACCGTTTCAAGCTGATTGTCGCAAACCTCCTGCGGACGAGCGACTGCGCCCATATCAATGAGCTGCGTCATAATATTTTCCATCACGTCATGATCGGGAGACGTGACGCGAATCTCTGCAGTAGAAGTGCTTTGACGCTGTTCGCCCAGCCGGAAGTTTAAAACCTGAAAGCTGCCGCCCGCTTCAACGATCGTATCTAACGCCCGGTTGATCAGACCCGAATCAAGCAAATGCCCTTCGAGCTGCACCACGCGCGACTCGATTGCCGCCACTGCATGGTGAATTGGCTGTACTGCTTCTATGGTTCGCAGAGTGAGACACTTCGCTGCGCCGCCTGCTTTGAGGAATTCGGTCAGGGGCGTTTCGACGATCTGAAATCCGATCGCTTCTAGCCGCCGTTTCAACTCCGCACTAGCTTTGTTCATGATGATCGTGCGATCGATATTCACTGCATTGCAGGCAAAGTTGACCGCATCTGCCTCTTCGATCGCAATTCGCTTTGATTCGGGAACGCGCATCTCGATCAGGCGATTGGAATAGGAATCAAACGCCGGCGGATAGTAAAGCAGATAGCCATCTACCAGCGGACAGAAGCAGGTATCCAGATGGTAAAACCGTTCGTCCATCAGCCGCAGTGACAGCACCTCAATATCCAGCCAGTTTGCTAGATAGGGGTGAGCATCTAGCTCCGATCGAAATCCGTAGCCTGCCCAGAGCCAGCGACCTTCGCGATCGAGCAGCGCATCGCCCGCGCCTTCAAACGGCAAATCTTTAGGCAGCGTATGCACGGTAAAGCCATGCTCTTCAAACCACTGCTGGAAGAAAGGCTCTTCGCCCTGACGTTCCTTGTGATAGAAACGGCTAAGGACGGCTGTTTTTTCTAAAACGAGTCCGGCATTGGCAGTAAACACCATATCCGGTACACCGTTTTGTGGCGTGACTAAATCAACAATGGCATGGTCCTTAATGACGTGATATAGCTTTTGCCATTGCTCTACGGCTCGATCGCGAGAAGACTTGTGAACATTCCCTTCCATCCATGGATTAATCACATAGTCCACGTCATAGTGGTCGGGGGAACACATCAAAAACCGAATCGGTGAGGTACTCATAAGTAAACCTGTCGCGTTAGATGAGATAGAAGCTGGTGGGAACTTAGGTCAGAACACTTTAACCAAAGGCTTATCTTGCTAATGATCTTGCTAATGAAAGGGATATCTAAATTGTGCCTGAACGAACATTTTAGAAGCGGGTTTTTGTTGCCGTTAGTAAAGACAATTAGTAAAGGCAGCGGTGAAGCCAAGGTGAAAGCCAACCTATCATCTTGGCACAAGTTCTCAATGTTGTAGTTATAAGTTTTAGAGCCTGAGCGTTTCTGACGGTAGATTATTCTGTCCACGTCATCGCGTATGGTTGAAGGGACAGCCCCAAAAATTAATTCGATCGTCTCTATTTATGCGCTGGCAAGCTGATTTCTATCGTCGTCCGCTTCAAGATGCTGTAGGCAGTCCGCTCTGGGAACTGGTCGTTTGCGACACTGACGGCAAATTTACCGCAAGTGCCTTTTGTTCTCAGTCTGAGGCAGATTCAAACTGGATCGCAGCTCAGCTTCAACAGTGGATCGACCCGCAGGAAAAGCCCGATCGTCTCCAGGTTTTCCGTCCTCAGTCGGTGAGCCTGATGCTGGCGGCAGCAGAGAAACTGGGCCTCAAAGTTGAGCAAACCCGCTCTGTTCCTGCTCTGAAGCAGTTTTTAATTCAGAGAGCGGCTGAATATCGCTCGCTCCCCCACTACACGAATCAACCCTACGATCCAATTACGCTCGATCGTCCGGCTCCCCTACCCTTGCCCGAAAACCTGTGGGGCGATCGATGGCGGTTTGCCGCACTCCCAGCCGGGGATCTTGTCTCAGCGTTTATCGATCGCCCGATTCCAATTCGTGAAATGCCGGATGCTCTGTTTCCGATCAAGCTCCAGCTTCCTTCAACGCTTCCCATTCCGGGTGTGGTGATTGATGGGGGCAGACAGTCGATGAATCTCGCTCGATGGCTCCAGCGATCGCGCCCGGTATTTCTCAACTATATTCCTGGACAGCCAGACGGCTTAATTTTAGAGGCAGGTTTGGTTGAGCGATGGGTCTTAACAACGTTTGAAGATGCTGATGTAATTCAGGCGGCGAAGACGTTTCGCGATCGCCAGTCACAGGCAAAAGGACTCCATTTTCTATTAGTTCAGCCCGATAATTCTGGAATGACCTACACCGGGTTTTGGCTATTACAAACTGAAGTTTAGGACTAAAAGTTTAGGGCTTTAAGTTTAGAACTGTAAGTCTGGAGTTGCTAGAACTGTAAGTTCAGAACGATGAGGTTTAGCTTGATGTGATAACGCTCCAGCTTAAGCAGATCATGGCTCCGCTCATTCATGGGGCGCTGCAGGATATAAGCTGGAAGGACGTTGAAGCGATCGTGAACAAGCCAGGAGAAAAGCGATCAACTCGCTTTGCCAAACTTCCTGGTAATTGAAGGCAGAAATGATTTTGAATTAACTTAAAAACTTACATCAGAAGAGCAGCCTAGAAAGGTCTCATGGTTCAAAAAACGGTGGACAAGGGAGACAAACTCTAGCCAAAACACAAGGGAAAACGACTTACCGCAAGAACTAAATTCTAGGCTGCGACTTCAAAGAGAAGTTATCTTCTGTGATTTCTATTACAAACTCTTCTGATACTTCACAACTCCGCCAAATGGCTGAAATTCGCTAATTTCCTTGTTTTCCCTGAAGAAATAACTGTTCTATAATGACTCGATAAAGCGGGCTGTAAAGGATTGAATAAGGCTAGGTAGAAATCCTGATATCGGCTTGCTTCTCACGTAGAAGCGATCGTATTTACTCTGCCATTCCCTTCTCAGTTGCTCTGTCATGTGCGATCGTTTGCTTCAGCTTTGTCTTCGGCTTCCTGCCCAAAATTCAGCTAAATGGCGTTGGCTTCCATGCCTCCTTGTGATCACCAGTCTGCTGCCTTTAACGATCGGCTGTAGGACGCTAACACTTCCGGGTCAGCCTCAAGAAGTGAGTCTACAAATGGCAGTGGAATCTGGCTCCAAGCGTAGCGGCTACACTGTCTCTGGAACCACAAACCTTCCAGACAATACGCCAATCACCGTTGCGGCAATTCGCTACTTTTATCCAACAAGCTCATCGGATTTGGCCAGCTTACAAAGCACGGTGAACCCACCTAGCTCAACCTTTGAGATTCTAGACTACGCTTCAACCACCGTCGTTGAAGGTAAATGGCAGGCTGAACTCACCCTTCAGCAGCAGGGCACAGATGGCAAAGGCTGGGAGGAGTGGCAAATGCAGCAGCCTAAACTGGGGCTAACGCTGAAACCTGCCGAGACTGTCTCCTTTGTAACCATGCTTACTGCTGAGGATCAGCTAACGCCTCTAGAGCAACAGCTTGCCGAAAAAGGATTCAGGTTGCCTCGTGGCATTGTTCGCACGACCGTAGAAGGACAGCGATATGCAGAAGTGAGCCAAACGATCGCCCTCACTGCCCCGAACCTCGGTCAACCTGCTCCAGCAGCTTTGGAACCAGAGAATTACGGCTGGGGCGATCGATATGTGCTGGTGAAGGAACCTCAAAATCCAACCCGATTGGAACGCCCAGACCAGCCTCAAACGAATGCTCCACCTACTTCGTTAGAGTTTCTGCGCTAATTTGAATTTCTGAAATTTGGACGATTGATGCAGTATTGGGTCGAGCTCTTGGATTCAGGTTCTTGGATTCATGCTCCGGGTCAGACCATTTTGCGAACCGAGTTGACAGCCTCAGGTAAGGCGACCTTCAGGCATTGAAATTTGTGTCGCCTTTGTCGCCTTTAAAGCAAAGACGGGGGCTGCTTGCCCCCCTTTGATCTTTCACCTTTTCAGGCTGCAATGGATTCAAAAAACGCTGAATTAGGACTGAATCGCCTGATAGATGTAGTAAGTCGCCATTGGAATAATCGTGGCAGCCAGCAGCAGAACTACAACAATCATCGTTGCGCTGCGATCGTCTGTTTCTTCGGCGCGGGCAAAAGTTCCTTCGGTTTGAACGTTGTTTTCCACGATCGGTGGACCTGGATCAGCCTCACCGGACAAAATTGCCGTTAGCCGCTCGCTGGCATCAAGAAATGCCTGGTTGTACTTATTGCCGTTGCGAAGCGGAACCATGACGGTTTCCTGCGCCACGCTCTGGGCAGCTTCAGGCGTGAGCAAAGACTGAACCTCAGCTCCAGTGCTGATTGCGCTGCTGTTCGTCACATTGTCTAATACAAGCAGGGTTTGGTTTGCCTGGGCTTCTGGCGTTGGAAACCACTTTTCAAAAAGCTGCTTGGTGAAAGTTTCGATCGTTTCGCCATAGTCGAGCCGATGAATCGTAACAAATCGAACTTCGTTTCCGGTCTGGTCTGCCAGGTTTGCCAGTTCGTTGCTGAGTTCTCCTCGCGTTGCCCGACTCATCACCCCTGCCTGATCAATGATCCAGGTTTGCTCTCCCGCCCTGAGAGACGGCATACTGTAAACGCCAGTTGCAGCCGCCGAATCAGGAGAAATCAGCCAAACCTGAAGCATTAAAACAATCGATACCAGGGTTAGCCAAATCGATCGAACCGGAATAAATGGCAGAATCCGAGAGTGCAACTGTCTCATCCAATGCGTTCCAATGCTTCTCTTAGACGATACTACAGCGCAGGAGGGCAAATCAAAGGGCAACTTGAAGTCGGAGTAAAGCAAACGGGCGAAGCGAAAGGGTGTCTTGGGCGGAGTAGCGGGTAGAGTCCGTGTGAAGTCACCTATCTAGAGGACGTTGAAGGTCTGAGAGTTCGATAGGATAATAGCGCGGCGAAGGAATCGAATCTCAAAAGCTGCTGTCTAAGCTGCCTTGATTCAGAAGTCAATTGATTGATTAATTGATTTAAGGTGAAACCTGACAAAACCCGCGATCGTCCTGGCTCAGAAATGGGTTCAAGAATGAATTCAGGAATGAGTTCAGGAATTGAATGAGTTCAGGAATTGTTCAAACCCTGTTTCAAGAGTTGTAACTGCGCTGTCAACCCTCGCGTTTCTGCATATTCTGAAATTATGCCCCCCTCTGCAAAGCCCTCCTCAAAGCCAACCTGGGCAGATCTGGAACTGGTCGATGCACCAGAGCCGAGTCAGCTCGACAATATTAAGGCACAGCTTGATCTAGTGCTGCTCGCACTCGAATCGCTGGCAAACATCGGCTCAGAGGAAGTCTTGCAGGCGGCGGCTGACCTGAATTTGAGCGAGGTGGTGGCTGATCGCGTTTCCCTCTGGCGACTGCGGCAATCTAGCCCCCTGCGGCGGGGACAGGGACGTAAACGGCTCGATGTGGAAGAAGCTCGATCGCTGGTGATGATCATTTGTCGGCTGGCAAACCAGCATCAGGAACTCATTCGCCGTGCCGTCGCGCTGCTAGAGCAGTTAACCGAGCAAAATCAGCCGCCCCACCATGCCGCTTTGCTAGGGGATTACCTTGATACCTTTAGCAACGCCTATCAGGAACGGATGGAGGATGACACGGCTTCCATTGACGATCTGACCCATCTCGCCCTCAAACTGCTGATCGATCTGCTGTTCTACAGTGCCCCTAATGGCTCTCGCCGCCTCTGGATAGCTCTCCTCGATCGCTCAAAATCCTAACCCTTCTCCCACCTCCCTACTTATCTGCTTCTTTACCCCTCCACTCATCCACCCCTCCCCGACTCATGCCCCAAACCGTTCTACGCCGATACACCCCCCCGACCTGCACCCTCGAAGTGATGGCAACCGGGTCGGCACTGTCTCGCTGGACAGATCGGGCAGTGTTAAAGAATTTGCGCTTCCGGCTGCATCTGGACGACCCCAAGCTACCTGCGGAGAATCAGGTGACGCTTCAGGGCGATCGGAACCAGCTTGAAGCGCTGTGTGAAGCTGTGGATGGCTATGTGCAAAACTGGCTGAGCCGATCGACCGCCGATTCCCTTCCTTTGGAGCGTAGGGTTGAGGCAGGAGCAACTGCGCTTCAGGTGCTCGAACCCACTATGCTTCAGCGTCAGCTGACGGAAACGAATGTGAGCGAATCTGCAATGGTTTTGGAGCCGCAGGGTTTGCTGGCACACCGTCTGCATTTAGGGACAATGGCAATCGAGCAGTCGGGCGAGTCTGTTTCGCTGTCTACGCTGCAATTGTTTGACCTGGCAAACGCGCTTGATCAGTACCAATCTGATGCTGTTACCCTACCGTCGTTAGCTCGTCCCAGCTGGATGCGATCGCCTTCAGGCTGGGCAGGAATTGCGGCTGCGGCAGTGCTGACCGTGGGCGTGACGGGGGCGATTGCGAAATTTGTGATGGATGTCTCCAGTCCACCCCTGCAAACGGCATCTACTTCGGTGCAGACCGAAACCAACCTGAGCCAGGGCACACCAACCTCGCCGACCCCGTTAGCGATTCCCTCGCCGCCCGGATCACCATCTCCTTCGCTGTCACTGACTCCGCTGCAGCCTCCCGCTCCGCCCCCTGGAGCAGTGCAAACAGCCCCGCCTCCGCCCTCAGTTTCAATTGCGCGTGAGCCTGTTCCGGTTGCGCCTGCTCCGGCTCCGCCTGTGGTGGAAGTGCCCCGCTCGACTACTCCACCTCCACCTGAGCGAATTGCGATCGTTCCACCTGAGGGAACTGTTCAGCAGCCCAGCATAACCGCGATTCCAGAGATCGAAAGCTCTGCGGCGCGATCGGCTGAACAGGGTATCGCAGCGGCAAATGCGCCCGAAGCCGAAACCGGAGACTCAGCAGGAGCGGCAGCTAGCAGTACCGCATTTGATGCCGTACCTCAAGTGTCTGAGATTCGGCAGTATTTTGAGCAGAACTGGCAGCCGCCCACCGAGCTCACACAAACGCTGGAATATCGGCTGGTGCTGAACGCCGACGGATCGCTTCAGCGAATTGTGCCTTTGGGTCAGGCGGCTGAAACCTTCCTCGATCGCACGAATATGCCTTTGATGGGTGAGCCGTTCGTATCACCTACAGACAACGGAGGAAATCCGCAGATTCGGTTGGTGCTGCGTCCTGATGGCAAGGTGCAGACGTTCCTGGAATATGCCCGCTAGCCCCACAATCGGCGTCGGGGTGTCCCACTCAGGCGATCGTGCGTATCACGCAGCAGAGTGGGAATATCCAAATGCTCCGGGCAGCGAGGCAAACAGTCGCCGCAGTCGGTACAGCGATTTGCCTTCATGCCGGGAAACCAGTGCCCCGCATTTTCAAACATTCCGTAACGGTATTGCCCGAAAGCGGTCATGTCGTAAGCAACCGCTAGATTTCGCAGACGCAGCACTTCGGGAATATTGATACTTTCTGGACAGGGCAAACAGGCAAAACACTGGCTGCATCGATCGGTTCCCAGGGTCGCTTGGTGGTGAAGATCCAGCCGTTCCAGGGTTTTGAGTTCTGCGGACGTGAGGGGTTCGGTTCGTTCGCTGGCCTGTAGTGGAGTCTCTAGCTCCTGTGGATTGGCTGCGCCCAAGCTAAGCGTGGTAATCCGCCGATCGCTGAGTGAAAATCGATAGTTTAGCTCTAGCGGCGTGAAAGGTTGGCAGAGGTTCACCAGCGTTTCAGAAGGGGTATGAAGCATTCCGCCTTTGTCAGCAGGCGAGATAATCAACACGCCCATGTCTTTTTGGTGCGCGAGAGCCACTGCCGCCTCATTGCGCTGATTAAACAGGTAATAGTGCAGATTAACAAACTCAAACTGATTCGTCTCGATCGCCCTCAGAATAATTTCCAAAGGAGCATGGGTTGAGAAGCCGACATGACGAATGCGCCCATCTGCGATCGCCGCTCGAACTGCCTGCATACAGCCCTGTGAATTCTCAACCCAGTCCAACTGTTCTGCCGTATTGACGCCGTGAATGCCCAGCGCGTCCAAATAATCCACCCCCAGCCGATCGAGGGATTCGTCGATCGATCGTGCCATTGCGTCTGCGTTGGGGGTCGGGGGAATTTTGGTCGTGATGTGAATCTGTTCGCGCATCACAGGCAAGCCTGCCCGAATCGCTGCCCCCAGATACAGTTCGCTGCTGCCGTAGCCTCTGGCGGTTTCGATATGGTTGATGCCCCGATCGATCGCTTGCTGAATCGTCTGGATCGCGTTTTCCTTTGAGGCAAGGTAGCGCATCGTGCCCAGCGAAAAAACCGACAGAAAGAGATTTGTTTTGCCGAAGCGACGATACTGCATGAACAATTCTACGGAGACGCGATCGGGTCGCTCAGGATTGCGGATTGAATGAAGGGGTGGAGAGCTTTATTAGGGCTTTATTTCTGAGGGAACGGAAGAGATGCCCATCTGATAAGAAGATAAGAAGGGCTGCTGATGTCCTGGTTTTGATTAACCTTCATCCTGCTTGGTAAAGCGTCCGCCCTGATTAAAGTCCCCCGGCCGCAAATTCGAAAGAAAATCGCGAAAGGCTTTGCGCTCGGCTTCATCAGCATCGCGATCGACAGGCATTGAGGCATCGGCAACGACTTCTTCCATGACCCAGATTGGGCTTTTGGTTCGCAGTGCTAAGGCGATCGCATCGCTGGGGCGGGAATCGATTTCTTTTTTCACCTCTCCTTGCTTCATCTGAAGAATGGCGTAAAAGGTATTATCTTGCAATGAGTGAATAACGACCTTTTCCAGCACCATGCCCCATTCGTCCATCAGATTCACCATCAGGTCGTGGGTGAGCGGTCGTGGTGGAGCCTGCCCTTCCAGAACGCTAATAATCGCTCTCGCCTGATCTTGACCAATGTAGATGGGTAACTGCCGACGCTCGGAGGCATCTCGTAGCAGGACGATCGGGCTACGAGAGACTGCATCTAAGGCAATTCCAGCAACTTTCATCTCAATCATTGGCGGAGCCTCAAAAATTCTTTGAGAGAGTTAAATTTCGCTGATTTGGGGTGAAAAAGCAAATCTGCATTGGTAGCGGGAGCAGAGATCCCGAATCCAAAACAGCGAGTACGAATAGAACATATCATTGGACTGGCTACGAGCCTGAGAAAGTTACTTATATTTTCACTCTATCCACCGAAAATCATTCAGTGCTAGACCGTTAAGCGAAGGCTCGATTCCTTATCTTTTGAGTTATAGCAGTTTAATAGGACACACTGCATCCAGTATGCCCTGTTCTTTTAGGGATAATTAGGGGATACGAAGAGGTTTCAAGAAGCTGCCTGGCTCCAGCTCACATAGGGCAAGTTTGCGGCGGTTTGACGAATGCGATCGGCTTGGGCAACGAGCTGACCACAAGCATCCCAGGTTCCGCTGAGGAACATACTGCGAGGTCCGGCTCCCATCTGCACCGGAGCCACAAAGTCATTGACCCGCACCTGCATTGCTTCCAGATCTACTGTGACTGATACCTGAGGATTTGCCGCAATCCGTTGCTGTAGCTCTGTCACGACTGCTGGATCTGCTGTGACGCAGGGAATGCCCATCGCGACACAGTTGCCAAAGAAAATCTCGGCGAAGCTTTCGCTCACGATCGCCCGAATGCCCCACTTTGAGATTGCCTGTGGTGCGTGTTCGCGAGAAGATCCACAGCCAAAGTTGCGATTTGCTACCAGAACAGTTGCGCCCTGATACTGCGACTGGTCAAAGGGATGCTGTCCCTGCATCTGATCGCGATCGTCTGCAAAGACCTGTGCGCCTAATCCGTCGAAGGTAACGCACTTGAGGAAACGGGCAGGAATAATGCGATCGGTGTCGATGTCGTTGCCGATGAGAGGAACGGCGCGACCAGAAAGGGTTTGGATTTGGCTCATGAGGTTCTCCTTATCGGTAAGTGGGTAGGGAAATGGGTAGGTGGGTGAGTGAGGGGGTAGGAGATGAGGAGGTGAGGAAGGGGAATCAGCTCTAGGGTAGCGGTTCGTTCTCGACCTCACAGGCTTTGAGCAAAGAGGAAGTTGCTGTCTTGCGTCCGGTTAAAACGAACGCTCCTGGCTCATCTGCCATTTCTGAGGTCTTGCCAAACAACCAGTGTTGCAGCATTTCCAGTGAAGGAAGGGATATTAGAGCAGTGCTCGGACATCAGTAACTTTGCCTATGATTGCCGCTGCCGCCACCATTGCCGGGCTCATCAGCAGGGTACGACCGGACGCAGAGCCTTGTCGTCCCTTAAAGTTGCGGTTAGAGGAAGATGCGCTAATTTGGTTGCCGACGAGCTTATCGGGATTCATGGCCAGACACATCGAGCAGCCCGGTTCTCGCCACTCAAAGCCTGCCGCTTCAAAGATTTCGTTTAGCCCTTCGGCTTCTGCTTGCTGCTTCACCTGCTCGGAGCCGGGAACGACAAACGCTTTGATGCCTTCCGCAACAAATCGACCCTTGGCAATTTTGGCAGCCTCGCGTAAATCACTGATGCGTCCATTGGTGCAGCTTCCGATGAAGCAAACGTCGATCGCCGTTCCTTGAATGGGCTGTCCGGGTTGCAGGTTCATGTAGCTGTATGCCTCTTGAGCCAGTGCCCGATCCTGGTCCGACAACTCCTCCGGGGTGGGAACCGTTTGATTGACCCCAATTCCCTGACCGGGTGTAATGCCCCAGGTAACAGTTGGCGGAATGTCAGCGGCATCAAACACGACGACATCATCGTATTGAGCATCGGCATTGCTGCGAAGGGAATTCCACCAGTCGATCGCCCGATCCCACTCGGGTCCTTTGGGTGCGAAATTGCGGTCTTTGAGATAGTCATAAGTGACTCGATCGGGGTTGACATAGCCGCAGCGGGCACCGCCTTCGATCGCCATATTGCAGACGGTCATGCGCTCTTCCATGCTCATCTGCTCAAAGGTCGTTCCAGCGAATTCGTAGGCATAGCCCACGCCACCCGTCACGCCTAGGGTGCGAATGATGTGGAGGATCACGTCTTTGGCATAGACTCCGGTGGGCAGGGTCCCGTTGACTTCAATCTTGCGGACGTTGAGCTTAGCGAGTGCCAGGGTTTGCGAAGCAAGAACATCCCGTACCTGGCTGGTTCCAATGCCAAAGGCGATCGCGCCAAATGCACCATGCGTGGAAGTGTGGCTATCTCCGCAGGCGATCGTCATGCCGGGCTGCGTCAATCCCTGTTCGGGAGCGATGACGTGAACAATGCCCTGACCCCCAGAGCCAATGTTATAAAAGCGAATGTTATTCTCTTTGCAGTTTTTTTCGAGTTCCTGCATCATTTCTTCCGCCATCGGATCAACAAACGGACGCGTCTGGCTGATCGTTGGCACAATGTGATCCACCGTGGCAATGGTGCGATCGGGAAACAGCACTTTTAATCCGCGATCGCGCAGCATCGAAAACGCTTGTGGACTGGTAACCTCATGGATCAGGTGCAGCCCGATAAAGAGCTGTGTTTGTCCTGAGGGAAGCGTGTTGACGGTGTGAAGATCCCAAACTTTATCGAACAGTGTGCCCTTACTCATAGCGGCGATCGTCCTTACTCAAGGATGTGTGAACTCAAGGATGTGTGACAGGTGGCTGGAGGGTTTCTCCCCTCTAGATCCCCTAATTCTGGAGGACTGTGAAACGAGCAGTGGTGCTTTCGTTTGCTGAAGTGCTGATGTTAGACCTAACTCTTCCAGATTAGGAGGGGCGATTGGTAATGTCCAATATATTTTTAATGCAAGATTAAGACATTTGAAATATGAGTAAATCGGCGATTAATCCTTTGAAGGAACCCTAACTCTCCTCATAAGTTTTAGGTACAATGTCGTCTCTCATTGGTGGCAATCGTCCCCGCGAAAGGCGATCGATCCTTAGACGCAGACGATAAGATATATCATCGGCGGTTAGATCTATTGAACTGCTCCTCCTGTCTTTTCATCTCTGGATTCTCATGCGCGTTGACATTACCAGTCATCTCAATCCTTCCCAGCGGCGTGCCGTTGAGCATTACTGTGGTCCTTTGCTTGTGGTTGCCGGAGCTGGATCGGGGAAGACCCGCGCCCTGACCTACCGGATTGCCAATATGGTGATGAATCATCGCGTTGACCCGGAAAATATCCTGGCTGTCACCTTTACGAACAAAGCGGCGAAGGAGATGAAGGAGCGGATCGAGAAGCTGTTTTCTGAACAGGAAGCGGAGCAAAAGTACGGAAAGCCAATGGATGCGCTTGCGCCGTTTGAGCAAACTCGGCTACGATCGCACGTTTATAAAACCATTACGAAAGAACTCTGGATTGGCACGTTTCACGCCCTTTGTGCCCGGATTCTGCGGTTTGACATCGAGAAGTATCAGAGTGAGCAGGGCTATTCCTGGAACCGTAACTTTTCAATTTTGGACGAGTCGGACGCGCAGAGTTTAGTCAAAGAAATCGTCGTTAATCAAAATTTGGACGATAAGAAATTTGAGCCGCGATCGGTTCGCTATGCGATCAGCAATGCTAAAAATCAGGGCTATTCGCCGAGCGACCTGGAGCGGGAGCAGAACAACTATCGCGGACGGGTGATTTCAAATATTTACGCCGAGTATGAGCAGCGGCTCGCTCAGAATAATGCGCTAGATTTTGACGATCTGATTTTGATGCCTGTGCGTTTATTCCGGCAGAATGATCAGGTGTTGGCATACTGGCATAAACGGTTTAGACATATTCTGGTTGATGAATATCAGGATACGAACCGCACTCAGTATGACTTGATTCGATTACTCGTCACGAATGGCGAAGATACGAAGAAATTTAACGACTGGAATTATCGATCGATTTTCGTGGTGGGTGATGCAGATCAGTCGATTTATTCCTTTCGGGCGGCTGATTTTACGATTCTGATGAACTTTCAGGATGACTTTGGTGATGGCTTACCAGATGACGATACGCGCACAATGGTCAAGCTAGAGGAGAATTATCGATCGACTGAAAATATTCTCCAGGCAGCAAACGAGCTAATCGAAAACAATACTGAGCGAATTGATAAAGTATTACGTCCGACTCGCGGATCGGGAGAAACAATTTACTGCTATCGCGCCGACGACGAAATTCAGGAAGCGAACTTTGTGGTGAATCGGTTGCGGGAAATGGAGCTGGTCAACCCGGAGCTAAACTGGGGCAGTTTTGCAATTCTTTACCGCACGAATGCTCAGTCGCGGGCGTTTGAAGAAGTGCTGGTGCAATATGGCATTCCTTACAACATTGTCGGCGGGCTGCGGTTTTACGATCGCAAAGAAGTGAAAGACGTGCTGGCGTATCTGCGCCTGATTGCAAACCCAGACGACTCGATCAGCCTGAAGCGGATTATCAACGTACCTCGGCGGGGAATTGGGAAGGCGACGATCGATCGGCTCGAAAAAGCTGCGAGGGAGCTAAACGTTCCCCTCTGGCAAATCCTTAGCGATGAAACTTCGGTACAGACTTTGGCAGGGCGATCGGCGAAGCCTGTGCTAGCGTTTGGTCGGATGATTGAATACTGGCAGTCGAAGATCGAAGGCTCTTCAGCGTCGGAGATTGTGCAGGGCATTCTTGATGATTCCCACTACTTGCAGGACTTACGCGAACAAGGAACCGACGAAGCACTGGAGCGGCTGCAAAACGTGCAGGAACTTTACAACGCCGTGCTGCAATTCGAGGAAGACAACGAAGAGTCGAATCTGTCGCTCTTCCTGGGAAATGCCTCGCTCGCGTCTGACCTGGATAACCTGAACGAAGCTGCCCAGGAAAAAGTTTCGCTGATGACGCTGCATTCCTCGAAGGGTCTGGAATTCCCGGTCGTGTTTCTCGTTGGGCTGGAGCAGGGATTATTTCCCAATTTTCGATCGCTGGAAGACCCAAAATCCCTGGAAGAAGAACGGCGACTCTGCTACGTCGGCATTACTCGTGCCCAGGAGCGCCTGTTCCTCAGCTATGCCCGCGAGCGGCGACTCTACGGCTCCCGCGAAGCTGCCAGTCCATCCCTATTCTTAGCGGAACTGCCGAAGGAGC
Organism: Leptolyngbya sp. GB1-A1; assembly: GCF_039962475.1. Taxonomy (NCBI): domain Bacteria; kingdom Bacillati; phylum Cyanobacteriota; class Cyanophyceae; order Leptolyngbyales; family Leptolyngbyaceae; genus Leptolyngbya; species Leptolyngbya sp. GB1-A1. Next base: position 26,956 of record NZ_JAMPLI010000024.1, on the reverse strand, counting down.
TTTTGCTCAGCAGCGTTGCCAATGCAATTCCCAAAAAGATGACCACACCAATTCGGGAAGTTCGCAAACAGGCGGCCAGTTCCCCCAGCTATCCACAGCAGGATTGGACAGTGGGCGATCGCGTCATTCATCGATCGTTTGGCACAGGTCAGGTGACGCACATTTTTGGAGCTGGAAACAAAGCCTGTCTCGCGATCAAGTTTCCCGGCATGGGACAGAAGATTATCGATCCGAAGCTGACCCCGCTTCAGAAGGTTGAGTAGTGCCGGGCAAGCTGCCTAGGTCTTTTAAAGATTTCTATAAGCTGGATAGTCATAACTATCGGTTTATACCCCTTATCAGTTTGATAAGTGTGAAGAGAAGCAGCCAGGCAAGGATGAGAATAGACTAATTTCCGTGGGATTACTGATCCCATTTCCTTGGAAAATTATAAGAATTGTGGAAATTATGGATGCACTAAGTCATCCCTGCTGATGTTCCCTGTTAGCAACCGAGTATCACCCCTCTGTGTTCCTCAAGTGATTCATTAAAAGTTCGCACAGGCTTTTTCTTGGCGCACAAGTGCGGGTTATGTGCTTGATTCAATAAACGTTGAATCAGTTTGATGTCTTTGTAAGCTTTCTAGTACCAAACTGGTTGTCAACATCATTTGACAGCAGTTCATGCTAACTTTTTCAGCCCTATGCTGTTCTCCTTAGAAGGAGTGATTGAGCGCGATCGTCACTCTCCTGAGAATAGCTGGCTTTGCATTGAGTTTGAGCGGGTCTAAACGCTGCTCCACTAACGCAGTGTAGGTTCGCTTTTGCGACAAACAATCAAATTTCCACAGATGTGAGGCTTAAAAATGATTACGCTAGAAACCTTGCAGTGCTGGTTTGACGAGCCTTCCATCAATCGGGTGATGGAGCTTTCCTGTAGAGAGGCTGTGGTCAGTCCTAAGACCCTCTACACTTTTATGCAGAGATTTGTCACCTATGGTAGAACCTACAGCTTTCTGGTGCCGCAACTTGCCAGTGTGATTGGCTCAAGTCCTCTATTTAAAGATCAAAATTGTACGATCGCAGCTCACGCCGAACGCAGTATGGATGTTGCAGCCCATGTGTTTTCTGCTTCAATCGAGGAGTTCCGCGATCCCAGAACAGCAGTTTCCCATCGAACATTGTCCTATGCACTGTTAGACAAGCTGGCAGAATACGCCAATCTAACTCCCGCAGAAGTTAACCAAATTGCCCAAGCGGGTGCGTGGCTCCCTAAGGTACTGGAAGAGGTGCGAGAAGGATATGCTGCCCGCCCAGATGACCTTGGTAGCCTAGTGCGAGCGATCGGATTTCATGCTGGAGCTGAAACCATTGGTAGTAATGAGTGCAGTATTATCAACGCTGTGTTCTTCTCAGAACAGAAAAAAAATTCTTTTGGGCAATTTATCCGGCGCAGCAAGGTGCAATACCCACAGGGAGTGGTTAGCCCCTGGTATTGGATTGCGATTCATGGCACTTTCGAGACGCGGGGAGTAGAAGCTGATCACTCCGATGATGCACTGCTAGCACTGAATCAAGCAATTCAATATAGCAACGCAACGGAGGAGCAGATTGGGGAGTGGGCAAGGCAGGGATTCGCTCATTTCATCGATGTTCAGATGCTGTTTTTCCGGCGCGTTCAACAGGAGCTACAGGAAAGTGTACAAGCCTTAGCTGCCGCTAGCTAAATCGCGCTCTAATCCCTTGTTCTACAGCCGAGATTCACAATTTTTAAGAGTGAGGAGAAATTCATGATGCAAGTGAAAGCCGCGATCGATGGAAAAGGCAAGCAGTTGATCGCAACAATGCCAATCTCCGAGGGTGAAACCTTTTACAAGATGAGCAGCTACAAAACTATTGCCAAGCCCACCTACACGAGCATTCAGATCAGCTACGACTCTAGCATTGAAGACTACGCTTGTCTTGCCAACCTGAATCATAGCTGTGATCCCAATGTCATTGTTGATACTACCCGGATGGAGCTTAAAGCAGCGCGAGACATCCAGCCTGGAGACGAGCTATCTTTTTTCTACCCCAGCACTGAATGGGATATGACTTCTCCCTTCATCTGCCTCTGTGGTGCATCGAACTGCCTGAGGCTAATTGCTGGAGCCAAATACCTCTCCCTCGACGTAATGAGTCGCTATTTCATCAATCGCCATATTGGTGTAATGGCTCTAGAGTGTCTTACTCATCGAGAAGCTTTGAAATCTAAAGGCTTAAAACACCGTGAGCTACACTATCGCTAAGCGATCCTGCAAGAATTAATCGTGTTTATCCTCCAATTTCAATTCTGATTCACTACTCAATCAATTCACCAATATTGAAATCGATTCTGATCCATCCCCTGAGTTGGCGCAAGTTTTCGAGAATCAATAAGGGAATTTGCCAGTGATGCACCATTAGAAACGGGAGGGGATCGTTGACTCTGAACAGGGCATCTGTGCCGCTTGTGATGTTGCTCAACCAGGTTTGAAGCTGTTTGATCGGTTGCTTCGCAGTTCCCTTTCGGGGAAATAGCACCTCATTCAATCGCCAGAGTTCGTGATAGAGCCAGTAGGTCGGCTTGGCATCTGGAAGCGGGTGTAGGGGTTCGGCGGGGGGTTCTGGATTGAGGTAAGCATCTGCGACGCCGGGGTGGTTGTAGAACAGCGTCACTGCCGTATGAGTGCGAGGGTTACACTCGATCGGGTAAACGGTTCCATCTTCGGTTTGAATGATGTCAAAAGAAGCCTGTCCGATGCCGTCAACGCCTGCGAGAAAACGGGTGATCCAGTCGCTAATTTCGGGTTTATCGACATTCTCGTAGTTCACTTGAAACGCCGAGGAGGGACAGCAGCAGTAGAGTGTTGATTTGCCGTTCCGCACGGTGCTGTGGGTGCAGTATTCCTTGCCGCGAATAAACTCCTGCATAATCCAGGGCTTGTCTTCGCTGATCGGTAAGCTGTTCACAAAAGCAGCCGTTTCTTCAGGCGTGGCGCAGGGCAGTTTAGTCATGTCCAGGCGACGCACAGCATCGTAGGGAATGCTTTTGAGAATGTAGGGATTCTGCTCTTGTGAAAAGTCGAAATTCAAAACTTGTTCTGGTGCAGTGATTTTGAACGATTTGGGAACGGATAAGCCTAACGATCGCGCCTTTTCCGCAAACGCAAATTTGTCGTCTAGCATTCGTGTAGTGTCGGCATTAAAGTGCAACACTTCACAGTAGCCTTCGAGCGGATGTTCATTGACACCGTCTGGGTAAATCACTGCAAAAATGGCAACCGGAATAAATAAATCAACTTGCTCTTGCTCAGCGATCGATCGCAGTTTTCGTTGATAGCCTTCCCAATCTTTAGCAGGGTCAGGAACTGTATAAAATGCATCAACTGCATTCGAGTATTGATTACCGTTCAGCCAGAATTTCTCAGTGTCGATAATAATTGCGCGATGTCCGGCTTCATAAAACGATCGCGCCAGTTGCAGCGTTTTGGTCATTCTTGCTCCCGCAATTAATACCGTTTTGGGAAACTCAGCAACCGTACGAGGTTTCTGGAAAGGACGACTAATCCAGCTCCACAGCAGCGATAAAAGAACAACCGTGAGATTAAAGGGAAATGCGATCGCTAATAAAGCCAACGTTCCCAAGTTTTGAAACAGCGCGACAATTCGTTTATTAAAGCTTCGAAAAGGTGCTGTTTGTTCTGTTATCAGTAAATCTTCGACAGATGAAACATCTGAAGCATTTTGAAGCTGAACGTTTTGCGGAAATGGCTTTGTTTTCATCGATCGCATTAAATCGCATCAATAGGGAGGAATAGGAGTGGCTGTGGAGCGCAGCACCGTAAACTGAGAGTAGCGTAATCAGTCTTTACACAAGGAGCAACCTGTCTAAGGAAATAGAGCAATTTATTCTGAAGATAGAGAAGTAACTTTTTACTGATTTTAGGAAATGCTGAGAATATTACGATCGTCTGCTTCTGATCATGAAGAATGATCAATAAATAATGCGATCGATAATTGAATGGGCGATCGAACAGTTGCTTCCCAGAAGATCAGAAAAAGAACTCCTGGAGAAACTTGAGTGAAGGCTTATCAGATTCAAACCGCAGACGGGCTGGATGGCTTAGCACAGGTTGAACTTCCTGATCCAACGCCCGGAGCAGGACAGGTACTCATTCGGGTGCGGGCAACCTCGCTCAACTTTCGCGATACGGCGGTAATTCGCGGCAGTTATCCCGGACAAAAGCTTCCGATCGTCCCCCTATCAGATGGTGCAGGCGAAGTCGTAGCAGTGGGTGCGGGTGTCACGCGAATCAAGGTGGGCGATCGGGTTGCAGGCATCTTTTTTCAGGCTTGGCAGTCGGGCAGCTTAACCCGCGAGAAAACGAAATCGGCTTTGGGTGGGGCGATCGACGGAATGCTGGCAGAACTGGTGCTGCTGCATGAAGATGGGGTGGTAAAGCTTCCTGAGTATTTATCTTACGAGGCGGGGGCAACTTTACCCTGTGCGGCGGTAACGGCATGGCACGCTCTTGTCCCCAGGGGTCACTTAATTCCCGGTGAAACGGTGCTGCTGCTAGGGACGGGCGGAGTTTCTATCTTTGCGCTTCAGTTTGCCAAAATCAACGGCGCGAGAGTCATCATTACCTCTAGCAGCGATGAAAAGTTGGCGCGGGCGAAAGCGATGGGAGCCGATGAAACCATCAACTACAAAACCTATCCTGCTTGGGAAGAACAGGTTTACAGATTGAGCGATCGCGAAGGTGTGGATCAGGTAATCGAAGTGGGCGGAGCCGGAACGCTGGATAAATCGCTGCGATCGGTGAGAATCGGTGGACGGGTGAGCCTGATCGGGGTGGTGGCAGGAGCGGGCGACGTGAACTATGCCCAGATTTTTATGAAAAGTATTGATGTGCAGGGAATTTACGTGGGCAACCGCGAAATGTTTGAGGCGATGAATCGGGTGATGACGCTACACCAAATCGAACCTGTGATCGATCGCATCTTTGAGTGGAAAGAGGCAAAGGCAGCGTATCAGCATCTTCAGAGCGGGACGCATTTTGGCAAGATCGTGATTCGTGTTTAATTTGCGCTTGCTCATTTTCTGTCCGATGGAGGAATAGAAGTCGTCCGGGCGATGCAGGTGATTGAGGCGATCGGCTGAGTAGGATCATCAGCAACTTTCCTCCACTCAATTTCTCATGACGAAAACTGCTCTAGTCACAGGCGCATCAAAAGGGATTGGAAAAGCTACTGCTCTAGAGCTGGCAAAGCACGGCTATACTATCGTCCTAGTTGCTCGCGAACCGGAACCCCTGGAAGCGGCTGCGATCGAAGTGCGAAATCTGGGACAGCAAGCATACCCGATTTCTGCGGATGTTAGCAATCCGGTGCAAGTGGAACAGTTAATGCAGCAGGCCATTGCTCAGGCAGGACAAATTGATGTGCTAGTGAACAATGCAGGAATTTACTACATGGGTCCAGTCGAGGATGCGTCGCTAAACGACTGGCACACGATTCTGGATACAAATTTGTGGGGCTATATTCACACGATTCATGCACTGCTGCCGCACTTTCTGACACGCGGAAACGGCACGATCGTCAATGTGGTGTCGATCGGCGGACTTGACCCGATTCCTTATCAGGTTCCCTATTCCACCAGCAAACACGCGCTCACAGGCTTAACAAAATCTCTGCGAGCCGAGCTAGAACCGAAAGGTATTCAGGTTTGCGGCATTTATCCCAGCTTTATTCGAACGCAGCTTTATGAGCGGGCACTCTTTCGCGGCGATGACGCCAAAAATCGGTTTGAGTTGATGTATAAAGCGTTCCACAGTCCGTTTCTGGAAACCCCAGAATTTGTTGCCCAAACGCTGCGAAGGGCGATCGAACATCGACAAAACGATGTCCTGGTTGGTACGGCGAACTTCTGGACGACTGCGTTTCATGTGGTTCCTGCTGTAATGAAGCCGATCGTCCGACGACTCTTTGGGATGGCAGATTCGCAGCAGGATTTGGCGCGTTGAACAGTTCGCGTTAAACAGTTAAAGGTGAGGAGAGCTTGAGCAGTGGTGAATCTTCTGCATTGCCCCCAAACCCTTTTGAATCAGGGGCGTTGCTGAATTGGAGTATGATACGCCTCCCTAGCCCCCTAATTTTGGGGGGAACTGATCCTCAAAGTCCCCCAGCATTGCGGAATTTAGGGGGCGATGCAGCGTCTCAAGTTGTGTCTTTATACTTCGATTCAGCAACGCCGAATCAGGAACCAAAAGAGAGTTTGAAGCTTTTATCTGCTCAAGGCAAACATCTGAAGGCAAACATGTGCTTAGGGCAATTCAGAACGAAAATTCTTTTATTGCCCGGTTAGTGAGCTACCCAGTTAGCAACCTGGCTAATTAGTGAAAGATTGGCTCAAGAACAATCCAAATTTCCCTCAAGTTCTCTTCATAAATCACCTCTGATACTCTATAACCATCTAGAATGTCATTCCGTGAATTGGGATACACCAATTTCTGAAGAGGATGCGACAGTCTATCAGGGTGTTTTCTCAAGATGTCTTTGGTGTGAGGAGAAATTCATGTTTTTAGGGTCTGGCAAGCGGTATCTCACCATCATTCAATGGGACTGTTTACCTTGGGATTGGTTACCTTGGGATTGCTTACCCACAATAAGCCTGCTCAATTGTGGTTTCTCCCTGTCCTAAGCGCATGGAGATCATTCATCTGACCATTTCCGATGAGACGCTGCGCGACGGAGAACAGCAGGTCGGTTTATGCTTCAGCGCGGAAACAAAACGCAGTCTTGCCCATCAGATTGCTGCCACAGGCGTTCACCAGATTGCTCTTATGCCTGCGGTTCACGAAACGGAAGCTGAACTGGTCAAAATGTTAGTCACTGAGGGGCTTGCCGATCGCCTTGCCGCTTCCACCCCAATGACCTATAGCGCGATCGACCAGGCGAAAAGCTGTGGCGTGGAGCAAATTATTCTGTTTCATGCGGTGTCCGATCACCTGCTGTTTTTGCGCGACCCGGAAATCGATCGCCATCCGCTGTATGCAGGCAAAGCATACCGGGAATCATTGCCCTCTGCGCTTCGTGATCGAATTCGTCGCCAGATGATGGGCAAAGTGGTGGATCATTTGCGCTATGCTGCCAATCTGGGCTTGCGGATTTGCTTCGCTGCTGAAGATGCGAGTCGGGCAGATTTTGAGTTTCTGGTCGAGTGTTTGACCGCTTTTGCGCCCTATGTGGAGCAAATTCTTCTGTGCGATACGGTCGGCATTCTCACGCCCGAAAAAACCTATGTCTGGATTCACGATTTGCTGCAATACGCACCCCAAACGCCAATTGCGGTTCATTTTCACAACGACATGGGCTTGGCACTGGAAAACACGATTCAGGCAGTTCGAGCTGGAGCATCGGGTATTTCTGGAACCTTTGGCGGTATCGGGGAACGGGCGGGGAATGTGGCGTTAGAGCAGGTGCTCAACGGCTTAAAGCTGCGGTTCGGCTGGGAGGTGGCGGGCATTCGCTACAGTGCAGTGGCGCAGGTCGCTGAGAAATTGCACCATCAGGGGATTCGTGCCCATGCGCCCTACTCGCCTCAAGCACAGCATCACGAAACGGGGATTCACGTCCATTCCCTGCTGCGCGATCGCCACAGCTACACCAGCCTGCCCTATAGCCAGGTGGAAATCTGGTTTGGCAAGCATAGCGGGATGAGCAATTTTCGCTATCTGTTTGAACACTATCTGCAAATGCCGCTGACCTCAGAACAATACAAGCAGCTCAGTCAGGCAATGAAGGCGATTGCAATTCAGGAAAATCGATCGTTCTCGCTTGAAGAGGTGTTAACGCTGCTGGAGCAAGGAATTCTATCTTGTGGCGAATTCCATCAGGCAATGATTCCTTTCAAAGTCCAGCCTGACGCAGGATAATGAATTTCCACTGGACTTCTAAGATCAGCTCATTGGAATATTCGCCCGCCTCAATCGGAATATTTTTATGAACTTTGATCCATTTCTTGTCAAGCCTAATTCTTCGATTAAACTTAAACACTATGATCCGCGCTTTATTTCAGGACTAGAAACCCAAGATCTTCACCTTTCAAAAGATGAACTGAAAGCGCGATCGGATGAACTGCTACTTCAGGGGGTAAAGCGGCTCGGTGAACTTCAAGATAAGCTCTACGCCCAAAACACCTACGCGCTACTTTGCATTTTTCAAGCAATGGATGCGGCAGGCAAAGATGGCACAATCAAGCACGTCATGTCGGGCATCAATCCCCAGGGTTGTCAGGTGTTTAGCTTTAAGCAGCCTTCTGCCGAAGATCTGGACCACGATTATCTGTGGCGATACGCCAGAAATATGCCAGAGCGAGGTCGCATTGGGATTTTTAACCGTTCCTACTACGAAGAATCGCTGGTGGTGCGCGTGCATCCTGAACTGCTCGATCGCCAGCAGCTTCCCGACAGACTGAGACACAGCAAAAACATTTGGCAGCAGCGGTTCGAGGAAATTAACAATTTTGAGAAATATCTGACGAATAACGGCGTTGTGATTCTCAAGTTTTTCCTCAACGTCTCGAAAGAAGAGCAAAAGAAACGTTTTCTGAAACGATTGGATGAACCAGAGAAGAACTGGAAATTTTCTGCCAACGATGTCCGAGAGCGACAATACTGGGATGATTATATGAACGCTTTTGAAGACGTATTCAATCACACCAGTACGGAACACGCGCCCTGGTATATTGTTCCTGCCGATCGTAAGTGGTATGCGCGCCTGGTCGTTGCGGCTGTGATTCAGCAAACGATGGAGCAGCTCAACTTAGCCTACCCCGAAATCACCCCGACACAAAGACAGGCACTCGTCCAGGCGCGGCAAATGCTCGAAGCGGAACATTAATCCCCATCAGCAATGCCCATTAGCAAGGTCGATCGGCTATCCCTCAGCCAGCAGTTCTGAGGCGATTGTACAAAGCTGCTCATGGCAGGTTCCGTTGCTGGCAATCAAACAGCCCCACTGACTCACATCGCCCTGGTTGTAGCGTAGAGGCGAGCCGTCTGCATGGGTAAATTTGCCGCCTGCTTCGGTCAGGATGAGTTCAGGAGCCGCCATGTCCCAGTCTTTTGGAGCCGACTTGCCCGACAGCGAAATATACACATCCGCCCGCCGATCGACGATCGCTGCAATCTTACCGCCGACACTGCCCACTGCAAGCTGATTTTGGCAGGGTATCTGCTTTAGCATGGCGTTAAACCGATCGTCTCGATGGGTGCGGCTAACGACCACCGTTAAGTCGGCGATTTGCTCACAGTCCGACACGCGCATCGGCTTTGCCGCCCCGTCTGGCGTTTCTACAAACGTGCCGCCGCCAAGGGTCGCGTAATAAAGCTTATTCAGCTCTGGGCAAGCCACGATCGCCAGCATCGGACGACCCTGATAAGCCAGTGCCAGATGAAAGGCAAATTCTCCAGTTTTGTCAATAAAATCACGGGTTCCGTCTAGCGGGTCGAGAATCCAGACCCAGCCGTGGGGCAACGGTTCCGGGGCAGCCTTTGCCTTATAGGTTTCCTCGCTGAGATAGCCAAAATCTTCTGTGCCAAATGCCGCCTCCAGCTTGCTCAGCACATAGTGATTGACTGCCAGGTCTGCTGCTGTCACCGGACCATCTTTTTTGTCTTGAATATTGAGCTCCCGGACGCTGCCGTCTTGCATCGGTTCGCCCCGGTAATAAGCCCGCAGAATTTTGGCCGCCCCCCATCCGATCGATCGGGCAATGGGCAGCATTGAATCTAGCGTCTGCGAGGTCACGGATGGAATTGCCACGTTTACTCCTCTGATCTACCAGGTGAAACGACTGCTCAAACGCCTTCTGAGATTAGGCTAAGATTAGGCGGTTCGTTTATTACTCCGCTCATTATAAAGGCATCGCTACCGCTTCCCCGGCCTGAATCGCCCATCTTTCTGCCTCCTCTAGAAACATCAAAACTTATAAGGGTTTGGGTCTCATCCACGATCGCGTCCCAAAGGCAGTACAGGCACGACTGGCAACCTGAGCCGCCTGCATTAATGCTTCTGTAAACTCTGACTGCAAGCAGAAATGGCAAAACGCGCCATGAAACACATCACCTGCCCCCAGCGTATCGACCGTTTGCACCTTAGGAACTACAACCTCGCCAGACTGTCCCAACCTGCGATAAACGATCGGCTGCTCTCCCTGTGTGACTGCACTGTGAGGAACCCCCAACCATTCCAGATAATCCAGCACATCCGCAATGGTTTCCCTTCCAGGTGGACGAAAATTCGCCGAGCAAATCACAAAGTCTGCCTCAGGCAACACCCGCTCGAATCCGGGTTTCCAGCTTCCACCATCCACCACGATCGGGATATTTTGTGCCTTTGCCTGTTGGGCAATCGTCTCACTGACCCTCATTTGATGCCCATCGATTAGCACCACATCCACCCTGCTCAAAACTTCTGGCGGAATCACAGCCGGGTCTGCTTGAGACTGCACCGCATTGAGCGAAATCACTGCCCGTTCCCCAGTCGATTGCGTGACCAAAATCGAAGAAGTCGGCGGCGGATCGGTGCGATCGGGCTGCAAATCGACGATCGTCACCCCCCAAGGCTGGACATCTGCCAAAATCAGTTCCCGAATTGGATGCAGCCCCAGCACCCCCAACACCTGAGCCTCGTTCCCCAAATCACTAAATGTCACTGCCGCATTGGTTGCTGGACCCCCCGCTGCTGCCACATAATCCAGCGCGACCTGCTTTTGATTACGATCGGGCACATCCTCCACTAAATAAATCAAATCCAGCGTCACCAGCCCAACAAATAATCCCCGTGCCATGTTTCCTGCCTGCAAATATGCGGATGGTTAACTCCTGGTTTTTCCGGTTTATATCACACCCAATCGTGTAAAAAGTTTAGGAATTGCCGGGAAATAAGACTTTTAAATCAGTTAGATTTCGAGCAATTTTTTGGGGCGATAGCTGCTCATAAAACAGCGTTTCGTAGAAAAAGCAAGAAATTCCAGCAAATTGTTTTTGGCGGGTTGTTTGCACCTGCTCTTGAATTTGGCTCATGCGAACAGAACTGGTACGAAGGCCGGTCAGAATGCCAATTGCAGTTGGAATATGAGAGCGGATATCGATCACTTCAGCTTTATCAATTTCACCCAAAAAAGCAGATAAATTACTGCGGTAAACCTGTAAAACAAGTTCTTCAACCCATCCTTCCTGCTGCCACGATCGCCAATCCACGCAATAATTGCGGCGAGAAAAGCCTAACGGGTTGGGAGAGAGAGACATCAGACAGCTTCGTTTAGTTTTTACTTCCCTAAAAATGCGCTGAAACAGCAGCGTAATCTTATCGGTTAACCATTGCTGTCGCCTTGAATCGTTTGGGACGATCGGCATCCATTGATTCTGATTTTCCTGACGGTAAAGAGCTTGAGAAAACGCATCATAGCCCAGTTCGATCGGCAAGCCAAAATTGTCATCGAGCTGCACCCCATCCACGTCATAGCGAGCCGCCACATCCGCAATCAAATCAACAATGAACTGCTGCACCTCAGGATGACACGGATTTAGCCAAACTTTGCCAGTGCGGATAGAATTGTTTTGCTGATCGGTAGTAATGAAATTGGGATAACGCGTTGCGATCGGAGAACCTGGCAAAGCCATCAATCCATACTCAAACCAGGGAATGACCCGTAGCCCCAAAATTCTTGCTTCTGCAACCAGTTCTGCTAACATATCCCGATTCGCAAAATTTGGATCAGGAGTCACCGCAGAGCCAAAAAAATCCTGTGCGACTGAACTCGGATAAAGGGTGAATCCTTTGTTCCAAACAACTGGATAAACGGTATTAAAGCCTAGCTCTTTCAACCATTGCAAACCCTGTACAAGATTGCTGCGGGAATAAAGAACTCTGCTATCCACATTCGTTAGCCAAACGGCTCGTAGTTCCTGAATGGCAACCCGAACGTGCGACAGAAGAAAATATCCTAATTTCCCAACTGTGCCCAGCGATCGAGTCAATTCCACAAAGCAATGATCGCCCACTCGAAATGCATATCGAATCTCAAAAAGTTGATCGATCGTAACCATAAATTTATTCGGCAGCGACAGACGATTCGCCGACAGAGGCGCTTTCTTAAACACAGTATTTTGAACAATTCGTAAAACTGGCATCGCCGTCTCTGCTCTCAAAATCAGTCTTCTCAACCATCAACCAGCCCACCCTAACCCGCGTCAGCAACGAACAATCCTCAAAGCTCCCCCTCTCATAAAACAAACAGTCCCTCTCCACGCTTCCCCTCTGTCCCCTTTTCGGTCAAAATCCTAATTGCGCCAGAAAAGCTTTGAGAAGATGACCCATGCTGAACTTAACCGGAAAAAACGCGCTCGTTACGGGTATTGCCAACAATAAATCGATCGCCTGGGGGATTGCTCAGCAGCTTCATGCCGCCGGAGCGAATCTGGGCGTGACTTATCTACCAGACGAGAAGGGACGCTTTGAAAAGAAAGTGTCAGAGTTAGTGGAACCGTTGCAGCCCAGCCTGTTTCTGCCCTGCGATGTGCAAAATGAGGTGCAGCTCCAGGAAACCTTCGACACCATCAAGGACAAGTGGGGCAAGCTGGATATTTTGATTCACTGTCTTGCCTTTGCCAGCAAAGATGCCTTGAGTGGGGACTTTAGCAGCGTCTCCCGACAAGATTATGCGCAGGCGATCGAGGTGAGTGCCTATTCGCTGGTGAGCATGAGCCGTGCCGCAAAGCCCTTGATGACCGAAGGCGGCAGTATCGTAACGCTCACCTATCTAGGCGGTGTGCGGGTAATCCCCAACTACAATACGATGGGCATTGCCAAAGCCGCGCTTGAGATGAACGTGCGGTATCTTGCCTTTGAAATGGGATCGCAAAACGTGCGGGTCAACGGTATCTCGGCAGGTCCAATTCGGACGCTGGCTTCTTCAGCCGTAGGCGGCATTCTGGATATGATCCATCATGTTGAGGAAGTGGCTCCCCTACGGCGCACTGTGACTCAGGCAGAAGTCGGCAACACAGCGGCTTTTCTGTGCAGTGATCTGGCAACCGGCATTACTGGGCAAATTCTTTATGTGGATGCGGGTTATGAAATTATGGGAATGTAGGGGAATGAGGAGATGAGGAAATGGCATTAATCTCGCAGCTCATCTCATGAAAAAATAAAAAGCCCCACAATTCGATTGCAGGGCAAGGACAGTTAAACGCTAAGACCAGTGTGCTTCTGGCGATCGACCGTTTCCTCTACCTTTGTGCCGATTTCTTCAGTGTCCTCTCTATAGCCGGATCTGACGAAATGCAGGGATCACGATGGGGAGACGTTTTGAGGGTTTGTAATGAGGGATAAGACGCTAAACCGTTTCTGTGCCAGGTTAAAGTTTCTCAACAATTCCACTCAGAATTCAATAAGTTAGCACAATGCCAGAACTTCCCCCGCTCACCAACGCCACTCTTTGGGCAATTTTGCATGACGAGTTAGATGATTCGACGGTCAATCAGCTTGTGTGGCAAGCGTTGGGCTATTGCTACGACGAGACATGCCACCAGTGGGGCCATGCGGCTGTCCCGCAAGACTGGGGTTCTGCCTATCCTGAGCCACCAGACTTTATTGCCAGCCGTCCGGCAACGGTCAAGCTGACGCGATCGATTCCGTCCGAAAACAAGCAGTTGCTCAAAGAGGAACTCGGCTTTCCGGGCTATCAAGTGAATGAGCTGGTTCCCCGTAAGACCCGTCGGGCAACGATTGTGAACTGGCTGCTGAGCTATCGCAGGCAGAGGGCTTCCTCTGCCCACTTCTGACCCTTAGATCTTCCTGACCCCTTTTTCCTATGACTCGCGAAATTATTCGTACAAATCAGGCTCCTGCTCCGGTTGGTCCCTACAATCAGGCAGTCGTTGCCGCTGGGCAGCTCGTGTTCGCCGCTGGGCAGATTGCGCTTGATCCAGCAACAGGGACGATCGTCGGTGAAGGAGATGTCGCACGCCAAACTGAGCAGGTTTTTGCCAATCTCAAAGGCGTTCTTGAAGCGGCTGGAGCCACGCTGCAAGATATTGTGAAAACCACTGTTTTTCTAGTAGATATGAATGATTTCGCAGCCATGAATGCTGTCTACGCCCAGTATTTTGATGAGGCACTCGCCCCTGCCCGCGCCTGTGTTGAAGTTTCGCGGCTGCCTAAAGATGTGCGAGTTGAGATTGAATGTATTGCCGTAAAGCCTTAAAGCCGTAAACCGGTCGGCAAGGGGACGGCTTAACGAGCCGACTGCAAAAGCTGCTTAACGGTTTTCATCATTTCTATAGGGTGAAATGGTTTTGTAATGTAGGCATCCGCTCCCTGTTTCATGCCCCAATAGCGATCGAATTCCTGATCCTTGGTAGAGCAGATCAAGACGGGGATATTTTGCATCTCCGGCTCTTTTTTGATCCAGCGGCACAGCTCATAGCCATTCATCTTGGGCATGACAATATCGGTGATGACGAGATCGGGCAGGGCACTCTGCATTTTTTCTTGAGCCTCAAAGCCGTTTGTTGCCTCAATCACTCGAAGTCCGCTATTTTGCAGCAGTTCTGACAGCATTTTTCGTACTATCTGGCTGTCGTCCACGATTAACACCGTACTCATAGCTTCCTTCTCTAGATTCCCCGATAGGTCCTGCAACAGTAGATAGGCTGTCGTACCTACGCACTGACTACAATTCCTTGTCTGGTTTTGCGTTAAACGAGTCTACCCGCTTAGGAATTCATCAGAATTCAGTTGAAGCCTTGACCTCAAGCGATCGAGGTGGCTCTTTTACAGAGTATGCCCAGAAATGCTGCACTTTTCGCTTGGGCAACCTCTCTCTTTCGTAATTTTTTCAGCTTTATCTAGAGAGATCTAGCTGCAAAGGCAACCTGCCAGTCTCAGCAGACCTGCCAGAAGATTTGTTTGAAATACCCCCAGGGGAATTCGAATCCCCGTCGCCTCCGTGAAAGGGAGGTGTCCTAGGCCTCTAGACGATGGGGGCACAAGAATCAGCAAAGCGCAGTGATACTGGGCTAATAAACTGTGCCAATGAATACCAAGCAGAATCAAGCAAAAGCTGAATTCGTCCGCTCTGTATCTGTTTCACTATTGTAAATGAAAACGGGTACGAGTAGCGATCGAAGTCAGTAGAAAAATTTAGGCTCCCCGATAGAGATTTAAACCATCTAAAACAGTTTGTTCCAGGAACAGACTTGGCAGAGTTTGGAAGCTTGCTTGTTGATAGTGCGTTAGCATCAAGCTGATCAACATCGAAACTACCGCTTGGGCTTGAGGCGAGTGGTAGACATCAACCAGTTGAACGTTAACTTTTATCCATACCTTTTTCCCACTATAGGAAGTTCAGTGCAATATGTTATTGAAACCAAGTCATCCTAGGTTGAGGACTTCGTGAATGAAGGCACTCTTACTCTACCCTTGCTTTCCCCAATCTTTCTGGTCTTATGACCGATTTATGGAATTGGCTGGACTCAAAGCAGTCATTCCGCCATTAGGAATTATTACAGTCGCAGCACTCCTGCCAGAGGATTGGGAAATTAGGTTTTATGACCGCAATGTCAAACCTGAAACCGATGACGATTGGGAGTGGTGTGAGATCGTTATTCTCTCTGCCATGCTGGTTCAGAAGCCTGACTTCCACGCCTTGATTCAGAAAGCTGTGCGGTTGGGCAAGAAGGTGGCCGTGGGTGGTCCCTATCCAACGTCAGTCCCTCAAGATGCCCTCGCTTCTGGAGCGCATTACCTGATATTGGATGAGGGGGAGATAACTGTTCCACAATTTTTGGAAGCCCTTGCTCAAGGCAGAGACCAAGGAATTTTTCGCACCACTGAGAAGCCTGACGTCACCACTAGCCCAACTCCCCGCTTCGATCTGCTCCAGCAGGATGCCTACTTGATGATGGCGATTCAGTTTTCTCGTGGCTGCCCCTTCAACTGCGAATTCTGTGACATTATCACCTTATACGGTCGCAAACCCCGCACGAAAGAGCCGGGTCAGACCCTTGCAGAGCTCCAAACTCTATACGACCTGGGCTGGCGGGGGTCTGTTTTTATTGTTGATGACAACTTTATTGGTAATCAGCGTAATGTTAAATGCTTGCTGAGGGAATTGATTCCTTGGATGCAGGAGCGCAATTATCCCTTCACCTTCCTTACTGAAGCCTCTGTGAATTTGGCAGAGGATGCTGAACTGTTAGATTTGATGGCTAAAGCGGGGTTCTACGGCGTCTTTTTAGGCATTGAAACCCCTGATCAAGACAGCCTGCAAGTCACTCGCAAGCTTCAGAACACCCGCAACCCCTTAGTAGAAGCTTGTCGTACTATTAATCAAGCTGGGTTACTCATTTACGCCGGATTTATCATTGGCTTTGATGGGGAACGAGCGGGTGCTGGTGAGCGAATTCGAGCCTTTGTGGAAGAAACCGGCATTCCTCAACCGATGCTCGGCGTTCTACAAGCCCTACCCAATACCGCACTATGGCAGCGACTTGAAAAAGAGCAGCGATTATTAGAGGGCTTGGGTGCTGTTGAGGTAGGAGATCAGAATTCATTGATGAATTTTACTCCCACCCGTCCGATCGCTGAAGTTGCCAATGAGTACATTGATGCGCTCTGGACAATGTATGAACCCAGGAACTATCTCAAGCGTTGTCTCCAGCAATGTCTGAGCATCAGAACTAATCCTCAGCTCCAGCAGAATATGTACTTTCCACCAGGAAAAGGTCTACGGCTCGTTGCTCAGTTGATTTGGCATCAAGGTATCTGGCGATCTGAGACTCGCGCTCAATTTTGGCAACAGCTTTGGACGATTTTGCGTAGTAAGCCTCAATTTCTCAATATGTATCTTGGATTATGTGCTGCCGGAGAGCATTTCTGGGAGTACCGCGTTTTAGCAAGAGAACGGATTACCCAGCAGCTAGGCTACGATCCATTAACAGTGCCTGTGCCAGCAGTAGAAGAATCGATGTCTGTGACAGCATAGTTTGGCCTGGAGCCTTCTACAAGGCTCAGATAAGGTTAGGGGTGCTGAATTATCACAGTTTTGGAGGGAGTCGCAGGGTGAGCGAGTTCATCTAATTTGACGATCGCTTCTCTCGGAAATCTATACTGAGTATTTATTCCTGCGTAACTGTACCCAAAAAGATGGGGGACTTTCCGACTATGCCCGCAACTCAAAAGATAGGATGATGAACCCATATCAAAAACGCCAGCCGCACCCTATTTAGGCTGGTATATAGGAAAAAGCCCTAACCGATCGGCTAGGGCTTATTGTTTTATGGGGCATAGTTTTATAGGGCACAGCGATTGAAAAACCTCATCCCCCTTGTCTCGATCGGATGAGGCAAAACCCATAAGGTGCATGGAATATCGTTCTCAGATTCCCATGCAGCTATGAAATTGTGATAAAACGGCAGAAGCTCAACCCAGCGATCGTTGCTACAACATAATAAAGTTGAATATCTCTATAGCGTCCAGCTAGTAATGTCCAGCCATTAATATAAATAAATGCCCTGGCAGGAGTCAGGGCACTCAAGAGAGGATAGAGTTTTTACAGTTGCTTAGATGTTTCTAGATCCACTTGCAGATGTCCCATTTCCTGATAATTTGCTGGAAGATTAATCTGCTTACCGCTTCAATTGGCACAATTACCCGATCGACCTATCGACAAAGCCCCAAAAATTTACTGAATAGTCCAGCGTTAGTCCAAAGGCTTTTTCAACTTATAAAAACTGCTCCTGGCAAAATTTCTACCTTTTTGCTTAGTTACGTATTGCAAACAGGCAGGCAAAAGATCGCGCAAATCCTTGATTTTTCCTTGTTTTAGCGACCGAGTAACTGGCACACTCAGGCACGCCTTTGTATAGCAGCCGAAAAAAATGGTCGTTAAGGACAAGCTGTCCCGCTTATGATGATTGATCTCTGTGGAGACGAACGGAATTTATCACAAGACATAGTTTATCGGCTCTACAACGACCCCTCACGCAGTCCTAGTAGCAAAGTCCTCCACAAACTAGCGAAAGCCTTGCCCTTCAGCGCTCTTAATGATTGGCTCAAGTTTGGGCTGGTGGACAAAGAGCGACGATCTCTTTTTGTTCGAACAGCTGAAAATTTTATTGAACATCTCAAAGAAGAATCTGATTGGCTTAAGCAACTTTCAGAAGCGGTAAGACAGGGTGATCACGCCAAAGCCAAAGAATTGGTGGAGGAGTTCGATCGCTGTTTTTCTCGTCGGTAGCACTAGTCAAGGGCTTTGTGCTGCTCACGCCATCTTGAATTGTTGGTGGAAGACTTCGATTGCTAAACAAAGGCGAACTAGGGGCATCCTCAGGACACTCGATCGTTACCCCTCCCACCGCTCCGGGAAGGTTTAAACCAAACCTCCCTCTCAAGCAAACCCATGAAATTCTCTCTTGCAGTGCTGACGATCGCCCTATTTCTTCCCGCACGTCCGGTTTCCGCTCAAGCCCTCAATGTGCAAGGGCTTCAGGCTCAGTTGCACCAGCAATACTGCTCACAACAGTGGGCAGACGCAGCCAGCACAGCCGATCGACTTCTCGCGGCTCCAATTCAGTGGAATCTAGGGCAGCGAGAGCAGATGAGTGACCATCGCGACCTGCTGGCTCGCTACGCCCAAACCGGGGCAAGATTCAGCACGATTCCCGGTTGTGGCGATCGGATTTCGACTGAGCAGTGGGAGCGAGCTGCAAGCACAATTAGAAATGGGGCAGGAAGCGGCGGCAGAAGAACAGGCGGAGCCTCCCACGCGAGCAGTCCGGTTTCAAGCGGTTCCAGTATTGGCAGTTCTGCGATCGACTTTGACCTTCCCTATCGCAGTGGTCGTTCCTCAGTCGGCAGCAGTTCTTCTGGCAGTAGCTCTGCCTCAGTTGACACCAACTCTTTTGGCGGCAGTGATTTTCTGGGGCACGGCGGTTCCTCGTTGTCGCTTCCCATCCAAACTTCTCTCCCCCTCTCGGTCGAGCTTAGCGGGTCTACAGGGGGCGGAAGCTGTAACACGCCGAGTGACATTGCCACTGATAGAAGCCGCTGTAGTGGCAGAGCTGTAAGTACACGATCGAGTGGCAGGTAAAAAACTTACATCTCAGGTAGAGGTATGAACTGCTCAAAGATGGCGAGAGGACAACCCCGCAGCTGACTGAAGCAACCCAAGGTGGGCAAGCGCAAGTCCAGCTCTGTTACAAACGCCTCTGTGCTCGCCAACTCATCGAGCGATCGGGCAAGGGGCGAGCTTGCCACCCGTATTCGTCCCGTATTCGTACAGATTGGAGTTGAATGGCTCTGGCAACGAAATGGGGAAGGGTGAGCGTTGATTGGGAGAACTAGCTAAACGGCGATGTAATTCCGCTTCATCTGTTGTCTGCTGCCGAATGACTCTCGATTAGCCATCAAAAAGCCTTCCGAACGCACTGATTAGAGGGCTTGCATGACATGGGCTCATTTCAGAAATGCTTTGCAACGATCGACCCTCCGACTCAGCCTTGTCCCAATCGAACTGCTGGTTGCCTAGCCAGTACCCGAAGCTCGGACGTGATTCGATCGGCGAGTAGTTCCATATCGTGACTAAACAGCGGTACACTTAATAGTTAGATACACTTTTAAGAAATCAAGATTTTATTTGACACCGTATCCTGAATTTTATTGATAGTGCTGCGCAACGCTATTGAGTGCAAAGGCTTTGGTATATGGTTCTTAGAGCTACTACCACCGTACTTAGTTAACACGCACGGCATTCTATAAAACAGGCAACAAAGGACGCTTGATCAATATGGGTTGGGCACCGTATCAACCCATCAGGCAGATTCGTTCAAATGGAATCAGGGACGGATTCCTGAGTGTCTATCGACCATCAAAACTATCAAAAAGGTTAGATGTATCTTTATGTCAATTGCTGTTGGAATGATTGAAACCCTGGGTTTCCCGGCGATTACCGAAGCGGCGGATGCCATGGTGAAAGCGGCTCAGGTTACCTTAGTCGGCTACGAAAAAATCGGCAGTGGTCGAGTCACCGTCATCGTTCGGGGCAATGTTTCCGAAGTTCAGGCCTCGATCGCCGCGGGCATTGAGTCGGTCAATCGGGTTAATGGCGGCTCTGTGCTGTCAACTCACATCATTGCGCGCCCCCATGAGAACCTGGAGTATGTGCTGCCCATTCGCTACACCGAAGCAGTCACGCAGTTTAGAGATGGGATGTAAAACTTCCACTTCAAGAAAAAGAGGTTGCTAGGGGCGAAGCTATACCTGACATTCCGCCCTTTCCACTGGCACACTGACTATTAACGACTGAAGCAATTAGCTTCATAGCGATCACCTACTCACCGAGGAAGGCTGACGGGGACATCTCCCTAAGCCGATCGCATGAATATTTTGACTGCTTTTCCTGCCTTTAGCAGGAAGGAGATGTAAAGCATAATTGCAATAATCAATACATAACAAGAAAGGATTTAATAAACCGCTCCCTAATCATCGGGGGCATTTTTATTACTTGGAACGTTCTTCAAGACAAGCCCTCGACTAGTGCAACATTGATTGCCCTAACGTCTCCCAAGCTGAAGTGCTAGTGATGGGGGAATTCCCCTAGTCCGACCGATAGAGTACCTCGACTACTTTCTCTATCAATAGTTAGATTGAAATATGAAGTGACTTTGTGATTATCTGTACATAGCATATTTGTTGAACAAGCAGCCCCAGCTTATTAAAAGCGTTTTCTGTTACTTAACTCGTTCTCCAGAGAAGCCCTTGATCAGTGTGATCGAGGGCTTTGTATTTGTATCAGGTAAACAAGAGCCAATCTAGTTCTTTACTTCCTAAGGTAAATTGAGTTCTGTTTCCTGAATTGCCTTAACAAGATATGGCGTAATCTCATCTAGCAAAAATGCCTCTTCAGCTGTAAAAGGAATTGGCTTGAAATCGAAGTGGCAGATTGTGCCAAACAGTTCTCCATTCTCATCCAACAGCGGTACGCCGCAGTAAGACCGCACTATTTGCTGTTTCAGATGCCCCTCTACTCGATCGTCGTCTAGGGAGTCATTGATGACAAAAGGCTTGGCAGCACTTCGCACATAGACGCAATAGGAATCTACTACTGGTAAGTCCGGGCAACGCTCAATCTTAGAGTTCTCCCGGTCAATTAGATGCAGGTTGCGGAGGGTATCCCCCTCAAAGCGAAAAACGGCAGTAAAGCGATGGTTACTAATTGAGTTGAGGAATTGCAGCGCTGCCCGAACACCTCCTACTCTAAGGAGTTCACGAAAGGTAGCAATTGCTTTTGTAGGATGGGACGATAAGTGAGAGGTGGTAAGCATGGACGTTATAAATGGTGCAGCAGTGGGGCTTTATGATTCAACCATGTTGCGTCATTTCAGAAACAGCTTCAATCCTTCAATTGATTGAATCTTGCTTCAGCGTGATAGTGACTCTGGCTCGTTTAAATAGTCAAGTTCATAAACCGATCGCACCCAGCCCAACATCAGCGCAACATCGAGCAATATCTAAAATTTCTCTCCCATGAAGAAACCACGCCAACGTGCAGAGCGCGGCAGCATCAAGGTTAATCATAGGGGCGATCGTCTCCAACTTAGATGGACAGTAGCAAGAGAGCGTTCTCACTTGAATCTGCACCGTGCCAAGAAACTGGCTGTCCAGATTCAGCAAGATCTGATTGGATCTAGCGGTAGAAATGCTTAATTAATGCCAAGCAATGCCAAGTAGAAAACCTGCCCTCTCTGGTGAGAAAAGCAGGCTTCCAAGTGGGGATTTGATTTAAGCGATCGGAGCGGCGGGATTTGAACCCACGACCCCTACTACCCCAAAGTAGTGCGCTACCAAGCTGCGCTACGCCCCGATGCACTTCGTTTTGTGCTTAAACAGCATAACATAACTCATTGTCATCATTCTGCAATCTACTAAAAAACCTTGAGCATTTGCACTGCCTGAACCAATGGCGGAACTGCCTGCTCTGACCAGGTTCCTTCTGCGCCTCGTCCTGTTAGCACAATCAAACGAAGCTGATAAGTCTGAGGAAATCCCTCCGCTTCCAGCCAGATGCGATCGCTTTCGACCTCCAGACCAATCCGCTCCTCTTCCATGAGTTCCTGCCCCATCTGCCCCATCATCTGGTCAAGCTGCACCACAAGCCGACAAAAATCATCCAACTCTGCTTCCGTTAGCTCGATCGCCCAGTCGTCGCTGCCCACAAGTCCCTTAAACTGAGGTGCATCGGCATCCCAGCCGAGCCGCCATCCGGTTCCCTGTTTAAGTTGACGTACCATGAGCAGGTTTAAGAACGAACTCTTATGGAGCTAAAAGCTGAGCATCGCCGGGTTGAGGACTTTGAAGTGAGGGCGCAGCAGGGCGGGGAGCGGGCTGCGGGGCAGGACGAATATTAGTGGATGGAGGGATTACCCCTTCGGGAAACTGCGAAGCACTCGAGGCAGGGGGTTCGGCAGACGAAGGCGCAGCAGGCGCGGCAGGCGGGGTATAGACGGCATAAACAGACACGAGGGCATTGACCAGCCGATCGCGCTGATTTCGGGTGAGGCGATTGATGGCGGCGATGTCTCCAGCGTGAGGACTGGGGCGCAACGTATCTACACCGGGATAAGTTGAGGCGATAACTCTTTCGTTTGCGCCAAGATAATCCGCCAGGGTCAGCTTCCAGTCCAGGCGGTAGGTAAATGGTCTGCCCCTGACATAGGAGTGATAGCGAATCAGGCGACTTAGCAGCGTATTGCGATCAGACACCCGCCCCGTATCTTCGTTGACGTACTGATTTTCAAGCGGCAGATCGGGTTCCAGCGCATAGACCTGGGCAGCGGCTTCTTCAATTCGCAAAAACTGTTGCTGTGCCTGAGTGGCCTGAGGCGATACGGCAAAAATAAGGCGGGGCAGGGGATCTGTCTGTCGCGGAACCCCCCTCTGGATAGGCAGCATTGCGATTGCAATAAAGAAACCCGTGGTGATCAGCGCGATAAATCGCCCCGAACGAAATTGCTGACGACGGTTTGCCGATCGCATTCTGCCAAATTCCCCTGAATGATTCCCCTGAATGAATTAGGCTATTCGCCGATAATTTCGGGCTGAGTCAGCTCATCTGACATTTCGATGATTGCCCGGATAACAGGCTTCATTTTGGGGTCGTCGAGGCTGTCAAACTCCTCAAAGCGACGACGCTGGGCGCGGTTGGCAACTTGAACCGTAATGCGATAGCGGTTTGATGCAGCATTGACCAGATCTTCAGCTCGACGCATCAGCTGGGTGGTATCAAGCGCAGAGCGTTTTGCCACTCCAGTGGTGCGAATGGTTGGTTTGGTGAGAGCGTTCATTCTGTCAGCTCGGTTCATAGGTTGATTACTTCCCAATTTAGCCATGTTGATCGCAAATTGCCGAAATACAATTACTGGTTGTTACTACTTGTTACGGTAACGTTTTCCAGGCATGTGTGACAACATCGCTGAGCCAGCGACGCAGTTCTCGATCGAGCAGGCTATCGTCTGCCAGCACTTCAGCCGTGAGATCTTCCAGCGATTGCCCTTTAGAGCGAGCCACCTGCACCACGCCCGCAATTGCCGCCACAATTAATTCTTCATTAACAGGCTGCTGTCGCAGGGCAACTATTTCTTGTGAACTGGCTGGGATGGGATAATGCATTAGAAATCGATCTCTAGCAGTGATCGGGCGAATGACGAGACTTTTTCAGGCACATTTAGCGTACTCGGAAGTGTAGCGCAGATTGGGCAGTTGTCAACCCTGTTTTTACAGGAAATTTACCTCGTCTCTCAGCGAATTTATCGGAGCTTTAGAAATCCCTGATGAAAGAAATTCTTTATCTTGAAGTTCCCACCCCAGACCTTGCATCGGTCGGGCAGTGGCTCCAGCAAAGCTTTCAGCCTAGGATTGAAGCAGGCATTACAAAAGTGGCTACGCCGGACGGCATTCGGTTGGTATTTGCGGATTCTACGCGCCTGCGTCCTGCAACTGCATCGATCGCCGATGGTCTGGCTGAAGAACTTTCTATTTTTCTTTGGTCAGTCCAGCGCACCACTTATTTAAAGGTCTTTCGCTGGGCGGTGCAGCCTGTGCGTCAGGAGCGACAGATTCTAAAGCAGCTTACGCAACAAATTCGTCAAGCGTTTCCGAATCGCTATCCTGAACCTTCAGCGATCGATCTGAGCCAGCAGTCAATTTTTGATGCCCTCGCGCCCCATTACCCCAAGACAGTGGAATGCTTCCGGCGAATTCCCAACGGTGAGTATGACTTGACCCGTGTGTACTGGTGGGAAAAACGTTGGCGAGAGGGAGTTCGATCGCCGCAGCAGCCCAAACAAGTTGTTGTTCGCAAACAGCCGGAGCAAGAGCAAACCAGCTCTCTTGCCCCTGAGCAACCCGCCTATGACCTGATTTATATTGGCGGCGCACTGGGCGTAATTCATGCAGCAGTGATGGCTCGGCTCGGCTACCGGGTGCTGTTGTTAGAACGGCTGCCCTTTGGACGCATGAACCGGGAGTGGAACATTTCGCGATCGGAGTTTCAGAATCTGATTGATCTGGGGTTATTTACCGCCTCCGAGTTTGAGGGACTGATTGCCCGAGAATATATCGACGGGTTTCACAAGTTCTTCGATGCCAACAATCCGCCGCAGGCAAAAGCTCCAGTTCTGCACACGCCAACCGTGCTGAATGTTGCGCTCGATGCCGAAAAACTGCTGCGGCTCTGTGGTGAAAAGCTGCGATCGGCGGGTGGTGAAATCTGGGACGAAACCGAATTTTTGCAGGCAGAAGTCGGTGCGTCGGGCGTAACCGTTCGAGCCACCCATTTACCCACCGGGACGGCAAAACAGGCAGAAGGACGGCTACTCGTGGATGCAATGGGAACCGCTTCGCCGATCGCCTGGCAGCTTAACGGAGGACGGGCATTTGACAGCGTGTGTCCCACCGTGGGAGCGGTCATCGACGGCGGATTTGAGCCGGGGGTTTGGGATTCGCGCTATGGGGATGTGCTGAATAGTCACGGCGATATCTCACGCGGGCGGCAGCTCATTTGGGAACTGTTTCCTGGTCGGGGCGATGAGCTGACTTTCTATCTGTTTCACTATCATCAGGTGAACCCTGATAATCCTGGTTCGCTGCTGGAAATGTACGAAGATTTCTTTACCATCGTGTCGGAGTATCGTCGCTGCGACCTGAACCAGCTTCAGTGGAAAAAAGCGACCTTTGGCTACATTCCGGGACACTTCAGCACCTCGGCAACCGATCGCCAGATTGCCGTTGATCGATTGATCACGATCGGCGATGCGGCTTCGCTTCAGTCTCCGCTGGTGTTTACCGGATTCGGTTCGCTGGTGCGAAATTTGCCCCGCCTGACCGATCTACTCGACACGGCTCTGCGTCACAATCTGCTGAAGGCAAATCACCTGAATCAAATCCGGGCGTATCAGAGCAACATTTCTGTGACCTGGCTGTTCTCAAAGGGCATGATGGTTCCTACGCATCGTTTTATTGCGCCCCAGCGGGTGAACTCGATGCTCAATACTTTTTTTGGCATTCTTGCCAGCGAACCTCCTGCCGTTGCCGATCGCTTTATCAAAGACCGGGCGGGCTGGATTCCCTTTAACCGGATGGCAATTAAGGCGGCCTGGCTGAATCCGTCGCTGCTGCTGTGGATCTGGGAACTGGCAGGCCCACGGGATCTAATGCGCTGGGTGGGCAGCTATGTCAACTTCACCCTGTTTGCGCTGATGTGCTGGTTGCTGCGCTGGGTTCCTTCCCTGGCGCGATCGATTCAGCCCTGGCTGGAGGCAAAGAATCCATCGCTCTGGCTCTGGCTGCTGACTCAAAGTTATGCCCTCACCTATGGCATCGGCAATCCCAGAATCGAGTTTGTTAAAGGACAGGGACGATCGCGGCTAGCAAACCTGCAATCTCTGACCGGCAAGCCGATTCAGGACGCTCGATCGCAGTAGAACTCGCTGTGGCAGGCTCAGCGTTGAGAAGATGTTGAGCTAAAGATGAAGACATAAAAAAGGGGGCAAGTCGGTTCTTCCGCAGTCCCCTTTGGGGTAATTGCCCCCACCGTTTTGATTCAGTTTTGAACAGGCTAGGCTTGATCGACTAGGCTTAATTGGTCAGGTTTGATTTAACTCAGGAAAAGCCCGACCAACGCGGCGACTAGCGCGACTCCGGGAAGAAGGTCGACCAAGCTTCAGGATCTTCTACGGTGTAGCGAATGGGATTGCTGCAAAGCACAACGTTCTGATTGTTCCGGCACTGCTGATTTCCTGCTTCCGGCTCCTGAGTGATTCTGGGCGATTCAGCAAAATCAGGACCGGGATTGTTGCGGGCGCGCCATGCCTCTGACTCAATCTCACGAGCAGGGTTTTCGCACTGAGGGTCGAGGCTGTTGCGGCATTCAAAGGTTCCCGGCGTGCGCTCAGGATAGGCAGCGCGGGCGATCGGGCTTTCAATGACTGCACCTGCCGCAACCATTGCGCTAACAACGCCAGCAGAAAGGATCAACTTTTTGATCAGTGCATGAGCGAATTGAGATTTCATCATGAATTACTTCTCTTCAAAAATAAATGCTGACCAGGTTAGTTACAGTTAAAGCCAAGCGAATGGGCTTGTAAACTCAACTTTTGGTAGAACTATACGCCTTCCACAATCTTTTTTAACTTAAAAAAGACTAAAAGGATATTCAGAATTCAAATCAAAATCAATTTGATGATTACAGAATCAGAAGACTGCCCCAGTTTTACTTATCCCTGTTTCATCACTCTAGGCAGAGGAAAAGCGCTGAGGAGCCAAGTGAGGCAACCAGCCTGGAAACTGGTTGATCTGGTCAATTAGGCTCATAAACCCATGTCCTAAAT